>NZ_CP016443.1:2706293-3012586 GCF_001742165.1 Burkholderia stabilis | reverse complement strand
AGCTGCGCGTGTATTCGCAAGTCGGCCTGCTGACGCCGGGCGAAACTTCGGCGCTGCCGCAGATCAAGGGCGACGACAAGTAAGTCGCGTCGCTCGACGCCGTGCCGCATCGCTGAATGCGGCACGGCCGGGCAGGCCGCACGCGCGGCCTGCCTCTCTCCTTCCCCCCGCCCGTTTCGTTTTCCCCGCAATCGCACCACGTCGCATGACGCGCCGACGGCACTGCAACGCCGCACCGATCATGGCAAGCTGCGAGTCGTCCGGTTCCTGCACGCCCTCATGATTCCACTCACCGTCATCCACCTGAACGGCCCGATCAACAGCGGCAAGACGACGATCGGTCTTGCGCTCGCGCGCGTGCTGGCCGATGCGCGCTTCATCGACGGCGACGATCACGATGCGCCCGACGACGCCCCGTTCGACGTGCAGTGGGCAATCGCGCTGGAGCGGCTCGTCACGCAGATCACCGATGCGCGCGAGCGTCATCTCGTCATCGCCTATCCGATCGGCGAAGCGGAATTCGCGCGGCTGCGCGCCGCCTGCGATGCACGCAATGCGCGGCTGTTCGTCGCGACGCTCGCGCCGCCCGAACACGTCGCGGCATCCGATCGCGGCTCGCGCGCACTTACGGACTGGGAGCGCAGCCGGATCGCCGAGATGTATCGCGAAGGTTATGCGTCGCGGCCGTTCAGCCAGATGGTGATCGATACGTCCGACGCGACGCCCGACGCATGCGCGGCACGCATCGCGCGGCACGTCGCGGCGACGGAGTCGTAACGCACACGCCGGCCTCGAGCCGATACGAGATCCGGCGCGCCACGACACGGCAACGGATCGCGGCATCGTCTTGCTCGATAAGGAAAACGTTTACTCTTTGATCCCTTCTTGCTAGCATCATTTCCGGTCGGTCGACGCATCAACCCGGAAAGCCGATCGAAAGCATCAAAAATCCCGCATCTAAGACGCAATTTTCCAGCCGTCGAAACATACCTGCTTTCTGTATTTTGGAGTGCTTTCTGCGGGCACACGATTGCCTTCCGGTAATCGTTGCCAAAAAAAGAAAACGTTATCCACAACGTGGCGCCCAGCCACGGACCATCAGAGAGAGACACCATGAAGAACACGATCATCCCGTGCGTCGTCGCCGTTCTGTCCGCTGCCTTCCTGTCCGCCTGCGGTGGTGACGACCCGGCCAGCCCGGCCGCCGTCGCCAACCAGCAGGCCACGGCGATGGCGCTCAGTCCGTCCAGCCCGCCCGGCTCGAACTTCAACCTCGCGCCGTTCACACTGCAACTGCCGACCGGCTCGTCGGGCAACGTCGACACGGTGAGCGGTTCGTCGCTCGCGGGCGGCTACGTGAACCCGACGTATTTCTATACGGACAGCGGCGACGGCTCGATGGTGATGATGGACCCGACGCAGGGCTGGACGACGTCCGGCTCGCTGCATCCGCGCACGGAACTGCGCGAGAACGCGATCTGGCCGACGTCCGGCACCAACCGGCTGAATGCGACGGTAGCCGTCACGCAAGTGCCCGGACACACGACGATCGGCCAGATCTTCCAGGGCAGCGGCCCGAGCAAGCCGCTGTGCGAGCTGCAGTTCACGTCGGGCGGCGTCGTGCAACTGCTGCTCGAAAGCACCAACCAGGGCGGCAAGTCGACGACCACGCCGATCACGACGGTCGGCGTCGGCAAGAAGTTCAGCTATACGCTGGGCCTGAGCGGCACGACGATCACCGTCACCGCGAACGGCACGACCAAGACTTTCACGATGGATTCGAGCTTCGACGGCGAGCACTTCTACTTCAAGGCCGGCGACTACGACCAGACGGCCGTGTCCGGCACGCCGCTGACGACGCCCGGCACCGTCGTGAAGTTCTATGCGCTGACGCTGACGCACAGCTGATCGCACGTGGCCGTGCAATGAAGCACTGCGCCGGGCAAGCACGCGATGCGCGCCTGCCCGGCGTGTCGGCATGAACGCCGGGCCTACGGGTGATGCCGTACGCCCGTCACCGCTTCGTCGCTCGCCCCCTTGCGGCTCAACATCAGCGTGACGACCGCCGACACCGCGAGCGTCCCGGCCACCACGTAGAGCCCCGCCGCATACCCGCCCGTCACGTGCTTCAGCCAGCCGATCGCGAACGGCCCGACGAATCCGCCGAGATTGCCGATCGAGTTGATCATCGCGATCCCCGCCGCCGCGCCGGCGCCGGACAGGAACGCGCTCGGCATCGCCCACAGCGGCGCCTTCGCGGCGCTGATCCCGATGTTGACGACGACCAGCGCGAGCACGGTCAGCAGCGCGGTGCTCGCCTGCCCCGCGAACACGAAGCCGATGCAGGCGAGCACGCACGGAATCACGACGTGCCACGTGCGCTCGCCGGTGCGATCCGAATGCCGCGCCCACGCGATCATCGCGACGACGGCGGCGATGCTCGGGATGCCGGTCAGCAAGCCCGTCTGCAACGCGGTGAAGCCGAACTGCTTGACCATCAGCGGCGCCCACAGGCCGAGCGTGTACAACCCCGCCGACGTGCCGAAGTAGATCAGCGCGAGCGCCAGCACGCGCGGGTCGCGCAGCGCCTGCCACGCGCCGGCCGTGTGCCCGGCATGCGTGTGCCGCGCGTCGGCTTCGGTTTTCAGCTTCGCGATCAGCCAGTCGCGCTCGTCGGGCCCCAGCCACGCGGCCTTCGACGGCGAATCGGTCAGGCACTTCAGCACGACGAAACCGAGCACGACCGCCGGCAGCGCTTCGACGACGTACAGCATCTGCCAGTCGGCAAGACCGAACATCGGCGGCATCTGCATGATCGCGCCCGACAGCGGCGAGCCGATCGCGGTCGAGATCGGCGCGGCCGCCATGAACCACGCGGCCGCCACCGCGCGCTGCTTCGCGGGAAACCACAGGCTCAGGTACAGGATGATGCCGGGGAAGAACCCGGCTTCGGCCATGCCGAGCAGGAAGCGCAGCACATAGAAGCTCGTCGGCCCGGCCGCGAACGCGGACACCGCCGACACGATGCCCCACGTAATCATCACGCGCGCGATCCAGATGCGCGCGCCGACGCGGTGCAGGATCAGGTTGGACGGCACTTCGAACAGGAAGTAGCCGATGAAGAACAGGCCGCCGCCGAACCCGAACGCGGTCGGCGACAGGCCGATCGCCTTGTTCATCGTCATCGCGGCGAAGCCGACGTTGACGCGATCGAGAAAGCTGACGAAGTAAAGCAGCATCACGAACGGAATGATGCGCCACATCAGTTTCCGCGCGACGCGGGTTTCCAGATCCGTTTGCATGTGTCTCCTCCTTCGAGGTCGAGCCGTGCTCTGTCTGTGAATGCTCGCCGGCGCCGCCACGAAGCGGCCGGCCGGCGCCCGGCTCGCGTCGGATGCGCGAGTCGCGGGCAGGAAATTCCGGTGTGACGAAGCGGGTTGCGCGCACGCGCCGCCGCTACGTCGCGGCGTGCTTGTGCATCGCTGCGGCGAGTCAGGCCGCGACCGCCGCGTTCGCGACGCGCTCGCAGACGGCCGCCGTCACCTGCGCGGTCGTCGCGCTGCCGCCGAGATCGCGCGTGTGCAGCGACGGGTCGGCCGTGACGGCCTCGATCGCCTGCATCACGCGCGCGGCGGCGTCCGTTTCGCCGAGATGCTCGAGCAGCATCACGACCGACCAGAACGTACCGACCGGATTCGCGAGCCCCTTGCCCATGATGTCGAACGCGGAGCCGTGGATCGGCTCGAACATCGACGGATAACGGCGCTCGGGATCGATGTTGCCGGTCGGCGCGATGCCGAGGCTGCCGGCGAGCGCGGCGGCGAGATCGCTGAGGATGTCCGCGTGCAGGTTGGTCGCGACGATCGTGTCGAGCGACGCCGGGCGGTTAACCATGCGCGCGGTCGCCGCGTCGACGAGTTCCTTGTCCCACGTCACGTCGGGGAATTCCTGCGCGATCTGCTTCGCGATCTCGTCCCACATCACCATCGCGTGCCGCTGCGCGTTGCTTTTCGTGATGACGGTCAGCAGCTTGCGCGGACGCGACTGCGCGAGCCGGAACGCAAAGCGCATGATGCGTTCGACGCCGGCGCGCGTGAGGATCGACACGTCGGTCGCGGCCTCGATCGGATGGCCCTGATGCACACGGCCGCCGACGCCCGCGTATTCGCCCTCGGAGTTCTCGCGGACGATGACCCAGTTCAGGTCGTCCGGCCCGCAACGCTTCAGCGGCGCGTCGATGCCGGGCAGGATGCGCGTCGGGCGCACGTTCGCGTACTGGTCGAAGCCCTGGCAGATCTTCAGGCGCAGCCCCCACAGCGTCACGTGGTCGGGCACGTCGGGGTCGCCCGCCGAGCCGAACAGGATCGCGTCCTTGCCGCGCAGCGCGTCGAGCCCGTCGGCCGGCATCATCGCGCCATGCTGGCGGTAGTAATCGGCGCCCCAGTCGAAATCCTCGAACTCGAACGCAAAGCGGTCGCTGCCGCGGGCCAGCGCTTCCAGCACCTGCTTGGCCGCAGGCACCACTTCCTTGCCGATGCCGTCGCCGGGAATCGTTGCGATACGGTAGGTCTTCATGCTGACTTCCTCGATTGATCGTGAGCGTGAGCGCACTTTACCGAACCGGGAGTGTAGAAACCTGGGCTATACTCAAAGCATCTTTAACTTTAATTCACGAATCCCGTCATGACGGATACCGTCCAGCCGGCCGATCTCGGCTTCTTCTCGACGCTGGCCGCGTCGGGCAGCCTGAGCGCGGCCGCGCGCGAACTAGGGTTGACCGCGGCGGCCGTCAGCAAGCGGCTCACGCAGATGGAGCGGCGCGCGGGCGTGACGCTCGTCAACCGCACGACGCGGCGGATGATGCTGACGCCCGAAGGCGACGTGTATCTCGACTACGCGCGCCGGATCCTCGATCAGATGGACGAGCTGGGCGAACTGCTCGGCAGCGCGAAGCAGCGCCCGAAGGGGCTGCTGCGCGTGAACGCGACACTCGGTTTCGGGCGCAGCCACGTCGGCCCCGCGATCTCGCGCTTCGTCGCGCGTTATCCGGAGGTGTCCGTGCAACTGCAGCTGTCGGTGATGCCGCCGCCGCTCACCGACGATGCGTTCGACGTATGCATCCGCTTCGGCGAGCCGCCCGACACGCGCGTCGTCGCGCGGCGGCTCGCGCCAAACCGCCGGCTGCTGTGCGCTGCGCCCGCGTATCTCGCGCAGCACGGGACGCCCGGCACGCCGCACGACCTGACGCGGCACAACTGCATCGGCATCCGCCAGGGCGACGAGGGCTACGGCGTGTGGCGGCTGACGAGCGGCCGCGGCGCGGCGCGCAACACGGAAGCCGTGCGGATCAACGGCAACCTGACGACGAACGACGGCGAGATCGCCGTGAAGTGGGCGCTCGACGGGCACGGCATCCTGATGCGCGCGGAATGGGATCTGCGCGACTATCTCGCCGACGGCCGCCTCGTCGTCGTGCTGCCCGACCATGAAACGCCGAGCGCGGATATTTATGCGGTGTACGCGCAGCGGCATCAGATGTCCGCGCGGATTCGCGCGTTCGTCGATTTTCTGGCGGACGAGTTGGGGCGGTTACGGGCGGTGTAGGGAAAACAGTACGGATCGCGCAAGCCACCGTCTCCGCGTGCGTCCGGCACGGACAACGCGCGGCGGCGGAATCGCTCCACACTTGACCACGCTTCGCTCCGGATACGCGCGGGCTGGTCCCGGCCAGGCTGGTATCGAAAAGCAAATATCCTGGTGATACACGGCAAACAATCGCCAGAATATTTACATCGCGAGGCACCGGATTTCGCTTTGCGACGCGGCTCGCACTGCCTGCCCGCGAGCAGGAGCACATGGCCGACGCGTTCCATCTCGCGAACGATTGATTGCCCTGCGTTCAGCGCGCCTCGTTCACGCCATCGCCACCTGACTGCCCTCGCGATCATTCATCTCGACGGCTTCCGGCACCGGCGGTCGCACCATCGCCCCCGCCGCGACCACGCCCTCCCGGTCCTGCGCGAACCGCTCCGCCATCCAGTCGACGAACGCCCTCACGCCCGGCGACACATGCGGACGCTTCACGTAGACGGCCGACACGGCAATCGCACCGGGCCGCCATTGCGGCAGCACTTCGCGCAACAGCCCCGCGTCGATCAGCGGCTGCGCGGCGACGCGCGGCGGCTGGATCAGCCCGAGGCCGTGCACGCCGCACGCGAGGTACGCGTGTTCGTCGTCCACGCTGACGATGCCGTCGAGCCGCGCCTTGCGCACCGCGCCGTCCGCGACGAATTCGAGTTCGGCCGTGCGCTGGCCGGTAACGGACGCGCCGCCGACCGCGCGATGCGCGCCGAGATCATCGGGCGTGCGCGGGACGCCGTGGCGGCCGAGATATGCGGGGCTCGCGCACGTCACGCGCTCGAGCGCGCCCAGCCGGCGCGCGACGAGCGACGAATCGGGCAGCTCGCCCAGCCGGATGCCGCAGTCGACCGCATCGCCGACCATGTCGGCCGCGCGCCCGGACACGCCGAGCATCAGCACGAGATCGGGATGGCGCGCATGAAACTCGCCGAGCGCCGGCAGCACGATCGCACCCGCGACCGATCCCGGCACTTCGACGCGCAGCGGCCCGCTCGGATTCAGCGCGGCGCCGCGAATGCTGGCTTCGAGCTCGTCGACGTCCGCCGTGATGCGCAGGCAGCGCCGGTAATACGCGTCGCCTTCCGGCGTCGCACGCAGCGCGCGCGTCGTGCGCACCAGCAGCGGCATGCCGAGCGCCGCTTCGAGCTCCTGCACGGTCCGCGTCGCGGTCGCGCGCGAAATGCCGAGCGCCTGCGCCGCGCGCGTAAAGCTGTTCATTTCGACGATGCGCGCGAAGATGCGCATCGCACGGATCGGATTGTCCACCGAGCCCCCTGCGTGGTTGCAGCATGCCGCGGCGCGCCTTCGCGCGCCGTGCCTGCGTGTCGAGGAAAGCCGCGCCGCCGGCGCGGCGGCCGGGTCAGCCGTTCACGGCCACAGCGCCGCGCGCCGGCTCGTCGAGCAGCCGCTGCGCCAGCGCGAGCGCGTCGTCGCGGGTCGCCGCCGCGTTCAGCGGATAGCCCCAGACCTTCTCGAACGCGCCCGAAAATGCGTCGAGCGCCGCGCGCCGTTGCGTATCGGGCTCGATCGCGATCATCGCGGGAATCCACTCGCGCGACTGCGCGCGGTTGGCCTTGCTCCATTTCGCGAGCTGCTTGCGCAGCTCGTGATCGTCGGCGCCGCGATCGTCGCCGGACGGCGCGTCGTCGGTCAGAAGAACGAAGCGTTCGCGGCGCGCCAGCAGCGCGTCGAGTTCGGCAAGCAAGCGGGCGGGATCGGTGTGCGGCAAACGGGCGTAACGCAACCAGACAAACGGGAATTCAGTCGTGATGATCTGCATGTCGACCTCCAGATGAGAACGATTCTCATTTTATGGATCGAGGCCAACTGCGTCATTTCGCATCCCGGCCAACCGCTTTTTCAATCCGGCCAAACGCACGCGCGCGCTCAGCGTTGCCGGTCGGTCAGGAATTGCGTCGGCGACTTGCCGGTCGCCTTGCGGAACATCGTCACGAAGCTGCTCGCGCTCTCGTAGCCGAGATCGATCGCGATCTGGTGCACGCGGCGGCCGGTCGTCAGCATCCGCAGCGACAGCGCGACGTGCAGCCGCCGGCGCCAGTCGCCGAGGCTCATCCCGAGCTCCTTCGTCGCGAGCCGCGTCAGGCTGCGCTCGCTGACGCCCGCGTACCGCGCGAGTTCGGGCAGCGGCGACTTGTCGGCCGGATCGTCGAGCAGGTGGTCGATCAGCTTGCGCAACCGGCGATCGGCCGGCATCGGCAGGTACAGATCCTCGACCGGCGCCGCGACGAGTTCGTCGAGCAGCGTCGCCATCAGCCGCCCTTGCGGCCCGTCGACGTCGTACAGGTTCGGGAAACTCGCCGCCTTCAGCAGCAGCTCGCGCAACAGCGGCGACACCGACAGCGTGCAGCAGCGGGCGGGCAGGTCGAGCGCCGCATCGGGTTCGACCAGCACTCCGTAGAAGGTCGCGTCGGCCGAGCCGCGCGCCGCATGCGGGACGCCGCCGGGAATCCACACCGTGCATTGCGGCGGTGCGCTCCATACGCCGCCGTCGATCTCGCAATAGATGACGCCGCTGCGCGTATAGAGCAGTTGCGCCTGGCGATGGCTGTGCCGCTCCAGCCGCCGCTCGGGCTCGACGACCGAGCCGCCGAACACGACGAGCGGACGCGGCACGTGATAGACGTCGGCGTCCGCGGCGGGATCGGTGACCGGTGGGAAGTTGTGCATGGCGCGGTAGGCGGTAACGGAAGCAGGACGCCGTGCCCGCGCGTCCTTTGGTGCTTATACCAGAAAGGCGCCGGTGCGACCGGGCGGCCGGCGCCGCACCCGGGCGGCGTCTGCGGCCGCGCGCCGAACCGAATACAATGCCCCGATCCCCCGCCGCTGCGCCCACCTGCCGGAGCCGCCATGTTCGACCTGACCACGCTGACCACCTTCACCGCCGTCGTCCTCGGCCTGTTCCTGATTCCCGGCCCCGCCGTGCTGCTCGTGCTGAGCCGCACCGTGCAGGGCGGCCGCAAGACCGGCATCCTGACCGGCCTCGGCGTCGCGAGCGGCGACTTCGTGCACACGCTGTTCGCGGCCGTCGGGCTGTCGGCGCTGCTGATGACGTCGGCGCTCGCGTTCACCGTCGTGAAGCTGGTCGGTGCCGCGTACCTGCTCTATCTCGGCGTGCGCGCGCTGCTGGACAAGCCGTCCGATCCGTCGTTGCCGAAAGTGTCGCCGGTCACGCCGCTCACGGCGTACCTGCAGGCGATTCCCGCCGAAGTGCTGAATCCGAAGACCGCGCTGTTCTTCCTCGCGTTCATGCCGCAGTTCGTGCATCCGGAGCGCGGCTCGACGTTCGTGCAGTTCGCGGTGCTCGGGCTGATCTTCGTCGTGCTCAGCTCGCTCTACACGACGCTGATCGCGTGCTCGATCCGCCCGCTCGGCCGCATCGTGAAGCGGCTCACGTGGCTCACGCGCTGGCAGGGCAAGATCATCGGCTCGATCTTCATCGCGCTCGGGCTGCGCGTGGCCGTGCAGCAGCGCTGACGCGTGCAACGGGCGCGGAGATCATCGCGATCTGCCGCGCCTGAGTGCATCAGCCCGCGACGGGCAGCGTATCGACCGCATACGCATGGCGGATCGTGCGACCCAGCACCGGATCTTCCAGCTCGACCTCGAAGCGCTCGGCCGGCCGGATACCGCCGATCGCCGCGAGCGTGCCGCACAGCATCGCGGTGCCGTCGACGAAGCGGCCGTCGTGGCGCGCGAACTGCGCGAGCAGATCGTCCGGCGCGCGCATCGCGGTCACCTTGCCTTCCTGATACAACACGCGCTCGCCGCCGATCGTCGCATACGCGCGCAGCACGAGCTGATCCCAGTGGCCGGCCACGTCGTCGAACTTCCACAGCGTGTTCGCGCACGGCTTGCCGCACATCTGCTTCGACACGGTGATCCCGTAAGTCTCGACTTCGCGGTCGGTGTGGTCCGACGCGATGCCGACGAAGGTCTCGCCGCCGTCGCGCACCAGCACGAATTCCGCTTCGCCGCTGCTCTGCCCGCCCGACACCTGGATCGCAGGCGACGGATCGAGGCGATCGGCCGCAACGCGATAGAACACGGGCGTCGCCGCCGGGCGCTTCACGCCGAGTTCCTCCAGCTCGCGGATGTGCTTCTCCATGGCGACCGTGTCGCGGCCGGTCCAGCCCGCGATCACGAGCGTGTCGATCGCGATCGCGCGCTCGGTGCGGCCGTCGCGACCGTCGATCGCGAACGTGATGGTTTTCATCGAATGCTCCTCGTGGCAGGCAGCGCGCGATGTGCGGCGCTGCCCGCGATATGTCGTGAAGGGGCCGGGCTCAGGCCGGGTCGTAGTAGTGGATCTCGAGCAGCACGCAGCCGCCGTTCGACTTGAACGGGCCGTGCCACGCGCCGGGCGGACGCACCGCATACGTGTAGCCCTTGAACGGCGTGCCGCCGTTGCCGTGCTCGTCGTTGCCGACGGTCAGGTCGCCTTCGACCAGAAACACCTCTTCCCAGTAGTCGTGCACGAACGGCTTCTTCGTGTGCAGCCCGGCCGGCAGGCGCAGCAATCGCGTGCGGCTGCCGCGCTTGCGCTCGGTGTCGAGCGCGCCGGACAGGATCAGTTCCTGCGCGCCGGATGCCGGGTCATAGCCTTCCGGCAGTTGCCAGTCGCGCTGCATGTCCAGCGTATGGAATTCGTCGTGAAGCTTGTTGATGGCCATCTGTCTCTCCTGGTTGCGATAGCGGGTGAAGTCGGGCGCGGCGTATCACGCGGCGCGCGGCGTCGACAGTTCCTGATTCAGCGAATAGCTGCCGAGCATCGAATCGACCAGATGCGATGCGCGCTGCCAGTCGTACGTGCGGTACGCATGGCCTTTCGTGACGAACGACGCGCCGGCGTAGAACAGCTCGTACTGGTTGTGGCGCGATGCGAACTCGGAGCCGACCGCGTCCCATGCGAGCTTGAAGAACTTCACGCGCTCCTCCGACGAACACACCGGCGACTTCTGCGTCTTCTCGATGATGCGCAGCAGGTCGGGGTTCTCGAAATCGCGCACGCTGGACGGCAGCATGATCATTCCGCCGCCGGCAAGCTCGCGCAGCGTGTTGAGCACCTTCGAATAAAGCTGCTGCGTGACGACCTGCGAGCCGTACAGCATGTTGCGATCCGGCACGTAGAAGCCGTTGACGATCGTGCCCTTCGCTTCCATCCCGTAGACCCACGCCTCGACCATCGACGCTTCGGCTGCGAGCTGACCCAGCGTCTCGCGCACCTGCGGGAACGCGTTCGTGCCGTTGACTTCCGAGATCTTCAGGCCGAGCCCGACGAGGAAGCGCAGCTTCGTCATCAGGCGCACCTGGCATTGATAGTTCTGGTACACGTGCGCAGGCGTCGCATGGAACTGCTTTGCGCACATCGCCGTGTTGCCGGCGACGAAGATCCGCTCCCACGGCACCTTCACGTCGTCGAAATACAGCACCGCGTCGTTCTCGTCGAAGCGGCTCGACAGCGGGTTGTCGAACACCGACGTCGCGTTCGCCTCATACGACTTGCGCGACATGATCTTCATGCCCTTCGCGTTCATCGGCACCGCGAACGACAGCGCATACATCTCGTCGCCTTCGCGCAACGGCTGAATACAGCTGCAGAACACCTCGTTCGCCATGATCCCGCTCGTCGCGAGCATCTTCGCGCCGCGCACCGTGATGCCTTCGGCATCCTGATCGACGATGCCGACCGCGAGGTACTTGTCTTCCTGCTCGTGCGCGGCCTTCGACTGGTTCGCCTGCGGATTCACGATCACGTAGGTCAGGAACAAATCGTTGTCGCGCGCATAGCGGAAGTAGTCGCGCAACGCACCCGCGCGGGCCGGATCGTATTGCTCGAACACGTCGGCGCCCATATACATGCCGGCCAGGCACGACGCGACGTGGTCGGGCGAGCGGCCCATGAAGCCGTAATGCAGCTCCGACCATGCTTCCAGCGCGGCACGGCGCTCGACGAGTTCGTCGTAGGACGTCGGCAATTGCCAGATCCGGCTGACGCGGTTGCCCGAATCGGGCGACACGAACGTCATCTTCTCCACGTTCTCGTCACGCGCCTGGTAGTCGTACAGGCTCGCGTAGCTGCGGATCGAATTGCGGAATGCCGCGTGCGCGGTCACGTCGCCGACCGGCTGGCCGTCGAGATAGACTTGCCGCCCGTCACGCAGCGACGCGATGTGCTGAGTCCCGTTCTTGATCATGATGTCCTCCTGGGTGGAATGAATCGTGGGTTGCGTTCATGCGGACGGCGCGTGCACGCCGTCGAGCGTGCGGTAGCGGCCGCCGAAGAAGATCAGCGGACGCCCTTCCGAGCGCGCGCGGTGCCGCGTCACGCGGCCGACGAAGATCACGTGGTCGCCGCCGTCGTATTGCGCATAGGGTTCGCATTCGAACGTCGCGAGCGCGTCCGGCAGCAGTACCGCGCCGTCGTCGTCCGTCGCGCCGGTGCGCCAGCCCCACTTGTCGCCGTTCGCCTTTGCGAAGCAGTTCGACAGGTGCTGCTGCGTCTCGTCGAGCACGTTGACCGCGTAGCCGCCCGCACCGGCCAGGTCGCCGAGGCTCAGGCTGCGGCGGTCGACCGAGAACAGGATCAGCGGCGGGTCCAGCGACACCGAATTGAACGACGCGACCGTGATGCCCACCGGCATCCCCTGCTTCCGCGGTGCGGTAATCACCGCGACGCCCGTCGCAAACATCGACAGCGCGGTGCGAAAGCGCCGCTGCTCGTCGGCGCCCGCAACGGTTCCGGCCTGGTTTTCGCTCATCTCGTCCTCCTTGGGTTGCGTCTCCGGTTCCGCTGCGGAATCCGGCCCAACAAAGCACCGTTATTTAGCTTTGTTATTTAGCTTTTATTAAATGTAAACACAAAGTCCGGTTCAAGCTGTCGTAAACCCTGATCTTGAAAGCTTTGTTTAAAAGACAACCATACTGGCGGGATGGATGTTGCGTGACGCTCGCGAATGTCCACGTACACTGCGACCACCGTATTCCCCGGGCTTTCGCGCACCGCGAGAGACACCGCTTTCCGGAGCCTTTTCGATGCAATCCCGTCCGATCTACATGGACTACAGCGCGACGACGCCCGTCGATCCGCGCGTGGTCGACAAAATGGTGCCGTTCCTGCATGAGCAATTCGGCAACCCTGCTTCGCGCAGCCACGCGTACGGCTGGGAGGCCGAGCAGGCCGTGGAGGAAGCGCGCGCGCACGTCGCCGCGCTGCTCGGCGCCGATCCGCGCGAGATCGTGTGGACCTCCGGCGCGACCGAAGGCAACAACCTCGCGATCAAGGGCGCCGCGCACTTCTATCAAGGCAAGGGCAAGCACCTCGTCACGGTGAAGACCGAGCACAAGGCCGTGCTCGATACCTGCCGCGAACTCGAACGCCAGGGCTTCGACGTCACGTATCTCGACGTGCGGGAAGACGGCCTGCTCGATCTCGACGCGGTGCGGCAGGCGCTGCGCGCCGACACGATTCTCGTGTCGGTGATGCTGGCGAACAACGAGACGGGCGTGATCCAGCCGGTGGCCGAGATCGGCGCGCTGTGCCGCGCGCGCGGCATCGTGTTTCACTGCGATGCGGTGCAGGCGGCCGGCAAGATTCCGGTCGACGTGAACGCGTTGAATGTCGACCTGCTGACGGTGACCGCGCACAAGGTCTACGGCCCGAAGGGGATCGGCGCGCTGTACGTGCGCCGCAAGCCGCGCGTGCGCATCGAAGCGCAGATGCACGGCGGCGGCCATGAACGCGGGATGCGCTCGGGTACGCTGCCGACGCACCAGATCGTCGGGATGGGCGAAGCGTTCAGGCTCGCGAAGGAAGAGATGGAGGAAGAAAGCCGCCGCGTTGGCGCGTTGCGCGACCGGCTGCTGGCCGGCCTGTCGACGCTCGACGAGGTTTACGTGAACGGCGACCTTACGCGCCGGATTCCGCACAACCTGAACGTCAGCTTCAATTTCGTCGAAGGCGAATCGCTGATCATGGGGATCAAGGGCGTCGCTGTGTCGTCAGGCTCCGCGTGCACGTCGGCGTCGCTGGAGCCGTCGTACGTGCTGCGCGCGCTCGGCCGCAGCGACGAGCTCGCGCACAGCTCGATCCGCTTCACGCTCGGCCGGTTCACGACCGAGGCCGAAGTCGACAGCGTGATCGCGCAGGTGCGCGACACGGTCGGCAAGCTGCGCGAGCTGAGCCCGCTGTGGGACATGCATCTGGAAGGGGTCGACCTGAATACGATCGAGTGGGCCGCGCACTGAGCGTGGCCGAGGCGGCCGAAGCGCGTCAGCCTTTTTCCTGGCGCGCGATCATGTGTGCGAGATCGAGCGTCGCGCGATCGCCGTTGGTGACGAGGCGGTCGATCACCGAGCACAGCGCCTTGAATTCGGTTTTCGTCACGCCTTCGAACAGCACGTTGTTGATGCGCTGCTGCGTTTCGGCGAGCGCTTTCAGCAGCTTGGAGCCGGCCGTCGTGACCGTGAGCCGCATCTTGCGCTTGTCGTCGGGGTCCGAACGCTTGTCGATCAGGCCCAGCTTCTTCAGCTTGCCGGTCTCGATCGTGACGAATGCGCCGCTCAGGTGCAGGTGATCGGCGAGGCGGTTGACGGTCACGACGTCGTCATGCGACAGATGCGCGACCGATACGAGCAGCGAATACTGGATGCCGGTGAGGCCGACCAGCGAGCCGAAGCCGTCACGCACCGACAGCAGCCGGGCCGCGAACGGCAGCAGCCCGTTGATCAGGTGCCGGAATTCCGTGTCCGTGCCGTCGATCAGGCAGGCCGGGTTGGTAATGGTCAGAACGAACTCCTCTTGCTGCTTGGCCATGACGTCGACGCTCCGTGCAGTCATGCGAATTTAGCTTTGAAACGAAATTATACGGCAAAGGCACATGCGCCCCCGGCTGCGCCGGCGTGTCGTATATGACCCGATCACCCGATACAGGAGGCTCACCCGTGCCCTTCCCGCTCGATCCCGCGCAGGTTCGCGCGCTGCTCGAATGCTATCTGCGCGCCAAGGACCTGAACCGGCCCGCGCTGATCGCCGACTGCTTCGCGGCCGATGCCGAGCTGAGCTTCTCGCTCGCGAACGACGATATCGATTTCCCGCCGCGCGTAACGGGCGCGGCGGCCATTGCGAGCACGCTCGTCGAGGAATTCGGCGAGCGGTTCGAGCGATGCCGCACCTATTACGTCTGCGTAGAACCGGCCGTCGATGAGCACGGTATCAGTGCGATGCCGTGGCTCGTCGTGATGCGACAGAAGGACAGCGGCGCACTGCGGATCGGCCACGGCACGTACCGCTGGCAGTTCGCACCCGATAGCGTGGGCGTCACGCGGATCGCCGCGCTGCACATTCATATCACGCGGATGGATACGATCGACGATCCGGACGCAACGAAGCTCGATGCGCTGCATGCGGCGTTCGGATATCCGTGGCTGCCGGCGCGCGCGTTTGCGCGCGGGCTGGCGGATGTCGCGGCCGAGCAGCCGGGCTGGGCATTCCTGGCGCCGTTCCGGCAGGCGGCGGCATCGGCGGCCGATTGAAACACGACCGGAACACGTCGCTGCATTACGTGCGGGCCAGGAGTCGATCGACCGTCATCACGCGCGGATCGTCGATCGTCAGAACCTCGCCGTAATAAGCGATCGTTGCCCGGTCGTCGAGCAACAGCGGAATCGAGACGCGCCCGAGCAGCGTGCGTTCGACCGCTTCGCCAAACGTGAATCCGCACAGATACACGCCGTCGACCACACAATTGGTCGAGAACACACGGCCCTGCGCATCGACGTAAAACTCGGCGTACCCGAGATCGTCTTCGGCGAAACCGATCATCGTCGTCCCGAGCGCCTGCTCCCACGCGTCGATCTGGCGATCCTTGCGCGCCAGCGCATGAAATGCGAGCCCCATTCGCGCACAGGTTTGTCCACTGGAATCGGGCAGATCCGCGCCCACGATCAGCCCGCCGAATTCGCGCAGGATGGCGTCCCCTGGATGTTCGCCATCACCGGACGACGAACGGCGACCGTTATCGCCACGCCAACCGGCATCGACGAACAGCGATTTGACCGACGAAGGAATCACGACCACAACCACCCTCCTGAAGTTTTAGCGCACGATACCGTACTCGCCCGTCACCGCACCGCATCGAGCACGCCCCTCACCCCGTCCCAATCCAGCCCGAACCGCGCGAGATACTTGCGCAGCCGGTCCGCATCGTTTGGCTGCTTCTTGCTCTGCCGCGATACCGCGAACAGCGCGCGCCCGGCTTCCGACAGGCTCGCCGACACGCGGCATACGTCGAGCACGCGTTCGAGCTGCGCGCGATCGAACAGGTCGAGTTCCGCCGCGCGCTCGCCGAACACCGCGTCGACGCACGCGTCCGACGCACCCGCACCGCCCGGCAACGACCACGTGCGCGTCAGCCGGTCGACTTCCTGTTCGGCCAGCTCTTCAGTAATCCGGCCCGCATCGGCGAGCGTCGCCATCCGCGTGACCGATGCCGACAGCTCGCGGAAATTGCCGGCCCACGCGGCGCGCGGCGACGCCGCGAACGCAAGATAGCGCCGCTTCGCCTCGACGTTGAAGCGCACCTGCTCGCCCTGCTCGCGACCGAAACGGTCGAGTTCGAATTCGAGGTTCGGCTCGATGTCCTCGCGGCGTTCGGCCAGCCCCGGCAGTTCGTAGGTCCACAGGTTGATCCGCGCGTAGAGATCCTCGCGGAACGTGCCGGCCGCCACCATCTGCCGCAGGTCGCGGTGCGTGCCCGCGATCAGTTCGAAATCGCTGGCCACCTCGACGTCCGCGCCGACCGGCAGGAAACGCTTTTCTTCGATCGCCTTCAGCAGCATCGCCTGCTCGTCGAGCCCGAGTTCGCCGATCTCGTCGAGAAACAACAGGCCGCCGTCCGCCGCGCGCAACAACCCGGCACGCGCCGCCTGCGCACCCGTGAACGCGCCCTTCACGTGACCGAACAGCGTCGACATCGCCGCGTCGCCGCGCAGCGTCGCGCAGTTGATCTCGATGAACGGCCCGGCGAGCCGATGGCGGCCGCGCTTCAGCTCGTACACGCGTTTCGCGAGAAACGACTTGCCGGCGCCCGTCGGCCCGACCAGCAGCATCGGCGCGCGCGAGCGCACGGCCACGCGCTCGAGTTGCTCGATCAGCGCATTGAAGCGCGCATTGCGCGTCGCGATGCCGGCCTTCAGGAACGACACAGTTTCGTCGCGCTCGCGCGTGAAGCGCTTCGCGATCCGGTTGTAGCGCGACAGGTCCAGGTCGATCACCGACACCGTGCCCGGCCCGCTCGGCCCCTCGTCGGTCCGCTGCGGCGGCCCCGTCTGCACGAGACGCGCGGGCAGGTAGCGCGCTTCCGCCAGCAGGAACCAGCAGATCTGCGCGACGTGCGTGCCGGTCGTGATGTGGATCAGGTAATCCTCGTGTTCGAGGTCGAACGGATACGCGCGCGCGTAGTCGTGCAGCGTTGCGTAGACCTCCTCGAAATCCCACGGATCGTGGATCGTGACCGGCGTGAGCCGCACGTCGACATGCGGCGACAGGTGCGCGAGATCGTCGCGCACCTGATTGGCGAGACGCGTGTAGCTCGCGGGATGCAGCAGTTCGAGCCGGTCGATCGTCAGCTCCGGCTGCACACACAGCGAAATCGTCGGGCGCCATCTGCTGTAACGGCGCGGCGCGCGGCCGCCCTGGTCGAGCACGGTGCCGAGAAAACCGATGGCTACGGTCTTGCGCATTTTTTATCTCATGGGATAAGAAGCGATCCGATTGTATCGGATTTTCATGATGACCCGGCACGCACCGGGCACGCGGAAATCAACACGCCACAAACAATTCCCCTTTACTTTCAATGAATTGAGAAATTCTTCGAGTGCAACCACGCCCGCTGGCATGCTCCTCGCTAAATAGAAAGCGCCGGATGTCCCGCTGGCCCGCGAGCCAGGGTTCACAAAGCCCTGCTGGTGCGCCGCCGCCGAACCTCGTTCGTCGCGGCAGCGCATGCCGCCATGGACAGATGAAGGCAAAAGGGGCGCGCGAGGCATGCCACGTCCGGGTTCGAATCCCGGGGCGCCCACTGTTCGGTAGCTCAACAGGTAGAGCAGCCGGCGAAAGCCGGTGTGTGGCGGGTTCGAATCCCGTCCGAACGCTGTCCGCAAGGACAGCATCGTCATAAAAGCAGTACCCGCCGGTGCGGGCCGACAGGCCCGCCGCGCGTCGGACCGGTTGCGGTGCCGCGCGATCGGCCGGACGGCCGCACGGCCCGCGCGAATGCGCACGACGACGCGATGCAGGATGCGTCGCCGTGTGCGTCGACGCCGGGCCGGCGCGCCGCCCGCCCGGTTGCGCCGCGCCACGATCCGCACGATGCGCGTCACCCGGCGGTCATCGAAGAAAAGGACAAGAATATGTGGAAGCGTCATGTAGTGAAAAAGAACGAACGCGCGCTGCTGATGAGCGAGGGCGATTTCGTGAAGGTGCTGGAACCGGGCGTGTTCAAGGCCTTCGATCCGTTCAAGCGCCTGTCGGTGCAGACCGCGCGCCTCGACGCGCCGCTCGCCGACGCCGCGCTGGCCGACTATCTGCGCCACGATGCGCAGGACGTGCTCGAGCAGCACTTCGTCGCGATGGATCTCGCCGACGACGAAGCGGGCCTGCGCTATGAGGACGACGTGCTCGTCGAGATCCTGGCGCCGGGTACGCGCCGGCTGTACTGGCACGGCCTGACCGCGCACCGTCTCGAACGCGTCGATCTCGCGGAGAACAGCATGCTGCCGGCCGCGCTCGTGAAGCGCATCGCGCAACCGGCGCTGCGTGCGCGCGGCGTGGCGGGCCTGACGGGCGTGCTGGTGGCACAGGTGCCGGCGTACCACGTCGGCGTGCTGAAGATCGACGGCAAGATCGAGCGGCTGCTGGACGCGGGCGTGTCGGCGTTCTGGCGCTTCAACCGCGACGTTGCGGTCGAACTCGTCGACCTGCGCGTGCAGGCGATCGAAGTCGGCGGACAGGAAATCCTGACGCGCGACAAGGTCGCACTGCGGTTGAACCTGTCGGCGACGTGGTGCTATGCGGACGTGCTGCATGCGTTCGGCCAGTTGCAGAAGCCGGTCGAGCACCTGTATCGCGAGCTGCAGTTCGCACTGCGGTCGGCGGTCGGCACGCGCTCGCTCGACGAGCTGCTGGAGGACAAGCAGTCGCTCGACGAGGTCGTGATCGCGCAGGTGCGTGCACGCCTCGACAATTCGGGCGTGGACGTGCGCAGCGTCGGCGTGAAGGATATCGTGCTGCCGGGCGACATGAAGACGATCCTCGCGCAGGTGGTCGAGGCGGAAAAATCCGCGCAGGCGAACGTGATCCGCCGCCGTGAGGAAACCGCGGCCACGCGTTCGCTGCTGAACACCGCGAAGGTGATGGAAGAAAACCCGACCGCGCTGCGGCTCAAGGAGCTGGAAACGCTCGAGCGCGTCGCGGAACGGATCGACCGCATCTCCGTGTTCGGCGGTCTCGACCAGGTGCTGAACGGACTCGTCAGCATCAAGGGCGCCTGACGGGCGCAACGGCGCGGCACAGGTGTGCCGCGCCGTATGAATGAAGGAATCAGGTGAAGCAAATGAGTGACATGGATTATCAGGTGATGGAACTGGCGAACGGCAAGCCGGTGAAGATGTGGACGCAAGGCGTGGCCGTCGAGGACGAAGCGCGCGCGCAACTGCGCAACACCGCGCAGATGCCGTTCATCTTCAGCCACGTCGCGGTGATGCCGGACGTTCACCTCGGCAAGGGCTCGACGATCGGCAGCGTGATCCCGACGAAGGGCGCGATCATCCCGGCCGCGGTCGGCGTCGACATCGGCTGCGGGATGATGGCCGCGCGCACGACGCTGACGGCGTCCGATCTGCCGGATTCGCTCGCGGGGCTGCGCAGCGCGATCGAACGCGCGGTGCCGCACGGCCGCGCGCCGGGCCGCCGCGATCCGGGCGCATGGGGCGACCGCACGCCGGCCGCCGTAACCGAATCGTGGAAGTCGCTGCTGCCGGGTTTCCAGCGGATCGTCGACAAGTATCCGAAGCTGGAAAAGACGAACCACTATGCGCATCTCGGCACGCTCGGCACCGGCAACCACTTCATCGAAGTGTGCGTCGACGAAGCGGACCACGTGTGGTTCATGCTGCACAGCGGCTCGCGCGGCGTCGGTAATGCGATCGGCAGCCTGTTCATCGAACTCGCGCAGGCCGACATGCGTCAGCACATCGCAAACCTGCCGGATCGCAACCTCGCGTATTTCACCGAGGGCAGCCGGCACTTCGACGATTACGTCGAAGCGGTCGGCTGGGCGCAGGACTACGCGCGGCGCAACCGGCAAGCCATGATGGACGCGGTGATCGGCGCAGCGCGCGGCGTGATCGGCAAGCCGTTCACGGTCGACGAACACGCGGTGAACTGCCACCACAACTACGTGCAGCGCGAACGCCACTTCGGTGAAGACGTGCTCGTCACGCGCAAGGGCGCGGTGTCCGCGCAGAAGGGGCAGCTCGGGATCATTCCGGGCTCGATGGGCGCGAAGAGCTTCATCGTGCGCGGGCTCGGCAACCCGGAAAGCTTCTGTTCGTGCAGCCACGGCGCGGGCCGGACGATGAGCCGTACCGAAGCGAAGCGCCGCTTCACGGCCGACGACCAGGTGAAGGCAACGCAGGGCGTCGAATGCCGGAAGGACGCGGGCGTCGTCGACGAAATCCCGATGGCCTACAAGGACATCGACGCGGTGATGGCGGCCCAGCGCAGCCTCGTCGAAGTGGTGCATACGCTGCGCCAGGTGGTGTGCGTGAAAGGATAGCGCGGTGCGCGGCCGAAGGCCGGCGGCCGCGCACAACGAAAAGGAAACAACCATGAAAACGGACAAGGCAATGACGACCGTGCGCAGCGCGCATCCGGTCGACCCGGCCGTGCGGGCGCGCGTGATGGCGGAGCTCTCGGAAGTCGAGCGCCGCCACGACGTGAGCGTGCTGTTCGCATGCGAATCGGGCAGCCGCGGCTGGGGCTTCGCATCTCCGGACAGCGATTACGACGTGCGCTTCGTGTATGCGCATCGGCGCGACTGGTACCTGAGCGTCGAACCGCAACGCGACGTGATCGAGCGGCCGCTCGACGACGAGCTCGACGTGAGCGGCTGGGAGCTTCGCAAGGCGCTGCAACTGCTGCGCCGCTCGAACCCGACGCTGCTCGAATGGCTCGACTCGCCCGTCGTGTATCGCGAGGACGCACGCTGGGCGCCGCGGCTCAGGTCGCTGGCGTCGGCGTTCTTCTCGCCGGTGCGCGGACGTCATCACTACCTCGCGATGGCGAAGAAAAACTTTCGCGGCTACCTCCAGGGCGACACGGTGCGTTACAAGAAGTACCTGTACGTGCTGCGGCCTCTGCTGGCGGTGCGCTGGATCGACGCGGGCCTCGGCATGCCGCCGATGCGTTTCGCGGATCTCGTCGAAGGCACCGTGCACGAGCCGTCGGTGCGCGCGGAACTCGACGCGCTGCTCGCGCTGAAGATGAGCGCGAACGAAAGCGAATACGGGCCGCGGCGGCCCGCGATCCACGCGCTCGTCGAGACGATGCTCGCCGACGCCGAACACGATCGCGAATACAAGCGGCCGTGGGGCGACGTGGCCATGCTCGACGCGTTCCTGCGCGACGTGGTCGACAGTCGATGAAAAGCGAACGGCGCGATGCTGGCAGGCATCGCGCCGTTCGCGCGTCGACACGGGTCACGCGGCATTGCCGGGCAGCAACGCGCGTGCCCGCCCACTACGCGCCATCGCATGAATCCCGACCCGTTGCGGCGGTATACTCGATGCCATTCCGCAAAGCGTGTCGCACGATGCGCCGCTGCATTCGATCCGCCCGCTTGCTGACGATGCACTTGCAGTACGCCGTCTTCAGCCCGCCCATTCTCAGTCGATACGAACCGTCATGTTTCGTCATCTCTCAATCGCTGTCGCCGCCACCCTGATCGTCACCCCGCTCTCCGCCCACGCGCGCGAACCCGCGCAACGGCAGGTCGTGCGCGACTTCAAGAACTGGTCGGTCGTTTGCGACAACACGAAGCGCTGCGTCGCCGAAGGCGGCAACAACGACATCGACGACGCGCGCACCAGCATCATCATCCGACTGGCGCGCGACGCCGGCCCGGGTGCGCAACCATCGCTGGAGATCTTCGCATCGGCGCCGCTGGACCTGCACACCGCGCGCGCGGACGGCCAGCCGTTCGACGCCGCGCCGGCCCAATGGCACGCAAGCGCTGGCAAGACCGACAACGAGGTCTATCCGTTCCGCATCCGCACCAGCGATCCGGCGACGATCGATGCATGGCTGACCACGTCACGTAATGCGCAAATGCTGAGCTTCGGCGATCCCGCCGCCGCACCGACACCGCGCGTTTCATTGTCGGGACTGAATGCCGCGCTGCTGCTGATCGACGACACGCAGGGCCGCATCGGCACGGTCACCGCGCTGTTGCGCAAGGGCGGTCGGCCCGCCTCGTCGGTGCCTGCCGCACCGGCGCTGCCGCCTGCGCCCGTTCCGGCACAGCCCGTGGCCGGCCTGACGGCTGCCGAACAACGCCCGATCGTCGACGCGGTGTTCGACAAGTTCGCCGGCAGCGTGAAGCGTTGCGCGGCCGACGCCGACGATGAAATGTCCATGAGCGATCGCCGCAAGGCCGCGACGGCAATCGCGATCTCCACTGACGACGCGATCGTGTCGATCCCTTGCCAGACGAGCAGCGCGTACAACCACACCGACCTCTGGTACCGCGCGCACCGCGCCGCGCCGTACGCGCCGACGCCGATGGACTTCGGCGAAAACGCGAGCGCGGGCCTCGATCCCGCGTCGTTCGCCAACGAGCTGACCCAGGCGATCTACGATCCCGCCAGCGCGACCCTGTGGAGCCTGGTCAGGCTGCGCAGCGCCGCCGATTGCGGATCGAGCGCGTCGTGGGTGTTCGACGGCAAGCGCTTCGTGCTGAACGACGTCGCGATGAACGGCACCTGCAACGGGTTGTTTCCGGACCTGTGGCCACGCCTGTACCGCACGGCCGGCGCGGCGGACACCCCGCGCTGACGCGTCACGTCATTCGCCGACGATCGAGATCGAGAATCCGTCCCAGCCCTTCTGCCCGACCGTCTGCACGGCGGTGGTGACGAGGTTCGGCTCGGCCACGAGACGCGCGAACCCTTCCCGCACACCGACCACGTCGGGCTCGTGGTTGTCCGGATCGGCCACGCGCCCGCGACGCACGACGTTGTCGACGACGATCACCGTGCCGGGCCGCGACAGCTTCAGCGCCGCGTCGAGATAGACGGCGTTGTTGTCCTTGTCCGCATCGATGAAGATGAAATCGAACGGCGCCTCGCCCGCGTCGACGAGCCGCGCGAGGCTGTCCTTCGCGCTGCCGACGATCACCGATACGACTTCCGCGAACCCCGCGCGCGCGATATTCCGCGTCGCGACCTTCGCATGCTCGGGGCTCAGTTCGAGCGTCACGAGCGCGCCGCCCGGCGGCAACGCGCGCGCAAGCCAGATCGTGCTGTAGCCGCCGAGCGTGCCGACCTCGAGGATGCGCCGCGCGCCGCGGATCGTCGCGAGCAGTTGCAGCAGCTTGCCCTGGTTCGGCGCGACGTTGATCGCGGGCAGCCCGGCCGCGTCGCTCGCCGCCAGCGCGGCGTCGAGCGCGTCGTCGGACGGCACGAGCGTCGCCGAGAAATACGCATCCACCTGGTTCCACTGATCCTGATCCATCGCGCACCCCTTGTCTGCGGAAAAAGGCATTCTATGCGCCGCATGACCATAAGCAACAAACCAATCGTTCTAAGGACAGCAGCGCGCGTGCTCCTATAATCGCCGGACGGCCGGACCCTTCGACCTTCACAACAACATACGGAGCACCCATGACCGATCAGGCTTCTTCGAACTGGCGCCTCGAAACCATCGCCGTGCACGGCGGTTATCGTCCCGACCCGACCACGCGCGCGGTCGCCGTACCGATCTACCAGACCGTTGCGTACGCATTCGACGACACGCAGCACGGCGCCGACCTGTTCGACCTGAAGGTCCAGGGCAACATCTACACGCGGATCATGAACCCGACGACGGACGTGCTCGAGCAGCGGATCGCCGCGCTCGAGGGCGGCATCGGCGCGCTCGCGCTCGCATCGGGCCAGTCGGCCGTCACGTACGCGATCCAGACGATCGCCGAAGCCGGCGACAACATCGTGTCCGCCAGCTCGCTTTACGGCGGCACCTACAACCTGTTCGCGCACACGCTGCCGCAATACGGGATCACGACGCGCTTCGCCGATCCGCGCGACCCCGCCTCGTTCGCGCCGCTGATCGACGCGCGCACGAAGGCGATCTTCGCGGAATCGGTCGGCAATCCGCTCGGCAACGTCACCGACATCGCCGCGCTCGCGGAGGTCGCGCATCGCCACGGCATCCCGCTGATCGTCGACAACACGGTGCCGTCGCCGTACCTGCTGCGCCCGTTCGAGCACGGCGCGGACATCGTCGTGCATTCGCTGACGAAGTATCTCGGCGGGCACGGCACGAGCCTTGGCGGCGCGATCGTCGATTCGGGCAAGTTCCCGTGGGCCGAGCATGCGGACCGCTTCAAGCGGCTCAACGAGCCGGACGTCAGCTATCACGGCGTCGTCTATACGGAAGCGTTCGGGCCGGCCGCCTATATCGGCCGCGCGCGCGTGGTGCCGCTGCGCAACATGGGCGCGGCGATCTCGCCATTCAACGCGTTCCAGATCCTACAGGGCATCGAGACGCTCGCGCTGCGCGTCGAGCGGATCAGCGACAACGCGCTGAAGATCGCGCAGCATCTCGCACGCCACGAGCACGTCGAGTGGGTCAACTATGCGGGCCTGCCCGATCACCCCGACCATCCGCTCGTCGCGCGCTACCTGTCGGGCCGCGCGCCGGGCATCCTGACGTTCGGCGTGAAGGGCGGCCGCGACGGCGGCGCGAAGTTCCAGGACGCGCTAAAGCTGTTTACACGGCTCGTCAACATCGGCGACACGAAGTCGCTCGCGACGCACCCGGCATCGACGACGCACCGGCAACTGTCGCCGGCCGAACTCGCGAAGGCCGGCGTGAAGGAAGAAACGGTGCGGCTGTCGATCGGCATCGAACATATCGACGACCTGCTCGCCGATCTCGATCAGGCGCTCGCGCAGCTCTGACCGGAACGGGCGCGTGCCGGCCCGCCGGCGCGCGCCCCGCATCAAATGCCTTGACCTTGAAGCGGCTTCAAGGTGTTCAATCCCCGGTTGATGCCGGGCGACGCCCCGCGCGAACGAACCGTGCAACGCACCGGGCGCCAGCCGGCAAGCCCGCTGCGGCGCGTCCACTGCCCGAGGCCCCATGACACCGACCGCGAAACTCGCGCTGCTCACGTTACCGCCCGTGCTGGCGGCCTGTTTCGGCGCCCTCGCCGCCGCCTGGCGCGCGCCCGGCCCGAAAACGTCGAGCGTCATCCAGCATTTCACCGGCGGCATCGTGTTCGCGGCGGCCGCGCTCGAACTGCTGCCGCAGGACCGCGCGCATGCGCTGTTTCCGGTGGTCGTCGGGTTCGTGCTCGGCATTGCGCTGATGCTCGCGATCCGCGCGCTGTCGGGCGCGATCGAGACGCGCTTCGAGGAAGCGCGATTGCCGTTCAGCCTGATCATCGTCACCGCGATCGACCTCGTCGTCGACGGCCTCGTGCTCGGCATCGCGTTTTCCGCGAGCGACGAAAGCGGCATCATCCTGACCGTCGCGCTGACGCTCGAAGTGCTGTTCCTCGCGCTGTCGGTCAGCGCGGCGCTCGCGGCCGCAGGCGTGGGCCGCATGCTGTCGATCGTCGTGCCGGTCGCACTCGCGGCGCTGCTGAGTATCGCCGCCGTGGCCGGCAATGCGGCATTCGCAGGGTTGCCGGCGAATATCTACGCGGCGCTGCTCGGGCTCGGGACGGTCGCATTGCTGTACCTCGTGACGGAAGAGCTGCTGGTCGAAGCACACGAAGTGCCCGAAACGCCGTTCGCGACGGCCGCGTTCTTCATCGGCTTCATCGTGTTCTTCCTGATCGAAGGATCGGTGAAGGCCGGGTAAGCCGCGCGCGACGGCGCGCCGGCTACCACGTCGTCGCGCCCGCCGGATACGTGTCGACGATGCGCGTGCCGTTGACGGGCGTGACGCCCTCGTTGCGCAGCGCGGCCCACAGGTCGATCGCATGCTCGCGCGACTTGCGGCTGCCGTCGTCGGTCAGCACGTTCAGCGCGATCACGTCGTCGCCCGTCGTCAACTGCAGTTGCTCCTTCAGCTTGCGCGACTGATGCGATGCGGTACGGATGTCGTTCAGCAGGATCCGCTGCGCGCGAACGTTCGACTCGCCCGCCGCGTCGGCCGGCACGAACGTCAGCCGGCCGTTGTCGACCTCGCATTGCCCGCGCGCAAACGTCGCGCTCCATTGGCCGGCCGGCACGGCCGCGAACTCGCAACGCATCCGTTCGTTCACGCGGCGGCCGACGTCATGTTCCGGCGCATGCGACAACGCACGCTCCGGCCAGCCGGCCGCCAACGCGGCCGTCGACATCAGGCACGCGGCAAGCACGATTCCTCTCGCGATATTGCGCATCGCATTCTCCTGTTCGTCTGTGGATGCAGCCGAAGGCATCGCCGCCTTCGGTCGCGCATGAACGCTCAACGCACCGCGAAGCGGCTGTCGTGTGCATCGATCATCGGCACCTTCTCGCCGCGATGCACGGTCGCGCGGTGGATTTCCTGATTGCGCGCGACGGTGGCCGGGCTCGCCGGATAGTCGTGATTCGGGCTCGGGATCACGCCGTCGTGCCGTGCACGCACCAGTTCCTGGCGCACTTCCTGACGGGTCTTGGCCTGCGCGGCCACGGTCTGCGAAAACGTTGCGATCGACAGCGCGGCAACGGCGATGACGATCATCGGTCGCGGCATGTTCATGTTGTGTGCTCCTTGCTGTGAATCCGTGACAGGAGCCTTCACTTTGATCCCGCGGCGGTGCGGAATCGTGAGCGCTGCATGACGGTTTCGTCACGGCCTGCGCATACGCTTGCGCATTCATGACGCAGCGATGACATCTTTCTCATTTGTCCCTCACCTTCACGATCCGAATGCTTTCCAGAATCGCCAGCGCGTTCGCGATATTCCGCGCCCGCCGGCACAAGGCGCGGCGCCGGAATCGAGCGATGCACGGATCGATCCTCCAGAACTTCAGGGACACACCATGAAAACTCCAGTTCGGCTCGTCATGATGTCGGGTACGCTGCTCGCGACCGCCCATGCGGCCCACGCATCGGAAGTCACGCTCTACGGCCTGTTCGACACATCGCTGACCTACGTGTGGAACGCCAATGCGGACGGCAAGAATCTCGTCGGCCTCGGCAACGGCAATCTGCTCGGCAACCGCTTCGGGGTGAAAGGCTCAGAGGATCTGGGCGGCGGGCTGAAAGCGATCTTCACGCTGGAGAACGGCTTCAACCCGAACACCGGTGCGCTCGGGCAAGGCAACCGGATGTTCGGCCGCCAGGCGTTCGTCGGCCTCGAAAGCGCGCGCTGGGGCTCGCTGACGATCGGCCGCCAGTACGACGCGCTCGCGGATGTCGCGTGGCCGATCACCGGCGATTTCTACTTCGGCAGCGTCTATGCGACACCCGGCGACGTCGACAACTACGACACGTCGTCGCGCACCGACAACGCGGTGAAGTACACGTCGCCCGTGATCGCCGGGTTCCAGTTCGTCGGCATGTATGCGCTCGGCGGCGTGGCCGGCAAGAGCGGCGCCGGGCAAACCTGGTCGGCGGGCCTCGCGTACAACAACGGCCCGGTCGACGTGGCGGGCGGCTACTACTATGCAGCCAACCACGCGCCACTCGCCAACGGCATCCGGACCGGCTGGAGCGGCACCTCGGACGGAACGTTCGACGGATCACTGGTGAACGGCGGCTACATCTCGGCGAAATCGATCGGCATCGCGCGCGGCGCGTTGCGCTACAGCTTCGCGCCGTTTGCGGTCGGCATCGACTACAGCAACGCGCAATACAAGGCCGACGCGATGTCGGCGTTTCGCAGCACGCAGAAATACGACACCGCGCGCGGTTTCTTCAACTATCAGGCGACGCCGAGCCTGCTCGTCGGCGTCGGCTACAGCTACACGCGCGCACGCGGCGATACGAGCGCGACCTATCATCAGGTATCGGCAGGCGCCGATTACGTGCTGTCGAAGCGCACCGATCTTTATGCGGTCGGGGCATGGCAACGCGCGAACGGGGAACAACGCACGCTCGACGGAGGGACGCAAACGGCACAGGCGTCGATCGGTTCTTATGGTTACGGCGGCACGCGCACGCAAGGGATCGTCAATCTCGGGTTGCGTCACCGTTTCTGATCGCGACGGCGGCCTGCTCGCGCGGGCGCACGTGACGGAAATTTCATGTTCCGATCAGGTTCGCGATGCGTTGCGCCGCTACGATCCAGAGCGTGACGGGCGATGCCCGTCGCAATCCACGCAAGCGGGTCGCTGCCGCACGACACGACCCCGCTTTCAGCCCGGACACGTTGAGTGCCGGGCTTTTTTTTGGGTGCTTCGTCGGTGTCCGGGTATTTCAGTGCGATCGGCGGGGCTCACCCGGTATCGCGTTCGATAGTCACCGAGATGCGTTCTTTCGAATCGTTGAGTATCTGCTCCAGACGGGAAGAGTCAAGTTCATTACCCCGGGAGCGGATTGCTACGTTCAGCCCGGCGAGTTCGGAAAGTCAGCGGATGAGCTATCCGAACACCCGAGCCCATGCGGCCCGAAGCCGTCGCGCGCGGTCTTCGAATAGATATGAGGCAGCCAGCGTCAAGCCCCCTGAAATCGCACCCGTCACGATGTGCTCGATATAGGGAATACGGTAGTGACTCGTGTGCGAGTAGGCGTCGCCCAACGTTGTCAGGACGCCAACGATCAACGCATTGCCGTATCGATGCGCGTAGAGTTTCGCTGCAGGCGTGAAAGTCAAAAGTACGGCCAGGAGGCCGGTAAGCAGACCTGTATGAAATGCAATGGTCCAGTGGGCAAGGCTCATGATATTGCCCCAGCTCCCCGGCATGCAGGTCATGCACGCGCTGGTCGGCTGCCAGAAACGCTGGATAAACAGTCTGACGCGGTGCTTCCACTCGGTTGACATGATGTATTCCCATCCATGCCGTCGTCACGGCCGACGCGACCATACGTATCGTTGAGGCAGTTTCCCCACCCTTTGACAAGCTTGCCGCCCTCGTCACGAACGGGTTGGCTGTGCATCGTAGCGGCCGGGCAATAACCTGGACATCGGGAAATACTACCGCACGATTGGACGGCCGCTGTTCCGGCCGAGACCGGAATTCCGCGCTTGCATCTATCGGTGCGGCCCGCTCGTGACGGGCATCGATCGCCGCGCTTCCGCGCGAAGTCGACGTCCGGCATCGACACGCTCCTGGGCGACCGGAATCCCGACTGCTGCGCGAATCGTGTCGGCCGAAACGGGCTCCGTTCGGCGGGGCGATTCCATGGCCGCGATGTCGCTCGTCCTGGCATCGGTACGACAATTACCGACGACCCAGGCTCCGGCGCCGAACGTCTCTTCCTGACCGGGAAGCGTCACGGTCATATAGAATGGTGCGCTTTGCCCGTCCTCCTATGTGGTTCAAGAACCTTCAGCTTCATCGTCTTCCGGCACCTTGGGCCGTTACCCCCGATCAGATGGAAGCATGGCTGGCGCCCCACGCGTTTCAGCCGGGCAGCAGCATCGAGATGCAGCGTTTCGGATGGGCGTCGCCGCGTGACGACGGCTCGCTCGTGTATTCGATCAACCGGCAGATGCTGCTGGTGTTTCGCGCCGAAAAGAAGCTGCTCCCGGCGTCGGTCGTCAACCAGGTGACCAAGGCCCGGGCGCTTGAAATCGAGGAGCAGCAGGGCTTCAAGGTGGGGCGAAAACAACTGCGCGAACTCAAGGAGCAGGTCACCGACGAACTGCTGCCGCGCGCGTTCACCATTCGCCGCGATACCCGCGTGTGGATCGATACGGTGAACGGCTGGCTCGTCATCGATGCGGCTGCACAGGCGCTTGCCGACGACATTCGTGGCCTGCTCGTCAAATCGATCAATCAATTGCCGCTCGCCGGCGTTCAGGTGGCGCTTTCGCCGGTCGCCGCGATGACGGACTGGCTGCTGTCCGACGAGGCGCCGGGCGGATTCACCGTGGACCAGGACGCCGAGTTGCGCTCGAACGGCGAAGGCGGCGCCACGGTGCGATACGTCGGCCACGCGCTGGAAGCGAACGACATGCGCCGGCACATCGAGGCCGGCAAACAATGCATGCGCCTCGCGATGACCTGGGATAACCGAATCTCCTTCGTGCTGACACCGTCGCTGACGATCAAGCGTGTCACGCCGCTCGACGTGATCAAGGAGGCGGCAGATCCCACCGCGCAGAACGACGATGAACGCTTCGACTCGGATGTCACGCTGATGACGGGTGAATTGGGGCGGATGTTGACCAGTCTTGTCGATATTCTCGGTGGCGATCAGCGCGACTCGATTCCTCAGGCGGCAGCAGCCTGAAGCCCGTCGACCGTCCGGGATCATCGCCCCGCGACGGCGGGGCTTCGCGCTGACTCGATATGTCGAGGAAGACCGTCGCCGCCATGGCGGCGGGTCGCGGCTGGGCGCTTACGACCCGAACGGGACGTTCGACCAGTCCGCAAACCGCCAGTCGATTCCTACGTTACGCGTTACGGGGCTGGATTACGAAGTCAAACAAGTCGTTCGCTCTGGGTCCACGAATCAGCGCCTCACCCGTGTGCTTGACCAACTCGAAGGTTCTGATACGCCCGCCTCCCACCCATACGATGACATCCACGGCGGAGCCGTCTGTGTCAAGGTAGCTGGCCCCGACTGGCGTATAGCTATAAAGCCGGTCCTCATGAAAAAGTGGCGCGTCGCTTGAAACATGTAGATCAAAGTCGCTTGCATCGTCATTGATTGGTTCGATCAGACATCCTTCGATTTGCGCGACGAATTCTTCTGCGCCCAACGGGGCACGCCGCATCAACTCGATGAGTACTTCTTTTTCATCTTGAGTGAGAGGCCTGGGCGAACGGCGCGGAGAGTTCATGGTGTATGCCGATCCGATCAACTTGGATGGACAATTGTTGTCGATTTCGGATCATGTGTCGACTCACGGCTCATGACCGCACACAAACAAACGACATCGCGCGCCCCCGCAAACCCGCGATGCGCTTTTTCCCGGCTACACGACGCTCAAGGTGTGGCATTGCGCTTCGGAAACAGGCACGGATGCGTCTTCACATACAGGTTCGGATTGCCGCAACGATGCCCGGCATAGTCGATCTGCTCGCCCGGCATCAGATCGGCCGCCACGGGCTTGGCCGCCGGTTGCCGTGCGGCGGCAGCGCCGGAATCGGAGCGCGTCGACGCGCAACCGGCGAGGAACGGAATGAACAGGATGGCGATCAACGCCGAACGAAGGACGGTACGATTCACTTTGCGGGCCGGAATGAAAGTCTGATCGGAGCCGCCCGCTTTCAATACTGCCGGAGCGAACGGTACGAAAGTCGACGGAAGAATCGACCATCGATAGCATTCCTGCCGATCGACTCTCCGCTGACCGACTTCATGTTCCGCTCCGCGCTGATCGCGCCCATGACGCGAACATGATGATTTCGTCATGTCGATCGCGACCGGACGATCCGCCGCCATTCCACGCAATCTGACGCATTTTTCATCTGCCGATCACGATGACGCACGGCCGCGTTCGCATACTGGGTCCATGGTTCGCCACCCGGCGACCCGATCCAGGAGAACTCGATGAAAACGGCAAAACTCGCAGCACTGTTCGTCACCGCCACGCTGTCGCTCGGCATGGCCACGCAGGCCGCGTTCGCACAGACGCAGCCCCAGGGCAAGACCCGCACGCAGGTCGTCAACGAACTGAAGCAGGCACAGCACGACGGCGTCGTACCGACCGGCAAGACGCAGTACCCGCCGAGCGGCGAGCTCGTCGCGCGCAACAAGGAACTGCACGGGATCTCGGTGCACGGCGGCGAGAAGGCGCCGCAGGCCGACAACCACGACAACCTGGCGACACGTTGATGCCGCTTGGTCGCACGATCGCGGGCAACGTGCCGCGCGCAAACGCCTCACGGCGAACGCGCGGGCGTGCCCGCCCGCGATGTCAGGTGCTGATGGCGGCCGGCCGTTTCGGTTCGGCCGGCCGTCGCGGAAAGCGCAGCCAGAACGTCGTGCGCCGGCCGGGATCGCTGTCGACGCCGCATTCGCCGCCGTGGTTGTCCATGATCGACCGGACGATCGCGAGGCCGAGCCCCGTGCCCGATGCCGAATTGTGCCGCGACGGATCGACGCGATAGAAGCGCTCGAAAATCCGCCCGATGTGCTCCGCACCGATGCCGGGCCCCGTGTCCGACACGGCGATCGTCGTCGCGCCGCCCTGCTCCACGCAGTCGATCGTCACCACGCTGCCGCGCGGCGCGTAGGCGAGCGCATTGGACAACAGGTTGCTCAACGCACGCTGGTACAGCGTGAGATCCGCATCGACCCACGCGTGGCCGTCGACCTTCACCGACACGCCCGCATCTTCCGCCAGCGGCTCGTAGTAGCCGGCCACGCGCCCGGCCTCCTCCGCCGCATTCAAACGCCGCACGTCGATCGACGTGCCGGCCTGTTCCGAGCGCGCGAGAAACAGCATGTCCTCGATCATCCGCGACAGCCGCTGATACTCGTCGATGCTCGACTCGATCACGTTGCGATATTCGTCCGCGCTGCGCGGCTGCGACAGCACGACCTGTGCCGCCGCCTGCAGGTTCGTGAGCGGCGTGCGCATATCGTGCGCGAGATTCGACGAGAACTGGCTCAACCGCGTGAACGATTCGCTCAGGCGCGCGAGCATGCCGTTGAACGCATGCTCCAGCTCCTTCAGTTCACCTGACGTATCGAGTTCCGGCAGCGGATGCGCGAGCCGGCTCGACGACATCTGCTCGGCGCGCGCCGCGAAACGCCGCAGCGGGCTCAAGCCCAGCGCCGCGATGCCATACGCGATCGCGGCCGCGAGCACCACGCCGAACACCTCGATCACGACGATCGTATAGGCGTGCGTGCGCAGCAGCAGCACGTCGGCGCTGCGGTCGTACTGCACCGCGACGCGCACGACGGGCGCGCCCGCGCCGGCGAGCGGCACGGTCGTCACGAGGTACTGATGACGCGCGCGGGGCGGCGCGACGCCGACGGGCACGCGCCCCGCGTCCATCGACAGCAGCGGCGCGTAGAGACGGAATCCGGGCGTGCCGACGAGGCGCATGCCCGCCGCATCGTAGATCGCGAGATCCATGTTCGGATGGCCATGCAACTGGTCGATCCAGATATCGGTGTTGCGCGCGACGTCGGCCGTCGAGCGCGCGTCGGCCAGGTGCGCGCCCAGCGCGGCGGAAATGCCGGCCATCTGCTCGGCCGCCGTCGTTTCGACACGGTTGCTCAGCGCTTCGTAGAGCGCGAAGCCGCTCGACGCGAGGATCACCGACGTCGACAGGATGATCAGCGCGGTCAGGCGTCCGCGCAGCGTGCGCGGCAGCAGGCGCGCGATCATGCGCTCGCGCCGCCGCGCGCTTCGAGCACGTAGCCCATCCCGCGCACGGTGTGGATCAGCTTCGGTTCGTATGCGTCGTCGATCTTCGAGCGCAGCCGCCGGATCGCCGAATCGACGACGTTCGTGTCGCTGTTGAAGTTCATGTCCCACACCTGCGATGCGATCGTCGCGCGCGGCAGGATCTCGCCCTCGCGACGCATCAGCAGCCACAGCAGCGCGAATTCCTTGGCGGTCAGCAGGATCGTGTCGCCCTGCCGCGTGGCCTTGCGGCGCGTCAGGTCGAGTTCGAGATCGGCCACGCGCAGCGTGTTCGAATCGCGCGGCTGGCCGCGCCGCAGGATCGACTTGATGCGCGCGGTCAGCTCGACGAAATCGAACGGTTTCGCGAGATAGTCGTCGGCGCCGAGTTCGAGCCCCTTCACGCGATCGCCGACGTCGTCGCGCGCGGTGAGGAACAGCACGGGCGTCGACTTGCTGCGCCGCAGGTTCTGCAGCAGCGTCCAGCCGTCCTGCCCGGGCAGCATCACGTCGAGCACGAGCAGGTCGTATTCCTCGGTCTCGGCCTGGTGCTGGCCCGTGATGCCGTCCTCGACCCAGTCGACGACGTAGCCGGCCTCGGTCAGGCCCTTGCGCAGATACGCGCCCGTCTTCGGTTCATCTTCGACAATCAGAATTCGCATCACGCATTACCCTTGAGGAAACCCAGCCGGCGCAGCAGCCCGGCACCGAACCCGCCGCGGAACGCGGCGCGCCACGATACCGAGTGGCTGACGCGGTACAGCACGGGCAGCACCAGCAGCGTCAGCGCCGTGGACGACAGGATACCGCCGATCACGACCGTCGCGAGCGGCCGCTGCACCTCGGCGCCGGTGCCGGTCGCGAACGCCATCGGCAGGAACCCCAGCGACGCGACGAGCGCGGTCATCAGCACGGGCCGCAGCCGGGTGAGCGCACCGTCGTGCACGGCGGCGTCCAGCGGCACCCCTTCGTCGCGCAGGTTGCGGATAAACGAGATCATCACGAGGCCGTTGAGCACCGCGACGCCGGACAACGCAATGAAGCCGACCGCCGCGGTGATCGACAGCGGAATCCCGCGCAGCCACAGCGACACGACGCCGCCGCTCAATGCGAACGGAATACCGGTGAACACGAGCAACCCGTCCTTCACGTTGTTGAACATCACGAACAGCAGCACGAACACCATGAACAATGCGAGCGGCACGACGAGCTTCAAGCGCTCGCTCGCGCTTTGCAACTGCTCGAACTGCCCGCCCCACGACACCCAGTAGCCGGCCGGCACGCGCACGTCCTGCTGCAATTGCTCGCGCGCATCGGCGACGAACGAGCCGACGTCGCGGCCGCGCACGTTCGCGCTGACGACGACTCGCCGCTTGCCGTCCTCGCGGCTGATCTGGTTCGGCCCCGGCGCGACCTCGATCGTCGCGAGCTCCGCGAGCGGCACGTACGGCGCCGCCGCGCGCGGCCCGCTGGCGCCGGCCGCCGGCGCAGGCAGCGCGATCGGCAGCCGCTTGATCGCCTCGATGTCCGTGCGCAGTTCGTCGGGCAGCCGCACGACGATGTCGAAGCGGCGGTCGCCCTGGAACAGCGTACCGGCCTTCTGCCCGCCGACGGCCGCGGCCACCGTGTCCTGCAGGTCGGCCACGCTCACGCCGTAGCGCGCGAGCTTGTCGCGATCGAGGTTGACGGTCAGCACGGGCAGGCCCGTCGTCTGCTCGACCTTCACCTCCGATGCGCCCGGCACCTTCTGCAGCGCGGCGGCGATCTGCTCGCCGGTCTGGTTCAGCACGGCCATGTCGTCGCCGAAGACCTTCACCGCGACGTCGCTGCGTACGCCCGAAATCAGTTCGTTGAAGCGCAGCTGGATCGGTTGCGAGAACTCGTATGCGTTGCCCGGCAGCTCGGCGAGCGCTTCCTCGATCTCGCGCACGAGCGTGTCGCGCGGCTTCTTCGGGTTGGGCCATTGATCGGCCGGCTTCAGCATGATGTAGCCGTCCGACAGGTTCGGCGGCATCGGGTCGGCCGCGATCTCGGCCGTGCCGGTGCGGGCGAACACGCGCTCGATTTCGGGGAAGCGCGCCTTCAGCGTCTTCTCGATCGACTTCTGCATCTCGACCGATTGCGACAGGCTCGTGCCGGGAATCCGCAGCGCGGAAACGGCCAGGTCGCCTTCGTTGAGGCTCGGGATGAATTCGCTGCCGAGCCGCGTGGCAAGCCCGAGCGTGACCAGCACGATCGCGCCCGCGCCGATCATCACGCGCGCCGGGCGCGTCATGAACGCGGCGAACACCGGTTCGTACGCGCGCCGCGCCCAGCCCATCAGCCGGTTCTCCTTCTCCTCGACACGCTCGCCGATGAACAGCGCGACCGCCGCCGGAATGAACGTGACGGTCAGCACCATCGCGGCCGCGAGCGCCATCACGACGGTGATCGCCATCGGATGGAACATCTTGCCTTCGACGCCGGTCAGCGCAAAGATCGGCAGGTACACGACCATGATGATCAGTTGCCCGAAGATCAGCGCGCGGCGCGCTTCCTGCGACGCGCCGAACACTTCGGCGAAACGCTCGTCGCGCGTCAGCGGCCGGCCGGCGGTGGCCTGCGCGTGCGCGAGCCGTCTCACGCAGTTCTCGACGATCACCACCGCGCCGTCGACGATGATCCCGAAGTCGAGCGCGCCGAGGCTCATCAGGTTCGCGCTCACCTTCGCGTTGACCATGCCGGTAAACGTCATCAGCATCGACAGCGGAATCACGAGCGCGGTGATCAGCGCCGCGCGGATGTTGCCGAGGAACAGGAACAGCACCGCGATCACGAGGATCGCGCCTTCGAGCAGGTTCTTCTTCACCGTCGCGACGGCTTTCTCGACGAGCACGGTGCGGTCGTACACGGGAATCGCCTTCACGCCGGCGGGCAGCGTGCGATTCACGTCCTCCATCTTCGCGGCGACGGCCTTCGCGACCGTCCGGCTGTTCTCGCCCATCAGCATGAACACGGTGCCGAGCACGACTTCCTCGCCGTTCGACGTCGCCGCGCCCGTGCGCAGCTCGCGGCCGATGTCGACGATCCCGACGTCCTTCATTCTGACCGGCACGCCGCCGACGTTGGTCAGCACGATGTTCGCGATGTCGTCGACGGTGCGCGCCTGGCCCGGCACGCGCACGAGATACTGCTCGCCGCGCTTTTCGATGTAGCCAGCGCCGACGTTGTCGTTGTTGCGTTCGAGCGCACGCACGACGTCGGCGAGCGTCAGCCCGTACGACATCAGCTTCGCCGGGTTCGGCGCGACGCGGTATTCCTTCACGTAGCCGCCGATCGAGTTGACCTCGGTCACGCCGCGCACGTTCCGGAGCTGCGGCCGGACGACCCAGTCCTGCAGCTCGCGCAGGTCGGCTGCCGTATAGCGCGTGCCGTCCGGCTTGCGCGCGGCCGCGTCGGCCTCGACGGTCCACAGGTAGATCTCGCCCAGGCCCGTCGACGTCGGCCCCATCGCGGGTGCGATGCCGGGCGGCAGCTTGTCCTTCGCTTCCTGGATGCGCTCGTTGACGAGCTGCCGCGCGAAGTAGATGTCGGTGCCGTCCTTGAAGATCACCGTGACCTGCGACAGCCCGTAGCGCGAGATCGAGCGCGTCTGCTCCAGGCCGGGCAGCCCGGCCATCACGGTCTCGACCGGATAGGTGATCCGCTGCTCGGCCTCCAGCGGCGAATAACCGGGCGCGGCCGTGTTGATCTGGACCTGCACGTTCGTGATGTCGGGCACGGCGTCGATCGGCAGCTTCTGGTAGCTGAAGACGCCGATCGCGGCCACGGCCGCGATCGCCAGCATCACGAGCCAGCGGTGCGCAATCGCAAAGCGGATCAGGCGCTCAAACATGTCGGGATTCCTCGAAACGGGGGGCGGCCATACGCGCGTGACGCTCATTCATGTTCCGCGCTCCCCTTGCCGAGTTCGGCCTTCAGCACGAAGCTGTTCGACGCCGCGTATTCCTGGCCTGCCTTCAGCCCCTTCAGCACTTCGGTCGCGCGTTCGTCGCGCCGCCCCGTCTCGACGGCCTGCGCGACGAATCCCTTCGGCGAGCGCACGAATACCGACGGCGCGCCGTCGACGTCCTGCAGCGCATCGCTCGCGACCGCGAGCGGCACGCCCTGCTTGCCCGCGTCGACCGACACGTTCACGAACATCCCGGGCCGCCATACGCCGTCCGGGTTCGGCAGCGCGACACGCGCCGGTGCGGTGCGCGTCTGTTCGCCGAGCAGCGAACCGACATACGCGATCGGGCCGCTCGAACGCGACTCGAACGCGGTCGCGCTGACGGTCGCCTCGCGGCCGACGCGCACGTCGTTCAGCCGCTGCGCCGGCACGGCCATCTCGGCCCACACCGTCGACAGGTCGGAGATCACGAACATGCTCGCGTCGGCGGCGATCGCTTCGCCGGGCGTCGCATGCTTCTCGACGATCGTGCCCGCGAACGGCGCGCGCAGCTCATAGCGGTTCAGCGAGCCCGCGCCCACTGGCGCGTTCAGCGCGGCCAGCTTCTGCCGCGCGTTCTGCACCGCGATCTCGGCCTCGCGCAACTGCACCTGCGCCTGCTGATAATCCTGCTCGGCCGAGATGCGCTCCTTCCACAGCGTCCGTTCGCGCTCGTAGGTCGCACGCGCCCCCGACAGCCGGCGCTCGGCCGTCAGCAGTTCGCTGCGCCGGTCGGCCAGATCGGTGCTCGCGATCACGGCAAGCACCTGCCCCTTCGCGATGTTCTGCCCGAGCGACACCGACACCTGCTCGACGATGCCCGCCACGCGCGGCACCACGTGCGCGGTGCGATCCTCGTTGAACTTGATCTCGCCCGGCAACTGGAACGGCGTCGCGATCTGCGCGGGGCCGGCCTTCGCGAGCGCGATCTTCGAGGTCTGCAACTGCGCGTCGGTCAGCGCGATCGCGCCGTCGGCGCGCGCGAACGGGAACGATGCCGCATCGTTGCCCGCCTTGACGTCGATCGTCGCATCGAACACGTGCGGTTTCGCGATCGGCTGCGCGGACACGAATTTCTGGCCGGCCGCGTCGAAACGCATCGGTTCGTGCGTGCGGTCGTAGCGGACCAGCGTGCCGGACACGGTCACGCCCTTGTCGGCCGGCTTGCCGTCGACGAACGGATAGACGACGAGCCGCGCGTCGCCGGGCTTTTCCGTCATCACGATCTCGACGGACAGCCTGCCGCGCTTGACCACGACGCCGCCTCGCGCACCCGCGCCATCGGCCGGCTGTGCCGCTTCGGCGCTCGATGGTGCGGACGCGCCGCTTCCGCCCCGCGTGACGGCGAGCGCGCCGAGCACGATCCCGGCGCCGCCGAGCACGGCCGCCGCAATGATGAAGATTCTGCTGCGTGACATGTTGATCCTTCAGGTAAGAGGGGCGCTTATTGCGCGACGGCCGCGAGCGGCGTGCCGACGAGCCGGCCGATGTCGGCGCGCGCCGTATGCGCGCCCGCGAGCGCACGCACGTATTGCGACTGCCCCTGGAACAGCGTGCGCTGCGCGTCGAGCACGTCGAGGAAGCTGAACTTCCCGAGTTCGTAGCCGCGCGACATCGCGTCGAGCGCGAGGCGCGCGGCCGGCAGGATGTCGGCCTTCAGCCGCTGCGCTTCCTGCGCGGCGGCCTCGAAATTCGCGTATGCCTGCGTGAGCTCCAGCCGCAGGCGCGTGCGTTCGCGATCGAGATCGGCGTTCGCGCGCTCGGCCTTGTGCGTCGCCTCGAGCAGCGCGCCCTTGTTCGTGTTGAACAGCGGGATCGGAATCGACACGCCGACCACGGCCTGGTTGTCCGGCACGCCGCCCGTGGTCACGCGCTTCACGCCGGCGCTGATCGTCACGTCGGGAATGCGTCGCGCGCGTTCGAGCGACACCGCCGCGTTCGAGCGCAGCATTTCCGCGCGCGCGATCCGCGCGAGCGGCGCATCGTCGAGCTGTGCGGTCAGCGCAGGCAGCGGCTCGACCGGCGGCACGGCTTCCAGGTCGCCGAGCACCGCGAGCCGGTCGCCGCGCACTTCGCCCATCACCGTGTTCAGCTTTTCGCGTGCGACCTCGACGCGGCCGCGCGCGGTCACGACTTCGATCTGCACGCCGGCCGCCGCCACCTGCGCCTTCGTCGCCTCGACCGGCGACACCTTGCCGGCCTGCGCGCGGCGGCCCGCGAGATCCGCGGAGCGCGCGGCGATCGCGGCCGATTCCTCGGTGACCTGGAGCTGACGCTGCGCGGCGAGCAACCCGTAGAACGCGGCGATCACGTCGGCGCGCACGACCGCGCCCTGCTCGTCGAGCGACGCATTGGCCGCCTCGCGGCCATACGACGCGACGTCGAGCCGCGCGCTGCGCTTGCCGCCCAGTTCGATGGTCTGGTTGATCAGCGCGGTCGACGTGCGCTCGGCGCGGCGAAAGCCTTCCTGCAGGAACGACACTTCGGGATTGGGGCGTGCGCCGGCCTGCATCAGCGCGCCGGCCGACGCATCGACGTCCGCGCGCGCGCCGCGCAGCGCCGGATTGTTCCGGGCTGCGACCGCGAGCGCATCGGGCAGCGTCAGCGATGCGGAAGGTAGCGCTTCAGATGGCGGCACGGCGCTGCCGGACGCGGCCATGGCCGGCCCCGGCGACAGCGACGGCTGCGCATGAGCCGTCGCGGCCATCGCGAAGACGACGGCCACGGCGAGATTGAGCTTGAGCATGTTCGGTTCTGCGGTAACGGTTTGCGACCGATGCTACGGACCGGCCGCAGTGCGAACATGAGGCGAAGATGACATTTCCGTCATCTTCGGTGCGTTGTACTCGCCCAACCAGCGTGCGTATCTGCCCAGATGGCCATCTGTACGCGGCGTCCGAGGGGTCGCGTGCGATCCAGCGAAGCCATCAAAGTTTGCCAGACCGATCGCATTACTTTCGATCATTCAATTCGTTTACCTAAAAATCAAAAGACCTCTTTGCATTCCGAAATTTCGAACTAATTCTATAGACACGTTCATTTGAAAAGACGATTGTTCGAGGTTCCGGAAACACGAACATAACCATGCCGCTCCATGACTATTGAAGCGCAACGGATACCGCACAGATCTTCACCTGCAACACTGATAGTGTCGAGCAAACGCGAAGCTTCGTTACGAATGCAACAACACTCTTGAAAATCTACACAACGGGACCTTGAAGCCATGAATAATTTTTCTGACAACAACCAATACAATTTTGATGTTGACGAAGACAAAGATTGGTTTCTCGTTCACTCCGGAGCAGTCACCAACACAAATCCGGGATCAACGGTTGACGTTTACATCAACACAACACCCATTTGCCCCAACATGACCAATAAAGAATTCAGAATTATCGTAGCGCGGCTGCTTAAATGGTCCATCATCCTTGTTGAACGAAGGATTGCCGATCTGAATCGGTATGACAAGACCATCAAGGATAGAATGACCTATTGGTTCAATCGATGCGATGAGAATACACGGCGATATCTTATCAACGGCTTCTCACGACATCTCTCCGTACTGAAGACGCTAACACCACACAACTTCGTCCGAACCGATCCGAACCTCGACCGAATGTTAGGCTGCGTCCCGAACATGAGTGACATCGATAACGAGGCCGCTCACGTTTGCGGACCTAATACGGAGCGAAAACTTATAAGTATCGCCATGAAATTCTGCACCGGCTTGCGCGACCAGAATATGTTCGGAGATTCCAGGCTGTCTACGCTCATTCACGAAGTAACACATTTCATTGACACCTTCGGCAGCAGCGACCCTCGTTACGGGATTGATCCCACAGCAGCCGCATGGGCAAGGGCCAATCCTGACCTGGCATTGAGAAATGCGGATACACTCACCGGATTCGTGATCTACGGCGAAAGCTTATTTGCAGACTAAGGAGCCGAAATCAACATGAGAATTTTTATCACAACACTCGCCACCGCGATTTCAGGATTATTATTTTTTTCTGCGGACGCCACTGCGGAATGTCAGGCATCACAAAATCTTCCATCACAACAATTGTTCGTGCCATTTTCACTCAACAGTCACGAGGTCACCGAATCCGAGAAAATACGAATTGAACGATGGGTATCAGAAATCAATTCCAAGCACCCGATTCAGAACTGGATCTACATAATTGGCAGTGCGTCCAAAAATGAAACCGCTCCTGCTCAGCTCGCAACAAAACGTGCTTCCGAAGTGACAAAGACCGTCATTGATGATGGTTTGATAAGCGCACCATTTCAGATAAAAACGCAAATTTATCCGATCAACAGCGCAACCGAATCAACGTCCGCAACCCGTGAAGTCACCGTGCAAGTGAGTCCCGGCTGTCTCGACAACTGCTGTACTGACCACTGACATGAGAGTTGGCTCATTTATCGCCGCTGCGTTTGCGGTGAGCTCAGCGCTTCCGGCACTCGCGTGCGACAGCCCATCGAATCTATCCAGGTAAGATTTCGATAACGATTCGAGCGACATATCAATCGCCGAACCGGTGAAGCTGCCAGGGTATCCTCAAGAATCAAACGCCCCCTTGCTTCGCGCGCCGGCGCTGCACGAGCCAGTCGAGCAATTGCTGCCCGTCGCGTTCGCCGAACCAGCGAGCGTGACCGATCAGGTAACCGTCGTACGCGATGTCGACGATTGCCGGTGCATCGATGATGCAACCGAAATAAGCCACTTCCGACAGCGCAAATTCCGTATGCACGATCGGCAGCAGCGCAACCAGCGCCGCATACGCTTCGTCACCCAGCGGTTCGAGCGACTCATACCCGTCGAGCAGCGCGTCGATCTGTGCGTACTCGACGCGGCGCGCATCGGCCGGCGCCATCCAGTCGACCGTATTGCGTTCGATCGCGAGCGCGAGATCCATCACCGCGCAAGTGCGATCCGACAGCCCGAAATCGAGCACGGTGCGCACCTGCGCGCCGGAGCCCGCCTCGGTCCACAACAGGTTCGACGCGTGCCAGTCGCCGTGCGTCCACAGCGGCGGCAGCGCGGGCAGCAGCGGCACGAGGCGCGCGTGATACGGGCCGATTGCGTCGGCCACGTCGCCGCGCCAGTCGCGCGCGCCGAGCGCGCGCACGAGTAGCGGCTGCGCCTCGACCCAGCGTTCGAGCGCGCCCGCCAGATCGTCGGACGACAGCACGCGAAAGCTCGACAGCAGCGTGCGCACGGGCCGCGCCGGCTCATCGTAGCCGGCCGACGCACGATGCAGTTCGGCCAGCGCGCGGCCGGCCGCGTAAGCGTGCGACGCATGCGAGAACGGCTGCCACGACATCACGCCGCGATACGGGTCGACACCGGGCGCGAGCACATGCACCTCGTAGGTCCATTCGCCGGAGGCGAAGGCGGTCGCACCGTCGCGATCCGCGAGCACGTCGACCACCGGCATGCCGCGTTCGCGCAGGTGCGCGATGAAGCGATGCTCTTCCTCGAGCCCCGCGACGTCGCGCAGGCTCGCGTGGTGACGCTTGACGAACAGCCCGCGCCCGTCCGCCATCCGCACGAGCACGGCCGCCGCGAACTGTCGCGGGCTGTGCCACGTCAGCCGCTCCGGCTCGCCCGCGCCATCGATGCGTGCGAGCACCGCGGCCACCTCGTCGTGCGTCATCAGCGGCCAGTCGCGTTCGGCCTGCTCGCCGTCGACACCGAATTGCGGCGGCGCGACGTCACGCGACAGGGCGCCGTCCGGCTCAAGTGGGAATGACATGAACGACCTTACTCCGTAAAAGAATCAGCGCGCGCCGTCGCCCGGCACGAGCGCGGGGCTGCCCGCCGCGCGCAGCATCGCGGCCGTCCTGCTCCAGTCGCGCCAGCCGACGACCGCGAGCCCGATGAACAGCGCATAGAGGCCGGCCGTCAGATACAGCTCCTTGAACACGAACATCCCGACGTACACGACGTTCACGACGATCCACAGCCCCCACGATGCGATGTAGCGCCGCGCGGTCCAGTATTGCGCGACGAGGCTGAACGCGGTCAGCGACGCGTCGACGAACGGCAGCGCCGCATCGGTCCAGCGCGCCATCATCCCGCCGAGCAGCGCGCTGCCGACCACGGCCGCGATCAGGTCGGGCAGCATCTGCCGCGGCCGCACGCCCGTGACGGGTGCAACGTCACCCGCCGGCGCCGCACTGCCGCCCGCCTCGCTCGCGCGCTGCGCGAGCCAGCGCTGCCAGCCGTACACCTGCAGCACGGCGAACGCGCCCTGCAGCAGCATGTCGGAATACAGCTTCGCGTCGAAGAAGATCCAGCCGTACAGCGCCACCGATGCGAGCCCGACCGGCCAGCACAGCATGCGCCGCTTCGCGGTCAACCAGATCGCGAGCGCGCTGACGATCACGCCGGCGATTTCGAGTGGGGACATCGTCTGTGCTCTCCAGGGTAGCTGCCGGGGCCGCGTATCACGCGGCCGGTTCCGGACGGTCAGAAATCATAGGTCAACGACACGCGCGCGGTGCGCGGCGCGCCCGGGAACAGGTACGCATCGCCCTGCTGCTCGCCCGCGTCGCGCCAGTAGAACTTGTTGAACAGGTTGTCCACCGATACGTGCAATACCGTGCGATGGCCGCCGATCTTCGTCGTATAGCGCGCGCCGAGGTTGAACACGAACCACGACGGCACGCGTGCGGTGCCTTCCTCGTTCGCGTTGCGGGCGGCACTGTATTCGACGCCACCGAGCAGGTTCAGGCCCGCGACGTGCGGCACCGCGTAGTCCGCGTACAGCGACGCGCGCAGCGCGGGCACGTTGATGATCTGGTGCCCTTCGTAGGCCGGCGAGCCCGAATCGTACGCGCGGGCGCGAATCGCCGCGGCGCTGGCCGTCAGCGACAGCCGCTCGGTCACGCGCCCGGCCGCGCCGAGCTCGATCCCCTGGTGCCGCTGCGTGCCGCGCTGCACGAACGTGTAGCTCGTGCCCGACGCGTCCGGGTCCGCGAACTGGAACGGCTTGCTGATCGAGAACACGGCGGCCGTGAGGCTCAGCCGGTCGAGCCAGTCGTATTTCGCGCCGACTTCGATCTGGTGCGACTCGACCGGCGGCAGGAACGCATACGCGTTGGACGCACGCACCGGCGCCTGGTCGCCGAGCGACAGCGCCTTGCTGTACGACGCGTACAACGACAGCACGTTCACCGGCTTGTAGACGAGCGCGACCTGCGGCAGGAACACCGAACGGTCGGTGCGCGTGTCCGCGCCGTCGAGGCTCGACCAGCTGCGCTGGCGCAGCAGCACTTCCTTGCCGCCCGCGAGCACCTGCCAGTGCTCGCCGATGCTGATGCGGTCGAGCCCGAACACGCCGTACTGCCACGCGTCGAGGCGCGGGTACGACGGCCCGGGCGAATTCGGCGACGGCGAGAAGGTCACGTCGGGCCCGTAGACGTTCTCGCTACCCACGTAGTCGTACACGGCGTCGGCCATGCTCACGACGCGCCGCTGCACGCTCACGCCGAGCGTCAGCTCGTGCCGCAGCGGCCCCGTCGCGAACTTGCCCGTCGTGACCGCGCGCAGGTCGTCGTTGCGCCGGTATTCGCCGGGGCTGCGAAAGTCGTAGACGTCGTAGTCGCCGTTCGCGCCGAAGAAGAACGGCGACGTCGTGCCGGCCGCGCAGCTCGGCGCATACGAACAGCCGTACGCGAACGCGCTGTTGTCGTCGATCATCGTGCGGCTGCGGCCTGCGGCGATGTATGCCTTCCAGTCGTCGTTGAACTGGTAGTCGAAGCGCGCGTTCAGGTTCAGCGCGTCGGTCGTCACCGGCTTCGCCCACGGCTGCGTGCCGAGCGCCTTCGACGTCGTGTTGACGGACGGCACGACGGTGCCGCCAAGCAGTTGGTAGCCGGGCGCGGAACGCTGGATCCACTGCTGGAATTCGGCATTGAGCTGCAGGCTCGCGCGCGGGCTGATGTCCCAGTCGGCCGCGATCGATCCGAACGTGCGCCGCCCGTTCGTGCCGTCGATATACGAGTGCATGTTCTCCTTCGCGGCATTGATCCGGAAGCCGAACTGATTGTCGGGGCCGAAGCGGCGGCCGAGATCGACGGCCGCCGACGTCGAGCCGCGGCTGTCGACGCCGGCCGTCACGCTCGCGACGTTCGCGGAGCGCTTCGTCACGAAGTTGATCACGCCGCCCGGCGCGACGACGCCGCTGTCGATGCCGGCAAGCCCCTTCAGGATCTCGACGCGCTCCTTGTTCTCGAGCGGCACGTTCTGCTCGCCGGACACCGTCAGCCCGTCAATCCGGATCGCGCTCGCGAGATCGACCGGAAAGCCGCGGATCGCGAAGCCTTCGTAATAGCCGACCGGCGCGTAGTCGTTGACGACCGACGCGTCGTTGCGCACCACGTCGCTCAGGCGCTTCGCCTGCTGGTCGTCGAGCTGCGCGCGCGTGACGACGCTCACGGACGCCGGCGTGTCGCGCAGCGGCGTGTCGTCCAGCCCCGCGACCGACGCCTCGCGCGCGCGATACGTGTTGCCGCGCGCGCCGCTCACCGTGATCGCCGGCAGCGTCGCGCTCCCAGCCGCATCGGCATCCGCCGCCGGCGCGTCGCCCTGGGCCGCGGCGGCCTGCGCCGCGAAAAGCGTGATGCCGAGACCGACGCCAAGCCGGACCTTCGCGCGCCGCCGTGCGGGCAGCGCTGTTGTTCTATTCACCGTCATTGTTCTGGATGGAAAACTTGCCACTCGGCTCTGTCGAACCCCGTTACGAAGCTGCGAAGCGCGAACCCGCACACGCGTCCGTCATTGGCTGCCGGACGCGCACATCGACGCGATATTCATCAGACGAATCGAGCGATACGGCGCACATGCGGGCCGATCGGTCGGGAATACGCAGGATGGGACATCGGATTCTGGAGACGCGCCGGGAACCGACGCAGCCGCCGATCCGTCGATCGGGTGCCTGTCGGGCGGCCGGCTGCATCGCGCGGTCTTGTCATGCGGGGGACGCTTCGAACGCCCCGGTGCGGGCGGCAGGCATGTGCGCCGGCCGTTCGTCGGAACGGCGGCATGCCCGTCGCGCGCGTGATCGCGGCGTGGCGCGCATTTTACCCCGGGCGGGGCCGCAGGCCGGGGAATCGGGCGGAACGGGGAGCGGGGAGCGGGAAGGAAGAAGATTCAGGCGACACGGCGGCGGCGGCGATGCAACTGCGCTTCACGTCGGGTGCCGCGACATCGACGATCGGCGCAGTCGCGCGCTTCACGTCGATGCCGCAGGAAACCGGAGCGGGCGTGACGACCCGCTCGCGGCTCACCGGTTCGTCAGAACCCCTGCATCGTCACGGTCGGATCGACGACCAGATGCACGACGCCGTAGATCACGGCCCCGACCAGCACCGCGAGGATGATCGCGACGAACGGCAACAGCGTGAAGTTGACGTTCGCGAGATCGGCTGCGTGCGCCTTGCTGTTGCGCACGCCGAAGAAGCTCCACAGGACCAGCTTGATCATGCCGAGCAGTTTCATGATGTTTGCTCCTTTCTCTCTATCGGTTGACGCTATCGTCGATCCGACAGGCATCCGGAAAAAGAAGCAGTTGCGAGCGATTTCTGCGCAGCACGCGATCTGCGGCGGCATGTCGCACGCGCGTCAGCGGTCGAGCACGAGCGGCTCCGTGGCCCCTGGCGCGGGCCGCGCGACGCACAGCAGCGCGCAGCCGGGTTCGACCGGCGCCTCGGGCGTTTGCTCGTAATCGACCGCGCCGGACAGCACGCGCGTCGCGCACGTGCCGCACGACCCGGAGCGGCATTCGGACGGCACGTCGACGCGCTGCCCTTCCGCGAATTCGAGCAGCGTGCCGTCGGCCTGTGTCCATGCGGCTTCGCGCCCCGTGCGCCGGAACACGACGGGCACGCTCGCCACCGCCGGCGTTCCTGCCGCGCGGGACGTGCTGCGCGTGACGCTCGACGGCCCGAACGCCTCGAAACGGATGCGCTCGTCCGGCACGTTCAGCGCGCGCAATCCTTCATACAGGTCGCGCATGAATGCCGATGGCCCGCACAGGTAGAAGTCGTAGTCGTCGAACGGCAGGACTCGCTTCAGTTGCGCGATGTCGATACGGCCCGCGCGCGCCGCTGTGTCGCCGTCGGGGCGGCTGTCGAACCAGTGAAGCGACAGCCGTGCATCGGCGGCCGCGGTGCGCGTCAGCTCCGCCGCGAACGGCCGGTCGGCCGCTTCACGCGCGCCATGTACGAACACCACGCGGCGCGACGGTGCGGCATCGGTCAACGCGTGGCGCAGCATCGCGATCATCGGCGTGATGCCGATGCCGGCCGACACGAGTACGGCCGGGCGCGGGCTCGAGAGATCGAACGCGAAGCGCCCGCGCGGCATCTGCGCGTCGAGCGTCATGCCCGCCTGCGCGTGATCGTGCAGCCATGCCGATACGCGCCCTTCGCGCTTCACCGTGATCCGGTAATGCGTGCCGCCAGGCGCATCGGACAGCGTGTAGCTGCGCACCGACGGCGTGTCGGTGCCCGGCAGCGCAACGCGCAGGGTCAGATGCTGCCCGGCTTCGTAGGCCGGCAACGCGCCGCCGTCCGCCGGTTCGAAATGGAACGAGCGGATCGCGCGCGCCTCGTCGACGATCTTCGCGATGCGCAGCGGCCGCCACGCGGTTGCGGTTGCGGTTGCGGTTGCGGTTGCGGTTGCGGTTGCGGTTGCGGTTGCGGTTGCGGTTGCGTTGCGGTTGCGGTTGCGGTTGCGGTTGCGGTTGCGGTTGCGGTTGCGGTTGCGGTTGCGGTTGCGGTTGCCGGTTCGGTCGCCGGTTCGGTTGCCAATGCAGATGCAGTTGCCGGCGCAGACATAGTCGCAGACTGCACCGTCGCCGCGCCTCCCCCCGCTTCCATGTGCGCGAACTGCTGCGCGCGCTCGACCGTCGACCACCGGAACGGCAGCACCGCACGCACGCGCCGCACTTCGCGCACATGGAAGCGCACGACGCGCTGCGCGCCGTCGAACGACGCGACGAGCGGCCCGTCCCACACGATCTCCGCACGCGCGGCGACATACAGCAGGTCGCCGCTGTCGAAATCGACGAACAGCAGCCCCGCGCGCGGATCGTGCTGCAGGTTGCCCAGCGTATTGAAGAAGCGGTTGCCGCTGAAATCCGGTGTCGTCAGCGTGTGCGCGTCGTCCACGCGCACGAAGCCCGGCATTCCGCCGCGATGCGACACGTCCGCGCCGCGCGCGGCGCCCGCATCCGTCGACGTGTTCGCGCTCGCGACGAAAAACGTATCGGCCTGCGCGAGCAGCGCGCGATCCGCATCGTTCAACCGGTCCGACATGTCGGGCTCGACATGCGTATCGCCGTCGCGCGCAACGAACGTCGGCTTGCGACCCTGAATGTACTTCGCGCAGTTGCCGAAGCTCTGCTCGACCGCGATCGTCAGCGCATCGCCGTCGACCGCGCGCACGATGCCGTTCACGCGATTGCGCCGCCGCGTATCGAATTCGATCCCGAGCCCGCCGAGCGGCGCGCCCGGCCGCCACGCGCCGTCCAGCGGATCGCCCGGCAGCGCGCGCGCCGCGATGCGCAGCGTGCGCGCGTCGGGCGACGCGACGAACCCCGGAGCGCCGGCCCGCAGCGTCGCCCACGGCTGGCCGTGCGCATCGACGCCGCCGAGCACGAAGAACGGCAGTTGCGCGAAAAACGTCCGGTGCTGGTCGGGCATGAAACGCCGGATTCCGCGCCGGCCGGCCGCGCCCGCCGCCTCCGTGACGCCCGCGCGCTGCTGAACGGCCAGCTCGCCCGCGTGGAACGGTGCGGTATCGAGTTCCCAGCCCGGTACGACGGCGGTCGGTGCAATCGGTGCGTTCATCGCGTTCTCCGTGAACAGGCGGCTTCGGCTGGCGTTACGCGGCGAGCAGCCCCGCGCGCGTCGCCGGCATGCCGACGAAACCCGGCAGCGCCTCGACGCGCGCGAGCCATGCGCGCAGGTGCGGATACGGTTCGAGCGACACGCCGCCTTCCGGCGCATGCGCGATGTACGTGTACGCGGCGATATCCGCGATCGTCGGCTGAGCGCCGGCCGCAAACGCCTTGCCGACCAGTTCGCGGTCGATCACGTCGAGCACCTTGTCGGCCGTGCGCTTGGCCGCGTCCGGGTCGAGCGGCGCGCCGAACACGGTCACGAGCCGCGCGGCAGCGGGCCCCGACGCGATCGGGCCGGCCGCGTACGACAGCCAGCGCTGCACGGCCGCGGCGCCGACCGGGTCGTCGGGCAGCCAGTGCGCGTCGCCGTAGCGCTTCGCGAGATACACGAGAATCGCGTTCGAATCGGCGAGCACGGTGCCGCCGTCGTCGATCACGGGCACCTGCCCGAACGGATTGAGCGCAAGGAAGGCCGGTTCGCGCTGCTCGCCGGACGCGAGGTCGACGTCGACGGTCTCGAACGGCAGGCCGAGCAGCGACAGGAACAGCCGGACGCGATGGGCGTGCCCCGACAGCAGGAACGAATAGACGCGAATCGGTGCGTCGGGCTTGGCGGACGCTGGCTTGCTGGCGGCAGACATGGAAATACTCCGGAATCTCGCGCCGCCGGGAGTCGGCGACGAACGGCTCCAGCGTAGCGCTCGCCGTTCGCGGCCAGAAGACGGATAATCGCTGAAACATTATCCTCTTTCATAGGACAATCGACGATGGCCGATCTGCGCGACGTGAACCTGAACCGGCTGGCGATCTTCGTCGCGGTGGTCGATGCCGGCTCGCTGACGGCCGCGGCCGAGCGGCTCGGCCTCGCGAAGACGGTCGTCAGCACGCACATGCAGCGCCTCGAATCCGAGGTCGGCGCGAACCTGCTCGTGCGCACGACGCGGCGGCTAAGCGTGACCGACGCGGGGCGCACGTTCTACGATGCGTGCCGCGCGATCGTGCGCGCCACCGAAAACGCGCTCGACGCGGTGTCGTCCGATGCGGGGCCACTGCGCGGCACGCTGCGCGTGAGCGTGCCGATCGACTACGGCGCGCTGGTCGTCGCGCCGGCCGTCGTCGCGCTGCGCGACACGCATCCGGGGCTCGACGTCGAACTCGTCGCGAACGACCGCGTGGTCGATCTCGTCGCGGACAACCTCGACGTCGCGATCCGCATCGGCCGTCTCGCCGATTCGAACTATCGCGCGGTGCAGCTCGGCACGTACGAGAAATGGCTGGTCGCGAGCCCCGCGTTCGTCGCGCGCCACGGGCTGCCGCGCGATCCCGATGCGCTCGCCGCGCTGCCGTTCGTGATGCTGTCGACGCTACCGCGCCCGCACACGCTCGAACTCGACCACGCGCGCGGCGGCAACACGTCGGTACGCTGTGCCGCGCCGGTCGTGTCGAACACCGCGACAGCGTGCCGCGCGATCGTGCTCGCGGGCGGCGGCTTCGGGCTGCTGACGGATTTCTCGACCGCCGACGACGTCGCGGCCGGCCGGCTCGTGCGGCTGCTGCCCGCGTGGGGTTCGGCGCCGGCCGGGATTCACGCGGTGTATCCGTCGACGCGGCTGCCGTCGCCGAAGGTGCGGGCGTTTATCGATGCGATGAAGGCGAGGATCGGGGAGGCGCGGCCGGTGCCGGACGCGAAGAACAGACGTTCGCGCTAGCCGCCTCGACGGGCGTTGCGTCTGCTACTCATTCGTCGGATTGATCGAGATCCCTCAATACATGCTCAGCGGGACGAAAACGCCCCTGTTTGATTTCATCCGCGCCGAAAGCAAGCAACTTCAGTAGCACCTGCGTTTCTTCAGACACGTCATACGATTCGGTATCCACGACAAACCTCTTCCATCAGCAATAGCAGCCTCGCATCACAACGGCATTTCGCGTCGCCGCAGCATTGATGAGGAACTGTCACGCGATACGCTCACGTCTCCCCGATCGCCCGCAACGTCCCCAACAACACCTTCCTGCAACTGGCGATCATCTGCGCTTCCGGATCGCGATACTCGGTGAGCAGCCACGCCGCGCCGACGTTCGTCATCGCGCCGACGAGCGCGAGCCCGATCAGCCGTTGCTCGGTGCGCTCCGCGGGCGTCGTCGCCTCGCCGGGCGCGCCGATCGCCATGATCAGCTTGCCGAAGTCGATCAGCATGCGCTGGTACGTCATGTCGGTATCCGCGCTCACGCCCATCACCTCGAGCAGCAGCACGCGCGCCGCGCACGGGTCGCGCAGGAACGCGAAGAACGCGGCGAGCCCCGCGTCGACGCTTTCGCGCAGATCGCCGCCGCGCGCGGCCACCGCCTGCGCGACCGCTTCATGCAGTTGCTGCGCGTGATGCAGGTAGGTGCAGCGCAGCAAATCCTCGGTGCTGTCGAACGCCGCATAAAAATAGCGATCGTTCAGCTTCGCTTCCTGGCAGATCGACCGCACGGTCGCCTTGCGGAAGCCGACCGTGCCGAACACGCGCGTCGCCGCGCGGATCAACGCCTCGCGCCGCTCGGCGGCACGCACCTCGGGCGCCACGCCGCCATACGACCGGCCCCGTTTTTCCGTTTCGAGTGCTTTCTCCATTCCGCTATTTGACATCAGGACACCCGAAAACTAAAGTGGTGACGATCAACACCACAATAGCGACGCCAACGGCGCAGCGCAAGCGGAACGGGAGGAACGACGGATGAAGGGGTTTTCCGGCAAGGTCGCCGCGATCACGGGCGCCGGTTCGGGCATGGGCCGCAGCCTCGCGGTCGAGCTCGCGCGGCGCGGCTGCGAGGTCGCGCTCGCCGACGTCAACGAAACCGGGCTCGCCGGCACGGCGGCCGCCTGCGCGCAGCACGGCGTGCGCGTGAGCACACGGCGGCTCGACGTCGCCGACCGCGACGCGGTGTTCGCGTGGGCCGACTTCGTGCGCGCCGAACACCGCAAGGTCAACCTGATCTTCAACAACGCCGGCGTGTCGCTGGCCGCCAGCGCCGAAACCGCGCGCCTCGCCGATCTCGAATGGATCGTCGGCATCAACTTCTGGGGCGTCGTGCATGGCACGCAGGCGTTCCTGCCGCATCTGCGCGCGTCGGGCGACGGGCACGTCGTCAACACGTCGAGCCTGTTCGGGCTCGTCGCGATGCCCACACAAAGCGCGTACAACGCGACCAAGTTCGCGGTGCGCGGCTTCACCGAGGCGCTGCGCATGGAACTCGAACTCGACGGCGCGCCGGTCAGCGCGACCTGCGTGCACCCGGGCGGCGTCGCGACGAACATCGTCGATGCGGCCCGCGTCGATACCAGCATCCATTCGCTCACCGGGCAGGACGAAGCGACTCATCGCCGCCAGGCGAACCGCCTGATCCACGCGACGACGGCCGACGATGCCGCGCGGCAGATCCTCGCGGGCGTCGAGCGCAATGCGCGCCGCGTGCTGGTCGGCGCCGACGCGCGCCGGCTCGACCGCATCGCACGCGCGCTCGGCGCCGGCTACCAGTGGCTGATGCTGCGCCACGTGCGCCGCGCCCGCGCCCGCAACCTCGATCGCGCGCACGCCACGGGCGCGCTCCCGACCACGCCGACCAAGGACCCCGCATGACCTCGACGACCGACCGGCGCGACGCGCCGCCCGCCCCCGGCGCCCGCCGCGACAACGGCGACAACCGCGACCTCGACGTGCTGATCGTCGGCGCCGGCCTGTCCGGCATCGGCGCCGCGTATCACCTGAAGCAGCGCTGCCCGCATGCGAGCGTCGCAATCGTCGAGGCGCGCGACGCGATCGGCGGCACCTGGGACCTGTTCCGCTATCCGGGCGTCCGTTCGGATTCCGACATGTTCACGCTCGGCTACAGCTTCCGCCCGTGGCACAGCGACAAAGCGATTTCGGACGGCCAGACGATCCTCGACTACATCCGCGAGACCGCGCGCGCCTACGGCATCGACAAGACGATCCGCTACGGCCAGAAAGTCGTCGCGGCCGACTGGGATTCGAACCGCGCACGCTGGACGGTACGCATCGAACGCACGCGCGACGGCGCGACCGACACGCTCGTCTACACCTGCCGCTTCCTGTTCATGTGCAGCGGCTACTACGACTACGACGCCGGCTACCGGCCCGACTGGCCCGGCATGGACACGTTCGAAGGCAACCTCGTGCATCCGCAGCACTGGCCGAAGGACCTTTCGTATGCGAACCGGCGCGTCGTCGTGATCGGCAGCGGCGCGACGGCCGTCACGCTCGTGCCGTCGATGGCGGCCGACGCGCAGCACGTGACGATGCTGCAGCGCTCGCCGACCTACATCGTGTCGCTGCCCGCGCGCGACAAGATCGCGAACGCGCTGCGCCGCGTGCTGCCGTCGCGGCTCGCGCACCGGCTCGTGCGCGTGAAGAACGTGCTGCTGACGATGTACCTGTACAACGTGTCGCGCCGCAAGCCGGACCAGACGAAGAAATTCATCATCCGCGCGGCCAGCAAGCAGGTCGGCCCCGGCTTCGACGTCGCGAAGCACCTGACGCCGCGCTACATGCCGTGGGACCAGCGCGTGTGCCTCGTGCCGAACGGCGACCTGTTCAAGTCGATCCGCGCGGGCCGCGCGTCGATCGTCACCGACGAGATCGAGCGCTTCACGCCGACCGGCCTGAAGCTGAAGAGCGGCCAGCAGCTCGACGCGGACGTGATCGTCACCGCGACCGGGCTGAAGGTGAAGATGCTCGGCGGCGCGCGCGTCACGGTCGACGGCCGCGCGGTCGACCTGCCGGACACCGTGTCGTACAAGGGCATGATGTACAGCGACGTGCCGAACCTCGCGTCGTCGTTCGGCTACACGAATGCGTCGTGGACGCTGAAGGCCGAGCTGATCGCGCGCTACGTGTGCCGGCTGCTCAACCACATGCGCGCGAACGGCTACGACACGTGCGTGCCGCGGCTCGGCGCCGGCGATCTCGGCGACGTGCCGGCCGTCAACCTGAGCTCGGGCTACATCCAGCGCGCGGCCGGCATCCTGCCGAAGCAGGGCCACCGCAAGCCGTGGAAATTCCACCAGAACTACGTGCTCGATCTCGCCTCGCTGAAGTTCAGCGGGCTCGCCGATTCGGCGATGCAGTTCGAACGCCGCGCGAAAGCCGGCCCGGCCGCCACGCCGGTGGCCGAACCCGCACTCGAAACCCGCTGAGGCCGACATGACCCATACGCTCCACCTGATCCAGACCGTGCTGCTCGGCTTCGTCGCGGTGCTCGCCGCGCTCGCGCTGTTTTCCGGGTACGTCGCCCGGCGCGTGACGCGCGCGTTTCCGCCCGAAGGCCGTTTCGTCGACATCGGCGGCGATCGCATCCACTACGTCGAATACGGCAACGGCGCGCCGATCGTGTTCGTGCACGGGCTCGCCGGGCAACTGCGCAACTTCGCGTACCTGCCGCTCGCGCGGCTCGCGCAGCAGCATCGCGTGATCATCATCGACCGGCCCGGCGCCGGCCGCTCGCTGCGCGGCGCAGGCTCGCAGGCGAACGTGTTCGCGCAGGCCCGCACGGTCGCCGCGTTCATCGACGCGCTGCGGCTCGACAAGCCCGTGCTCGTCGGCCACTCGCTCGGCGGCGCGATCGCGCTCGCGGTCGGCCTCAACCATCCGGAACGCGTGAGCCGGCTCGCGCTGATCGCGCCGCTGTCGCACCAGCAGCCCGAGCCGCCGGCGCCGTTCAAGCCGCTGATGCTGCCGTCGCCGCTCGTGCGCCGGTTCGTGTCGTGGACCTTCGCGATCCCGCTGACGATCCTGACCGGCCGCAAGGCCGTGCGCCAGGTGTTCGCGCCGGAAGACGTGCCGCGCGATTTCCCGGTCAAGGGCGGCGGCCTGCTCGGCATGCGCCCGCACGTGTTCTACGCGACCGCGACCGACCTGCTGTCGGCGCCCGCCGACCTGCCCGCGATGGAGCGCCGCTATGCCGACCTGTCGCTGCCGGTCGACGTGCTGTACGGCCGCGCCGATCCGATCCTGAACTGGCGCGAGCACGGCGAAGCGCTCGCGAAGAAATCGGCGCGCGTGCGGCTGAAGGTCGTCGAGGGCGGGCACATGCTGCCGGTCACGATTCCGGATGCAACGGCCGACTGGCTGCTCGAGGTCGCCGCCGCGCCCGCCGAGGCGGCCGCGCAGACGGCGCGCGTCGAGTAACAGACCCACGCCGGGCGAAGCGGGGCCTGATCTCGCGCCGCGCAGCCGATGCTGCCGATGCTGCGAAATCAGGCTTCGTCGTCGGGCACCTGCAGCCCGAGATCCGCGATCACCTCGCGCGCGTTGCGGAACGCCTCGACCGCGGCCGGCGCGCCTGCGTACAACGCGCTGTGCAGCAGCACCTCGCGGATCTCGACGAGGCTCGCGCCGTTGTTGAGCGCGCCGCGAATGTGCCCCTTCAGTTCCGTGCCGCGGCCGAGCGCCGCCAGCATCGCGCACGTGCACAGGCTGCGCGTCTTCAGGTCGATCCCGCCCCGCTGCCACGTGCTGCCCCACGCGTGTTCGTTCAGCCAGTCCTGCAGCGGACGCGAAAAACCGTCGAGGTCGCGCATCGCGCGCTCGACGAACGCCTCGCCCATCACGTCGGTCCGTCGCGCCTTGCCGTGTTCCCTGTCCTGTTCGCCCATGTTCGTGTCCTGAGTGGAGTCGTGGCCGCTTCGGTGCCGCCGGCAGCCGGGAGATTTCGGGTCATGTTTGCGGGACCGGCGCGTTTCGTCAAAGACGCCGCCCTCGGTTGGCGGTCGCCCGCGTCACGCGACGTCGGACGCTACGTAACATCGCGTCGCGCGTTACGGCTGCTGACGGGAACATCGCCGTTGCCTCACCGTCGCCTCGCCGGCGCACCGTGCGTGCCCGCCGCGCGAAACCGTTGTCACGCCGTTTAAATCGCGCCGATATTCCCGATTCCTGCAATAAAGCGCGATACCGTTTCGCACAAGCTGGCGTGGCGCGAAATTTGCAGTGGTGGCTTGGACACACTTCCAATGTCGAGGCCAACATGCAAAATTACTTCAAGAAGACGACGGTCACGCTGGCCGTCTCGTCGCTGCTCGCGCTGTATGGCTGCGGCTCGGTCGATGGACCGACCACCCCGCCGACGATCAAGCCGAGCACGTCAGGGACCGGCGGCAGTTCGGGGACTTCCGGCACGTCGGGTGGCGGGTCGTCGGGGACGTCGGGTGGCGGTAGTTCGGGGACGTCGTCGGGGACTTCTGGCACGTCAGGTACTTCGGGTACGTCGGGTACTTCCGGTACTTCGGGTACTTCGGGCACCTCCGGTACTTCAGGTACTTCCGGTACTTCCGGTACTTCGGGCACTTCCGGCACGTCGGGTACTTCCGGTACTTCAGGCACCTCCGGTACTTCGGGCACCTCCGGTACGTCGGGCACCTCCGGTACGTCGGGCACTTCCGGTACGTCAGGCACTTCCGGTACTTCGGGCACCTCCGGCACGTCGGGTACTTCCGGTACTTCGGGCACCTCCGGCACGTCGGGCACTTCCGGCACGTCGGGCACTTCCGGTACTTCGGGCACTTCCGGCACGTCGGGCACTTCCGGCACGTCGGGCACTTCCGGTACGTCGGGCACCTCCGGTACTTCGGGTACTTCGGGCACTTCCGGTACGTCGGGTACCTCCGGTACTTCGGGCACTTCTGGCACGTCGGGCACCTCCGGCACCTCCGGCACGTCGGGCACTTCCGGTACGTCAGGTACTTCCGGCACGTCGGGTACTTCCGGCACGTCGGGCACTTCCGGCACGTCGGGCACCTCCGGTACGTCGGGCACTTCCGGTACCTCGGGCACTTCCGGTACCTCGGGCACTTCTGGTACCTCGGGCACCTCCGGTACGTCGGGCACTTCTGGCACGTCGGGTACTTCCGGCACCTCGGGCACCTCCGGTACGTCGGGCACCTCCGGTACTTCGGGCACTTCCGGTACCTCGGGCACTTCCGGCACCTCGGGCACCTCCGGTACGTCGGGCACCTCCGGCACCTCGGGCACCTCCGGTACGTCGGGCACCTCCGGCACCTCGGGCACCTCCGGTACGTCGGGCACCTCCGGCACCTCGGGCACTTCCGGCACCTCGGGCACTTCCGGCACCTCGGGCACCTCCGGCACCGGCGTCACCCCGCTCGGCAACGTCCTCCAGAAATCCGGCAATCTCGTGACGGCAGTCGGCACGACGGTCGCGAACGGCGGTTCCGTGATCGGCGGCGTGCAGATCCCCGGCACGAACCCGACGACGGCCAACAGCATCGGCAACGCGGTCACGAGCCTCGGCAACGGCGTGCAGTCGCTCGGCAACGGCGTCGCGGCCGGCCTCGGCTCGATCGGCGTGTCGGCGAACCCGCTCGGACCGACCCTCACGTCGACCACCGGCCTGCTGACCGGCGCCGGCGGCGCGGTCAACAACCTCGGCAATGCGGTGAAGAGCCTCGGCACGGGCCCGCTGTCGCCGCTGTCGCCGGTCACGACGCTCGTCGGCGATCTCGTCAACACCGTCGGCGGCGCCGTCAACTCGACCGCATCCGGTCTCAACACGGCGCTGAACAGCTCGCCGGTCCAGCAGCTCGAAACGCAGGTCGGCAAGATCATCAACCCGATCACGAACACGCTGACCGGCGGCGTCACGACACCGGGCGCCACGCAGACGCTCGGCGGCGTGACGCTCCTCGGCACGCCGCTCAACGGCCTGCTGAGCGCGCTCGGCAACGGCCTCGCGCTTGCCGGCACGAAGGTCGGCGGCGCGACCGACAACCCGCTCGGCGTCGGTCTCGGCGGCGTCGTGGCGCAACTCGGCAACACGGTGACGTCCACCGGCGGCCTCGTCCACGACAACAACGGCAGCTCCAGCAGCGGCACGGGCGGCAGCAACCCGCTCGCCCCGATCACGGGCCTGCTCGGCACGCTGACGGGCGGGCTCGGCGGCGGCAGCTCGAGCGGTTCGGGCGGCACCAGCGGCACGAGCGGCGGCCCGCTCGGACCGGTCACCGGCCTGCTCGGCTCGCTGACGGGTGCACTCGGCGGCCTCGGCGGTTCGAGCGGCACCAGCGGAACCGGCGGCACGAGCGGCACCAGTGGCGGCGGCCCGCTTGCACCGGTCACCGGCCTGCTCGGCACGGTAACGGGCGCGCTCGGCGGCCTCGGCGGTTCGGGAGGCACCAGCGGAACCGGCGGCACCAGCGGCACCGGTGGCGGCGGCCCGCTTGCGCCGGTCACCGGCCTGCTCGGCACGGTAACGGGCGCACTCGGCGGCCTCGGCGGCGCGGGCGGCACCAGCGGGACCGGCGGCACGAGCGGCACTGGTGGTGCGGGTGTCGGCGGCCTGCTGGCGCCGGTCACCAACCTCGTCAACTCGCTGACGCCGCTTGGTGCAAGCCTGACCGGCACCGTCACGACGCCTGGCGGCAACCTGACCGGCACGCTCGGCGGCGTACTGACGAGCGGCCCGGTCGGCACGCTGACGGGCGCACTGACGACGCCGGCCGGCGGTGCAGGCGCGGGCGCGACGGTCAGCCCTGGCGGCGCAGCCGGTACGGTGACGACGCCGGCCGGCGGCGGCAGCGTCGTGGGCGGCCTGACCGGCAGCTCCAACGGCGGCGCCGCGGGCGGTGCAGGCAACCTGCTGTCGCCGGTGACGAACCTGCTCGGCGGTCTGCTGGGCGGCGGCACCAAGAAGTAAGTCACGCATCACGTATCAGAACCACAGGCCAATGGCCGGGCGCGCATCAATACAAAGCCCGGCCGATGGCCGGCGCCACCCGCTCAGCGGGGGCGCCGGCCTTCATCCCGACGAGGATCCCATCATGAATTCCACGCTCGACGGCATCGCCGCGGTCCAGGACCGCCCGCCCCGTTCCGCCACGCCGTTCCGCGCCGGCCTGCTCGGCATCACGGCCGGGCTCATCGCGCTGTGGGTCACGCGCGATCAGCCGGCCCTCGACGCCGCGACGCGCGCGGTCATCGCGAGCCTCGCGATCATCGGCACGATCGCGCTGCACGAAATCTTCATCTCGCGCGTCTACCTGCGCCCGAGCACGGGGCTGTCACGGCAAGCCGTCCGGCCGCTCGGCATCGCCCGCGTCGCGACGCGGCTCGGCGCGCTCGCGTCGATCTACGCCGGCATCGGGATGCTGTACTGGCTGCTGCCCGAATACCACGGCGATTTCTACCGGCCGTTCTGGTCGCTGCTGCGCTCGCTCGCGCCGTACGTGATCGTCGCCGCGCCGTTCTATTTCATGTGGATGGACCGCCATCAGCGCGAAACCGACGACGCCTACCTGCTGTGGGGCCGCTTCCTGTTCCGCCGCGAGAAGCCCGCGAGCTGGCAGCCGGTGCGCGAGATGCTCGCCGGCTGGGGCGTGAAGATGTTCTTCCTGCCGCTGATGACCGTCTATCTGTCGAAGGACGCCGACCATCTGACCGCGTCGCTCGCGCACATGATGAACGGGCCGATGACGCTCGCGACCTTCTCGTTCTTCTACGATCTGTCGTTCACGATGGACCTGATGTTCGGCACCGTCGGCTACCTGTGCACGTTCCGCATCCTCGACAGCCACGTGCGCACCGTCGAGCCGACCGCGCTCGGCTGGGGCGCCGCGCTGATCTGCTATCAACCGTTCTGGTCGCTGATCTCGGGCCACTACATCCGCTACGAAGGCACGCTGTTCTGGGACAACTGGCTGCTGTCCGCGCCGACGCTGCGCGTGATCTGGGGCACGGTGATCATCCTGCTGCTGCTGACCTACGCGCTGTGCACGATCTCGTTCGGGCTGCGTTTCTCGAACCTCACCAACCGCGGAATCATCACGTCGGGCCCGTACCGCTTCACGAAGCATCCGGCTTACATCACGAAGAACCTGTCGTACTGGATGGTGTCGGTGCCGTTCGTCGAGCCGCTCGGCTGGCAGGTCGCGCTGATGCACTGCGCCGGGCTCGTCGCGGTCAACCTGATCTACTACACGCGCGCGAAGACCGAAGAGCGCCACCTGATGCGCGACCCCGACTATCGCGCGTATGCCGAATGGATCGCGCAACACGGGCTGTTCGCGCGGATCAGGCAGGCGTTCGGGGTGCAGCAGCCGGCGTGACGGCCGGCCGGGGCGCCAACGCATCCCGGTCCCGCCACCGCGCCCGCGCCGACGTTTCATCGGCCCCGGCACACAAAGGCGCTCGCCACGCATTCCCCCTGCGCTGAACGATGCCTGTCCGCCCGCATCGTTCGGCGCGTCGACGCACCGCTCATTGCGACCAATTGTCGCGAAACGGCGCTTTTCTCCGCGTTTCTCCACCTTTCCCTACTCGTCCGATTGTCCGCCCCGACTGCCTCGCGTATGGTGCTGGCCGTCCGCGTGCGATCCGTCGCCCGGACACCCGACCGTCGTTCCACACGACGGCCGTGCGGGCCGTGCCCGCCGCTCACCGTCTCCGCGATGCCGCCCGCCGGCGCCGCGCATTCATGAGGAAAGAGGCGTGATCCACAAAGTCCTGATCCTGTTCGCACTCTGCATCGCGGGCCTCGCCGCGATCGCCGCCGGTTTCCAGCACATCCCCAGCTGATTCGCGGCCCCGGCTCGCTCGCCGAGCCCGGGGGCCGCACCCATTTTTTTCCCCTTTTGCGATGAACCACTTTCCTGAACCGCCCGGGACGGGCGGCTTTTGCCATGCGTATCGACGTACAGCATTCCCAGCACGACATCGACGATGAACTCGACGCGCTCTACGCGCGCCTCCACCAACCGGGCCATCGCCTGCACGGCCTGCCGGCCGTCGCGCTCGGCCGCTCGGGCCTGATCGTCCGCCACCGCGAGGCGGATGGCGAATACTTCCTGTATGTCGAGGAGCCGGCCGCGCGCCGGCTCGCCGGCTACACGGTGTTCAACCGCCTTCCCGAAATCCCGCGCCGCGCCGACCGCTACCTGCGCGCGCCGCATACGCGGCTGCGCGGCTCGGCGCAACGCCGGGGGCTCGCGACGACGCTGTATCGCTGGGGGCTCGACGCGGGCCTGTGCCTGATGAGCGGCGCACGCCAGTCGGTCGGCGCGGCGCAGCTGTGGACGACGCTCGCGCAGGATTACCGGCACGGCTTCGTCGATATCGAAGGCCGCGCGTTGCGCTATCTCGGCGACACCGTTGCCGACGACGTGCACGGCGCGCTGCATACGCGAAGGCTGTTGCTCGGCAACGGGTGGGCGATCGGGGAATTCGCGCGCGCAGCCGGAATGAGCGACATCGAACCGGTTCGACGCGATTACGCGACACGTTTCAACGCGGCAGCGCAAGCCGCGTAGCGTCGGCGGCACGCATCACGCCGCCCGAACGCCGATGCGATAATCCGTGCGACCTGCGGCGCGACGCCACCGCGCAATACGCCAATCGAAACGAAACGCACATCCATGGCTATCGAACCCCGCACCGACTCCGCCCGCCGCATCGACATCGTCGCGCTGTGCGGCAGCCTGCGGTCGCAGTCGTACAACGCCGCGCTGCTCGATGCGGCCGCGCTCGTCGCGCCGCGCGGCATGCGCATCGTGCGCTTCGATCGCCTCGGCGAATTCCCGCTGTTCAATCCCGATGCAGAATTTCCGTCGCCCGCCGCCGTACGCGACCTGATCGACCGCCTGAACGCAGCCGACGGCGTGCTGATCGCGAGCCCGGAATACGCGCACGGCGTGACCGGCGTGATGAAGAATGCGCTGGACTGGGTCGTCGGACGCGAGGCCGTCGTGTACAAGCCGGTCGCGGTATTGAATGCGTCGCCGCGTGCGACGCATGCGGACGCGGCGCTGCGGGAAACGCTGTCGGTGATGTCGGCGCGCATCGTCAAGCACGCGTCGATCGCGCTGCCGATCCTGGGAAGTCAGCTCGATGCGGCGGGCATCGCCGCGCATCCGCCGTTCGCGTCGGCGCTGGCCGATGCGCTGCACGCGTTCGCCGCGGAGATTGCCGAAGGCGCGCCGCCGCGCTGACGTCGCGTATCCGGAAACGCATCGCAGTCCGGACGAATCGGACATTGCGCCCGCCGGCAGGCGCAATGTCCGCGCCGGATCATCGTCCGCGATAGATCGGCAGCTCGCGGGCAATCGAGCCCGACTCGCTCGCGGCGGGCGCCATCGTCCCGTATCCGCTCGTATCGGCCGCCGGCGTGTTGGCCGAACCGATCTTCATCAGCGCTTCCGACAGCCGCGCCGGATAGTGCGGGTCTTCGCCGGTCTGACGGTAGCCGGCCGCGTGCAGCGCGGCCAGTTCGGCCGTGACCTCCGCGCGCGTCACGGTGGATTGGGGCGCGGCCCATGCGGAAACAGAAGCGGTCGCGGCAACCGTCGCGAGAACGTACTGAGCAAGCTTGTTCATGTGAACTCTCCTGAGCATCGACGACGTTGTCGATGGAGAGTGAGTCGAGCCGCAAGCGCAAAGATGACACACGCCGACGGAATTTATTCGACGTCGTGTCGTCATGCGGCTATCGGGCGTCGCGCCCGATGCGGGCCGCGTGCCCGGACGAAAACCGATTGGTTGTCAGATCGGGCCGGCTCGCGCGACTACAGATAGGTGGCCAGGCGCCACCTTCCGTTCTCGTTCAAAGGGTCCGATATGAAAACCAGAATCTGGATATTGATCGCGTCGCATCTCGCGACGGCGCTCGTGGCATTCGCCGCCGGCATCTACGTGCTGCCGATCCTGACGGCATCGGAAGGCGCAAGCGCGGTCGAGCTGCAAGTCGCCGCCGAAAACACGCGCCATACCGGCCGCTTCGAACGCAACCTGCCGGGCAGCGATGCGCTGCACTGGGCGAACGGCAAGCTGACGATCACCGATTCGTCGATCGCCTTCGAAGGCGACATCGCGCCGGGGCCCGACTACAAGATCTATCTCGTTCCGGAATTCGTCGACACCAAGGCGTCGTTCCTCGCGATCAAGTCGCAGGCCGCGCGCGTGGGCGATCTGAAGACATTCGGCAATTTCGTCGTGCCGCTTCCCGCCGACGTGAATCCCGCGCAATACACGTCGGTCGTGATCTGGTGCGAACGGTTTTCGAAATTCATCAGCGCGGCGCGGTATCAGAATGCGGCGGCGTCGGGCCAGGTATCGATGTGACCGGCCTCCGCGGCAATGGCGCGCGGGCGTGCGCTACCGGCTCTTGACGCGCGTGCCTTTCTTTACCGTCTTCGCGCGCGGCGCTTCCTTCTCGGGCTGCGCGCCGCCGCCGGCGAGATCCTCGAGCCACGCGAGCGCATCGACGTACGACAGGAACTGCTGCAGATATTCCGGCGACAGCTCGCGCATCGTCGCAAGCGACCGGTGCACGAGGCTGTTCGAATTGAGCGGCCCCGCGTTGCGCGGCACCTGGTCGAGCGACTGGCGGTACTGCTGTTCCGTGCGGACCTTCGACCACATCGTGCGGAAGTAGTCGACCAGTTCGGGATCGAGCCCGCGCCGGTCGGCCTGCGCGTCGCGCGCGAGCCGTTCGACGAGCCCGGCAAGCGCGCCGCGCGGTGGCACGCCTGCCGTTGCCGCACGCTCGACCGCGCCTTCACCGGCTCGCGCGACGACTTCCGCAAAGCCTTCCATCAGCGTCGCCAGCCGCGCATCGAGCAGCCCGCGCGCATCGCCGCCGAGCACGGCCGCGCGCCGTTCGAGCGCGTCGATCCGGTGAAAGCGCACGGGGTCGAGCCGATCGGCGCCCTGCTCGCGCCATGCGTCGAGCGTCGCGCGCGCATGCGTCGCGTCGTGCGTCACCGCGCCTTCCCTCCGTTCGACGCGGTCTTGCGCGGCACCGGCGCGATTTCCACGCGGCGGTTCTTCGCGCGGCCTTCATCGTCCGCGTTCGAGCTGACCGGCTGCTCGGAGCCGAACGCGGCCGCGAACACCGACGAAGCCGGCACGCCGGCGTCGATCATCGCGCGCGTGACCGTCAGCGCACGCTTGGCCGACAGCTCCCAGTTGTCCGCGAACTGGCGGTTGCCCGCATGCACCTGCTGGTCGTCGGCAAACCCGCTGACCATCAGGATCTCGTCGCGCGTCTTCAGGTAAGTGGCCAGCGGCACGGCCAGTGTCTTCAGCAGGTCGCGGCCGGCGGGCTGCAACTGGTCGGAGTTCAGCGCGAACAGCACGTTGCCGCTGATGCCGATGCGCCCGTTCACGAGCGTCACGCGGCCGGCCGCGAGCGGCCCGGCGAGCGCCTGTTCGAGCGACTTGCGCTGCTGCGCTTCCTGCTGGCGCGCACGCACCGCTTCCTCGAGCTTCGACGTGAGCTGCAGCTGCATGCCGATCACGCCGACGAGGATCAGCACGAACGCGCCGAGCAGCACCGACATCAGGTCGGCGAACGCGGGCCACACCGGCGCGGATGGCGCGCCGCCGTCGATTTCGTCGTGCATGCGTTACGCTCCGACGGGCGCCCGCCGGCCGGCGAGCTGCTGCAAGTCTTCGACGATCTGCTTCTGCGACATCATGCTCAGGTCGATCACCTCGCGCGCCTGCGCGACGTAGTACTCGAGCTGTTCGTCGCTGCGCGCGAGCGATTTCTCGAGCGCAGCCTCGATGCGTTGCAGATGGGTCAGCAACTTGTCGTTCGATTCGCCGAACACCTGCACGGCCATCCCGAACGCATCGCCGAGGCTCGCGACCTCGACCGCGCCCGCCGTCACCTGCGCGGCCACCGAATCGAGCTTGCGCGTTTCGGCATCGACGGTGTCGTTGAAGCGCGCGCCGACGCGGTCGAGCAGGTCGGCCGACGTGCTGACGAGCGCATCGATCGCGGTGCGTTGTTCGGTCGACGCGTGGTTGACCGCGCCGAGCAGCGTTTCGAGCGTCGCGAGCAGGCGGCTGCGTTCCTCGAGCGTCGCGGTATCGCGCACCATGCTGTCGGACAGCCGCTGACGCAGCTCGGCGACGACGTCGGCCGCGGCCTTCGGCGCTTCCGATGCAGCCTGCACGAGACGCGCGATTTCGTTGATCGTGTCGCTCGCATGCACCTGCGCCTGCGCGGTGATGTCGTTCGCGGTGCGGGCCAGCGTGTCGCAGATGTCCTGCTGGCGCGTCGCGGCCTGCGCGCTCGTCTGCGCCCATTCGTCGCGCAGCGCGGCCGCCATCGCGGCGAGCGAATCGTTCCAGGCCGACAGGCGCTGTTCGTCGCGTGCGGCGAGTTGCGTTTGCAGGCCCGTATGCGAATCGCGAATCGTCGTCAGCAGATCGTTCGAGCGTTGTTCGAACGTCGAGGCCTGTGCGGTGAGATCGCGTGTGGTTTGCGCGAGCGCGTCGCAGATTTCCTGCTGGCGGCCTGCGCTGTGCACGCCTGCGCGTTGCCATTCGTCACCGAGCTTCACGGCCATCGCGGACAGCGAATCGTTCCAGGCCGACAGGCGCTCTTCGTCGCGTGCGGCCAGCTGCGTTTGCAGGCCCGTGTGCGAATCGCGGATCGTCGACAGCAGATCGTTCGAGCGTTGTTCGAACGCCGAGGCCTGTGCAGTGAGATCACGCGTGGTTTGCGCGAGCGCGTCGCAGATTTCCTGCTGACGGCCTGCACTGTGCACACCTGCGCGTTGCCATTCGTCGCCGAGTTTCGTGGCCATCGCGGACAGCGAGTCGTTCCAGGTCGACAGGCGCTCTTCGTCGCGTGCGGCGAGCTGCGTTTGCAAGCCCGTGTGTGAATCGCGAATCGTCGACAGCAGATCGTTCGAGCGTTGTTCGAACGTCGAAGCCTGTGTCGTGAGATCGCGCGTGGTTTGCGCAAGCGCGTCGCAGATTTCCTGCTGACGGCCGGCACTGTGCACGCCCGCGCGTTGCCACTCGTCACCGAGTTTCGCGGCCATCGCGGACAGCGAGTCGCTCCAGGTCGACAGGCGTTCTTCATCACGCGCAGCCAGTTGCGTCTGCAGGCCCGTGTGCGAATCGCGAATCGTCGTCAACAGATCGTTCGAGCGTTGTTCGAACGTCGAAGCCTGTTCGGTGAGATCGCGCGTGGTTTGCGCGAGCGCGTCGCAGATTTCCTGCTGACGGCCCGCGCTGTGCGCGCCCGCGCGCTGCCATTCGTCGCCGAGTTTCGCGGCCATCGTGGCCAGCGAGTCGTTCCACGCGGCAAGGCGCTCCTCGTCGCGTGCGGCCAGTTGCGTTTGCAGCCCTTCGTGCGACTCGCGCATCGCGGCGAGCGTCGCGCCCGAATGCCGCTCGAACGTCGCGGCGGCTTCGCCGAGCGCACGCGCATGCTGGATGGCCAGCGTCTCGCCGACCTGCTCCTGGCGCGACAGCGCATCGCGCCACGCGTCCGACAGGCGGCCTTCGGTCGATTCGAGGCGCGTCGCGACGCCGTCGAGCAAATCCGTCGAACGCTGCGCGAACGTGTCGGTGAACTGGCCGAGTGTCGTCTGCAACTGCTGCGCGACGGCGTCGCCCGCGCGGCGCTGTTCGTCGATCGCGCGGTTCCAGACGGTCGTCACATTGCCGGTGGTTTTCTCGAAGCCGTCCGTCAGCCCGTCGAGCTGACGCTGCACGGCGCCCGTCACGGTGTCGCGCAACGCGGCCATCTCCTGCGCGAGCCCCGTCATCGTCGCGGCGACGACCGGCTGCAGCGCGGCGCCGGCCACGCGCGCGCTCTCGGCGGCGCTTTCCTTCAGCGCATCGCCGACGTTCGACGCGAGGCCCGCATACGCGCGCTCGGTCCGGTCGAAAAACGCCTGCTGGCTTTCGAGCTGGCGATCGTGCAACGCGACGCTGCGCGCTTCGAGCGTCGTCATCATCGTCTGCAGCCGGTCGACCAGCGCCGGCATCACGTCGGCCTGGCGCTGCAGCAGCCGGAACGATTCGTCGCGCTGGTGCGCGGACGAATGCACGCGCAACGTCGTCGCGATCTTCGCGTCGAGCTGCTGGCCCGCGTCGATCCGCTCGCGGCGCACGAGCGCGGACAGCAGGCCGAGCATCGCGGACGTCGCGACGCCGGCGATCGACGTGCCGAACGCGAACCCGAGGCCCTTCACCGGCGCGATCAGCGACGCGCGGATCGCATCGAGATCGGTCGCGCTTTCGAGCGCGGCGCCCGTGCCTTTCAGCGTCACGACCATCCCGAGCAGCGTACCGAGCATGCCGAGCAGCACGAGCAGGCCGACGAGGTAAGGCGTGAGCGACGGCCCCGGCAGCGCGACGCGCGCGCCTTCGACCCGTGCGCGCACCGCGCCGCGCAGGCCCGGGTGCAGCGTGTCGAGCCACGCGTCGAGCTTCGCGGGCGGCGCGGTCAGCCCGGCGACCGCGCGCGACAGCGTGGCGGTCGCCTGCCGGTAGCGCAGCAGCTCCCATGCGCCGGCGACGTAGCACGCGCCGATCAGCAGCGTGACGGCCGTCGCCAGCGGGTTCGACGCGACATAACCGACGCCGATCCAGCCCACTGCGAGCAGGCCGGCGGCGAAAACAACGAGATCGATGCGAATTCTGGACATAGCGTATTGATTAGCTGGTGCGAAGGGCCGCGAGCAGCCCTTCTACCGTTTGAAACCGGACTTCGAGTTCGGCAAGCAGGATGCTCTGCATCTCGTCGCGAAACGTGTCGAGCCATGCACCGGGGATGATCGCCGCTGCGGACGGGCCGTCGGCGGGCGGGCTGTCGACAAGCACGTCGCCGTCAGCCGTACCGGCCGTGTCGGCCGCTGCCGCTACCGCTACCGCTGCCGCTGCCGCTGCCGCTGCCGCTGCCGCCGATTCGGCGTCGGCCAGCGCTTGCCGTTCCGCGTCGCGCAGCCGCCCGAAACGCGTGCCGAGCAGCGCGGGCACGGCCGACAGCAGGCTGCGCTCGCGCGCGCCGAGCACGCGCTCCATGATCGTGTCGAGCGTCGCGAGCCGCGCCATCCCGGACGAGCGTGCGGCGAGCGCGACCCGCAGACGGCCGCGCAACTGGCCGATCGCCGTTTCCATGTCCTGCTGGAGCGACAGGTAACGCTGACGGAAATCCGCAAAATCGGCCGTGTCGGCGGCCGGCGGCGGCATGTCACCGGGCCGGCGGCGCGCAGGCCGCCGGTTGGTGGCCATGATCGCCTGCGCGAGATCGTGACGCACGCGCGCACCGTCGCGCTCCGCGTCGTAGCCGCGCACGCCGGCCGCGACGCCCGGCGGGCTCGCATTCAGTGCGGACGACAGCGTGATCGCGTCGGTCCAGCCGAGCCACTGGCTCAGGCGGTCGGACAGCGTCTGGCGGGATTCCGCGACGTCGGCATCGGCCAGGCGCGCGAGCAGCCGGACGAGGGTCGGACCGCTCAATGCCGGGCGCGGAGGAGCTTGCACCATGCTGCAAACCGTCAAAAAAGGCAGCAGTTTACACGTCGTCGGGGAGGCGGCCGTCAGAATCGGGGAAGCCGCGCCGGCCAGCGGACCGTGTGACGCACGCGAACGCCCGTTGGGCAAGGCTTGGCGGGTGGTAGAGGGGTTGGGAATCGCGTTGGCGACTGGTGCAGCCGCCGCGGACATCGGGAAGAAATGAACTCGTTCCGAGCAGGTGTCGGTGCCGGAAGCGTGACAGGCTTTCGGGCTTTCGGGCTTTCGGGCTTTCGGGCTTTCGGGCGGTTGGGCCGTTGGACGGTCAGGCGGTCAGGCGGTCGGGCGGCGGGCGGCTGGGCCGCTGGGCCGCTGGGCCGCTGGGCCGCTGGGCCGAAAACGCTAACGGCCGGCCACGGAAATGGCCAGCCGCCGTACCATGCCCGCCGGGAATGAACCCGGTCAGATCCCCGCTTTCGGCGCGTTCAGGATGAGCCGCAGCCCGAGCAGCGTGATCGCGCCGGCTGCGATGCGGTCGACCCATTTCTTCGCGCGCAGGTAAAGCTCGCGCGGTTTGCGCGTGGAAAAACACAGCGCGACGATCGTGTACCAGCCGAATTCGACGCCGAACACGAGCGGCGGCAGCGCGAGATAGCACCACAGCGGCGGATGCTGCGGAAGCAGCGCCGCGAAGATACTGCCGTACCAGATCGCCGTCTTCGGGTTGCTGAGCTGCGTCGTCAGCCCCGTCCAGAACGACTTGCGCGCGCTGCCGGCGGCCATCGCCTGCGGATCTTCCATCGCGATCGGACGATCGGCGCCGCGCCAGATCTTCGACGCCATGTAGATCAGGTACGCACCGCCCGCCACCTTGAGGCCCACGTACAGCCATTCGACGGCCTGCAGCAGCGTATAGAGCCCGGCCAGCGCGACGCCGCCGAACACGATGCCGCCCATGCCCATGCCGAGCGCGGTGGCGAGCCCGTCGCGGCGCGACAGCCCGATCGAATTGCGCGCAACCAGCACGAAGCTCGGGCCCGGAATCATCGCGCCGAGCCACAGCGCAGCCAGGATGGCGAGTACGGCAGCCGATGCAGTCATCGAAATCTCCTTGGTCAGCGACGCCGAAGCGCCGGCGCCTGCGTGTCGTTTCCGACGGGTCGAGCCGCTGATTCTGGCACGCTTCGCGCGCGGCCGAAAGCGCCCGCGCGCTGCTATGCTGGCCGTCTTTTCCGTCATCCCGCACCAGCACCCATGATCGAGATCCGCGCCGCCCGCTATCCCGACGACGCCCGCGTCGTCGAGGCGATCTTCCGCGAGTACATCGCCAGCCCCACCGTCAGCCTCGAATTCCAGGACTACGAGCCCGAGATCGCCGCGCTGCCCGGCAAATACGCGGCGCCGCGCGGGTTGCTGCTGCTCGCGTGGCACGGCGAGCGTGCGGTCGGTTGCGCGGCATTCCGGGAAATCGACGCGTCGTCGTGCGAGATGAAGCGCGTGTACGTACGCCCCGAAGCGCGCGGGCTGAACGTCGGCCGCCAGCTCGTCGAACGGCTGCTGCGCGACGCGAAGGCGGCCGGTTATGCGCGCATGTGCCTCGACGTGCTGCCCGAATTCGTCGCTGCAAGGCAACTGTATGCATCGCTCGGCTTCACGCCCGCGCCGCCCGTCGCGTTCAATCCGGTGCCGGGCACCGAGTTTCTCGGGCGCGACCTGTAACCGCGCACGGCCGGCAAGCCCTTTCCCCTTTCGACCGGACACTCCGCCATGCGCGCTCTCCGCCTGTTCCCGTTGCTGCTCCCGTTGCTCGCGGCATGGCCTGCCGGCGCCCGCGCCGACACCCTGCCGAAGCCGATCGCCGCACAGCTGCCACCCGGCTACCAGCCACTGCTCGCGCAGGCCGGCCCCGATCTCGGTGACGGGCGGCACAGCTTTCTCGTCGTCGTGCATCGCGCGGTCGATACGCGCGAGCAGCCGTCGCCGCGCCCGCTGCTGATCTACGAGGAACAGGCCGATCATGCGTTCCGGCTCGCCGCGCGTAACGACCAGGTCGTCCTGCGCGCGAACGAAGGCGGCCAGTGCGATCCGTTCGATCCGGAAGACGCCGCCGACAACGGCCTGTCGGTGAAAGGTCGCTACTTCACCGTACAGAATTTCGTCGCGTGCGGGCAGCACTGGACCGACTACGTGACGTTCCGCTACGACCCGCGCACGCACGGCTGGGTATTCTCGAACCAGATCGTCACCGAATCGTTTCCGCTCGACGGCAAGCCCGACGAGGTCACCGTCACGCGCGCCGACGCCCATCGGCCGGTGTCGTTCAGTCAGTGGAAACGCAAGGAATGACGCGACCGGTGGAGCGCGCCGCGACCGATTGCGGCGCGCCGGGCGCCTCCCGCGCGCACCAGCGCGCGGCCCGTCACTCGCGCTCGCCGACGCTTCGCCCTTCTCGCCCTTCTCGCCCTTCTCGTCCTTCTCGTCCTTCTCGTCCTTCTCGCCCTTCAGGCACTCGCAGCCCCGCGCCAACAGGACTACCATAAGCGCTCGCCGTCGCACGACGCGGCGCCGCACGCGGCTCGCCCGCCCGCCTTCTCACGTCGCACCCGCGCAGGAGGACGTCATGACGCAACACTTCGATGCGATCGTCATCGGCACCGGGCAAGCCGGGCCGCCCCTCGCCGCGCGGCTGTCCGGCGCGGGCATGAAAGTGGCGATCGTCGAACGCGGCCGCTTCGGCGGCACCTGCGTGAACACCGGCTGCATTCCGACCAAGACGCTGATCGCAAGCGCGTACGCCGCGCAGCTCGCACGCCGCGCGGGCGAATACGGCGTGTCGGTCGGCGGCCCCGTCACCGTCGACATGAAAGCCGTGAAGGCGCGCAAGGACCAGATCTCCGGCCGCTCGACCCACGGCGTCGAGCAATGGGTGCGCGGCCTCGCCAACACGACCGTGTTCCAGGGGCACGCCCGCTTCGAGCGGGCCGACGCGGTGCGCGTCGGCGACGAACTGCTCGAGGCGGAGCGCATCTTCATCAACGTCGGCGGACGCGCGCAGGTGCCGCCGATGCCAGGCCTCGACGCGGTGCCGTACCTGACCAACTCGACGATGATGGACGTCGACTTCCTGCCCGAACATCTCGTCATCGTCGGCGGCAGCTACGTCGGGCTCGAGTTCGGCCAGATGTACCGCCGCTTCGGCGCGAAAGTCACGATCGTCGAGAAGGGCTCGCGCCTGATCCGTCGCGAGGACGACGACGTCTCGCAAGCCGTGCGCGAGATTCTCGAAAACGAAGGGATCGACGTGCAGCTCGACGCGAACTGCCTGAGCGCGCGACGCGACGGCAGCAGCATCGTGGTCGGCCTCGACTGCGCGGGCGGCGGCCGCGAAGTCGCCGGCTCGCACCTGCTGCTCGCGGTCGGGCGCGTGCCGAACACCGACGATCTCGGGCTCGACCGGGCCGGCGTCGACACCGACGCGCGCGGCTACATCACCGTCGACGAGCAGTTGCGCACGAACGTGCCCGGCATCTGGGCGCTCGGCGACTGCAACGGGCGCGGCGCGTTCACGCACACCGCGTACAACGACTACGAGATCGTCGCGGCCAACCTGCTCGACAACGATCCGCGCAAGGTGTCCGACCGCATCACGGCCTACGCGATGTATATCGACCCGCCGCTCGGCCGCGTCGGCATGACACTCGCGGAAGCGAAGCAGACGGGCCGCCGGCTGCTCGTCGGCACGCGCCCGATGACGCGCGTCGGCCGCGCGGTGGAGAAAGGCGAGAGCCAGGGTTTCATGAAGGTGATCGTCGACGCGGACAGCCATGCGATCCTCGGCGCGTCGATTCTCGGCGTGACGGGCGACGAAGTCGTGCACGGGATGCTCGACGTGATGGCCGCCGGCGCGCCGTACACGACGATCAGCCGCGCGATGCACATCCACCCGACCGTGTCGGAACTCGTGCCGACGCTGCTGCAGGATCTGCATCCGGTCGAATGACGTTTGACGCGCGGCGTGCGGTCGGCCGCGCACAGGTGTCGCGCCGGTGCCGGGCCGTATGCGAAGATGGCCGTTCGCCACGACATCCGGGAACGCCATGGACCGCCTGCAAACGATGCAGATCTACGTACAGATCGTCGAGCGCGGCAACTTCACGCAGGCCGCCGACGCGCTGCAACTGCATCGCCCGGCCGTGACGAAAGCGGTGCAGCAGCTCGAACAGGAACTCGGCATCCGGCTGCTGAACCGCAGCACGCGCCGCGTGAGCATGACCGCCGAAGGCGAAGCGTTTTATACGCGCTGCGTGCAGTTGCTCGGCAGCATCGACGACGCGTTCGCATCGTTCCCGAAGCAGCGCGCGGTGCCGAAGGGCCGGCTGCGGCTCGACATCGCGCTGGCACTCGCGAAGACGGTCGTCATTCCGGCGCTGCCCGACTTCCAGCAGCGCTATCCGCAGATCGAGCTCGTGCTCGGCACGAGCGACCAGCCGGCCGACCTGATCGGCGAAGGCATCGACTGCGTCGTGCGGATCGGCACGCTGAAGGATTCGAGCATGATCGCGCGCACGGTCGGCGCGGTGCCGATGGTCATGTGCGCGTCTCCTACTTATGTTTCGCGCCACGGTTTGCCGCGCACGCTCGACGACCTGCGCACGCATCGTGCGGTCAACTTCTTCTCCGGCAGCAATCGCAAGGTGCTCGAATGGACGTTCCGCCAGAAAGGCGAAACCGTCTCGATGAAGCTCGCGAGCAGCCTCCTCACGGACAACTCGGAAGCGCTGCTGTCCTGCGGGCTGGCCGGCCTCGGCATCGTGTACGCGTTGCGGCCCGCGCTGCAGCCGAGCATCGACTCGGGCCAACTGATCGAACTGCTGCCCGGCGTGCCGGCCGTGCCGAAGCCGATTTCCGTGCTGTACCCGAACCGCGCGCATCTGCCCGACAAGGTGCGCGCGTTCATCGACTGGCTCACCGAGCTGATCGCGCGCCGCTATCCCGCGTGAAACAGGTTCCCGCCGATTGTTATTCGACGAATAACAATCAATGATTCCGTCGCGCGTTTATCCGGCGCAGGTACCCGCCTACAGTGCTCCTTCATCGACACCCATTCATCGAAGGAGCCATTCATGTCCCGCATCGTTCGTTTCCATCGCATCGGCGGCCCCGACGTGCTGCAGATCGACAACGTCGACGTGCCCGCGCCGGGCACCGACGAAATCCGCTTGCGCGTGAAGGCAATCGGCCTCAATCGCGCGGAAGTGATGTACCGCAGCGGCGCCTATACGTTCACGCCGCGCTTGCCCGCGTCGCTCGGCTATGAGGCATCGGGCGTCGTCGCGGCGGTCGGCAGCAACGTGACCGGGTTCGCCGAAGGCGACGCGGTGAGCGTCGTGCCGGCGTTCTCGTTCGCCGATTACGGGATGTACGGCGACGTGGTCAACGTGCCCGCGCATGCGGTCGTCAAACACCCGGACAGCCTGTCGTTCGAGGAAGCGGCCGCGACGTGGATGATGTTCGTCACGGCTTACGGCGCGCTGATCGAACTCGGCGGCCTGCAGCGCGGCGACGCGGTGCTGATCGGCGCCGCGTCGAGCAGCGTCGGGCAGGCGGCGATCCAGATCGCGAACCATGTCGGCGCGGTGCCGATCGCGCTGACACGCGGCGAAGCGAAGCGCCAGGCGCTGCTCGACGCGGGCGCGGCGCACGTGATCGTCGGCAGCCCGGCGGACCTGCCGCAGCAGGTGGCGGAGATGACGGGCGGCATCGGCGCGCGCGTCGTGTTCGATCCGGTCGGCGGCCCCGACGCGGCGAACCTGCTGCGCGCGCTGCGCACGAACGGCACGTTCTTCCAGTACGGCGCGCTCGACACGCGCGACATCCCGGTGCCGGTGATGGACCTGCTCGCGCGCCACCTGACGCTGCGCGGCTACGAGCTGTTCGAAATTACCGGCGATACGCAGCGGCTCGAACGCGCGAAGCGCTTCATCGTCGACGGGCTCGCGGCCGGCACGCTGAAGCCGTCGATCGACCGCACGTTCGCGTTCGACGACATCGCCGACGCGCATCGGTACATGGAAGCCGGCGCGCAGGTCGGGAAGATCGTCGTGACGGTCTGAGCGGTGAATGCGGGCGGGGCGCGCCGTGTGAAAGCAACGCCACGACACACCCCGCCCGTTCGTCAGCTTTCGAAATACCGCGGCCTGTCGATATCGGCGATCAGCCGCGGCTGCGTCGGCGCCCAGTCGAGCCACGCACGCGTGCGCTCGCTGGTTGCGGGCGCATCCATCCCCGCGAACATCGCGAACCAGCCGAAATGTTCGCCGGCTTCCGCCGCCGGTTTCGCGACGACCGGCACGTTCAGCCGGCGGCCGATCACTGCCGCGATCTCGCGGAACGGCACCCCCGTATCGTCGACCGCGTGATAGCGCGCGCCGGCCGCACCGCGTTCGATCGCGAGCCGGTACACGCGCGCCGCATCGAGCCGGTGCACGGCCGGCCAGCGGTTGTCGCCATCGCCGATATAGGCCGATACGCCCTTCTGCCTGGCGAACGCGATCAGGTGCGGCACGAAACCGTGATCGCCGTCGCCGTGTACGGACGGCGGCAGGCGCACGACCGACGCATGCACGCCCTGCGCTTCGAGCGCGACCGCCGTCGCTTCCGACGCACGCGGATAGCTTGCCGAAACCGGCACGTGCGGATCGGCCTCGGTCGCCTCGCGGCCGGGCGCGACGAGCGCGAGGCCCGACGTGACGACGAGCGGCCGCGCCGACCCGGCGAGCGCCGCGCCGAGCGTCTCGATCGCGCGGCGGTCGAGTTCGCAGTTCTGCGCGAAGCGCGAGAAGTCGTGATTGAAGCCGGTATGGATCACGGCGTCGGCGGCATCGGCGCCGCGCTTCAGGCTGTCGAGATCCTCCAGCGATCCGCGCAGGACGTCCGCGCCGGCCGCCGCGACCGATGCGGCAGCCGCATCGGAACGCGCGAGGCCACGCACCGCATGCCCCGCGGCGACGAGTTCGGCGACGACGGCGGAGCCGACGAATCCCGATGCTCCAGTGACAAAGACACGCATGTTCAGTACCTCCGGATGGAATGGAGGATTACTATCTGGCGACCGCCTCGCGCAGTGAAGACGTGACGGTTTACCGGTAAACGAACTAACAGGCTATGGCAGACGCATCCGACAACCTGCTCGGCGCGTACCTTCGGGATCGCCGCGAAAAACTCGACCCGGCCGCGCTCGGCCTGCCGGTCACGCGCCGCCGCACGCCGGGCCTGCGGCGCGAGGAAGTCGCCCAGCGTGCGCACGTCAGCGCCGCGTGGTACACGTGGCTCGAACAGGGGCGCGGCGGTGCGCCGTCGGCCGACGTGCTCGACCGGCTCGCGCGCGCATTGCTGCTGAACGACGCCGAGCGCGAGCACCTGTTCCTGATCGACCTCGGCCATCCGCCCGAAGTGCGCTACCACGCGACCGACAGCGTGACGCCGCGCCTGCAGCACGTGCTCGATTCGCTCGAAACGAGCCCGGCGATCGTGCGCTCGGCGACGTGGGACGTCGTCGCGTGGAACGACGCGGCGGCCGCGACACTGACCGACTACGCGACACTGCCGCCCGCGCTGCGCAACATCCTGCGGCTCATCTTCGTCGATCCGCGCGTGCGCGACGCGCAGTCGAACTGGCACCAGGTCGCGCGCTTCGCGGTGGGCGCGTTTCGCGCGGACGTCGCACGCGGCGGCGCGACGCACACCGTGCAGGCGTTCGTCGACGAGATGCGCGCGACGAGCGCCGAGTTCGACGCGCTGTGGCGCGACCACGATATCCGGTCGCATGAAGAAGGCACCAAGGAACTGCGCCATCCGGCCGTCGGGCGGATCGCGCTCGAATATTCGGCGTTCGCCGTCAGCGGCCGGCCCGACCTGACGCTCGTGATCTTCACGCCGGAGACGGTCGCCGATCGCGCGCGCATCCGGACGCTGGTGGCCGCGCGCGAAAAGGCTGCCGCTGAATACGCGCCGGCCGCGTCATGATGCTTGCGCGGGCGGCCGCTCCCGCGCCGCCGCAGCCGCGCCCATCCGTCCCCGTCATCCCGCCCCGCCCCATCGCAATCCGCACTGATTCGCAGTCGAATATTTAATTTTCTCCTGGCGTAGCGCGCGCTTACCCTTTCGGCATCGCATCACAGGGCCACCGGCCCCTCCCTGGAGCATCCCGATGACCGACCCCGGCACCGCGCACGCCGTACATCGCCCGCATGCGGCTTCCGTGTCCTATGGCGCGCTCGCGCTGCTGGTGCTGGCCGGGCTCAACCTGCGTCCGTTCCTGACCGCGTTCGGCCCCGTGCTCGACGTCGTGCGCGCCGATACCGGCCTCGGCTTTCGCGCGGCCGCGCTGCTGACCACGCTGCCGTTCGTGCTGATGGGTGTGGTGGCCGGCGTCGGCGTCGGGCTCGCGCGGCGTTTCGGCGAGCAACGCGCGCTGAGCGCCGCGCTGACGCTGATCGCGATCGGCTGCACCGCGCGCCTGTGGACGCACGGCAGCACCGGTCTGATCGCGACCGCGATCGTCGCGGGCGCCGGCGTCGCCGTGGTCCAGGCGCTCGTGCCGGGCCTTGCAAAGCGCTGGTTCGTCGACCGGCTGCCGCTCGTGATGGGTCTCTATTCGGCTGCGCTGGTCGGCGGCGGCGCGTTCGGCGCGGTCGCGGCCCCGTGGCTCGCCGCGCACGGCGGCTGGCATCTCGCGCTCGCCGTGTGGGCCGTGCCCGCCTTCGTCACGCTCGCGCTGTGGCGCGCGAAGGCGCCGCGCGACGCCGTGCACGCGAGCACCGCATCGGCGCCGATCAGCGCGTTCCTGCGCATTCCGCGCGCGTGGCAACTCGCGTTGTTCTTCGGCCTCAGCAACAGCGGCTACGCGAGCCTCGTCGCGTGGCTGCCCGCGTTCTACCGCAGCGTCGGCATGAGCCCGCAGGCGAGCGGCAACCTGCTCGCGTGGATGGCGCTGTTCCAGGCGACCGGCGCGCTCGCGATGCCGATGCTCGCGAAACGTTCGCCCGACCGTCGCACCGTGCTGTGGCTCACGCTCGCGCTGCAGGCGGCCGGCTTCGCCGGGTTCGCGACGCTGCCCGCGTTCGCGCCGTGGCTCTGGGTCGCGAGCGTCGGCCTCGGTCTCGGCGGCTTCTTCTCGATGAGCCTGATCGTCACGCTCGACCACCTGCCCGACGCACGGCTCGCGGGCGCGCTCGCCGCGTTCGTGCAAGGCGTCGGCTTCCTGACCGTCGCTGCCAGCCCCTGGTTGATCGGCTGGCTGCGCGACGCGGGCGGCGGCTTCGCGATCGCGTGGTGGATGCATATCGGCGTGATCGCCGCGATGGCCGCGCTGAACGCCGCATTCTCGCCTGCCGGCTACCGGCGCAGCATGGCGCGCATCACCGGCGCCGCGCACTGAACCCGAACCCCTGATCCGGGCGGGCGCCGGCCTCTTCCGGCGATCGTCCAGCCGCCCGCGCATGGCCGGGCGCGGGCCGTCACGCCCATCGGCCGCACCTTCGCTTCACGACAAACAACATCAATCGGTATTGGAGACAGTCATGAAAAAATTCGTTCTGGCCGCCGCGCTCGCGCTGGCGGCAGGCGCCGCCGCCGCGAAAGACCCGGCGGTCCTGCGCCTCGGCGTCGATCCCAGCTACGCGCCGTTCGAATCGCTCGCGCCCGACGGCAAGCTCGTCGGCTTCGACATCGATCTCGGCAACGCGATCTGCGAACGGATGAAGGTTCGTTGCGTGTGGGTCGAGAACGCGTTCGACGGGATGATCCCGGCGCTGAAGGCGCGCAAGTTCGACGGCGTGCTGTCGTCGATGAGCGTGACCGAGAAGCGCCTCGCGCAGATCGCGTTCACGGACAAGATCAACAACGTGCCGCCGCGCCTCGTCGCACGGCGCGGCGCGAACCTGCAGCCGACGCCCGAATCGCTGCAGGGCAAGAGCGTCGGCGTCGAGCAGGGGTCGACGCAGGAAACCTATGCACGCACGTACTGGGAGCCGAAGGGCGTGATCGTCCGCACGTACCAGACGCAGGATCTCGTGTATCAGGACTTGCTGTCGGGGCGCCTCGACGCGTCGCTGCAATCGTCGGTGCAGGCCGATCTCGGTTTCCTGAAGACCGCGAAGGGGGCAAACTTCGCGTTCGCGGGGCCGCCGCTGCACGATCCGAAGACGCTGGGCGTCGGGTCGGCGATCGGCGTGCGCAAGGATGACGATGCGCTGCGCACGCAGATCAATCAGGCGCTCGCGAGTTTGATTCAGGACGGCACTTACCAGCGGATCGCGAAGAAATATTTCTCGTTCGATATCTACAACTGACGAACGCGACCGGCGCATGGGCCGGTCAATGCAAAGGGGCGTCGCACGCGAACGTGCGACGCCCCTTTCCTGTTTCAGGCAACGGTTCGCCGATACGAGAAGCCCTTTCCGGGCTGGCGGGAATGCCGCTCGATGAATCGATCGCGCGTGATGTTCGGGCGCGCTGTGTGGGTCGCGCCCGGTTGTTTCATCTGCGTTCGACGTCTCGCACCGGGGCGCTGCGTTTAACCGCGCGTGTCGACCCAGTTGCGTGCCCAGCGCGCCGAGTGCTGCAGCGCCTGCGCTTCGCTCGCGAAATAGTCGAGCGAATAGAACTGGTAGCGGCCTTCGGTGCGCGCGCTGTCGGTGCGTTCGAGCAGCAGGTTGGATGAAAAGCTACCGTCGGGCAAACGATGCGCCGAGGGTTGGACGGCATAGCCGTTGTACTGTTGAATTCGATTGTTTTGCATTTTAATTTTAATGATGTACGAGTGCGTGCGTGCCGTGCGAAATGTGCACAGGCGCGCTGATTCAAGGCCATTGCGAGCCGAATCTGAAGCAGTCGGAAAGCGAAAAATGGGCGTTGCAGCCGGAGGGGAGAATGAATCGCAACGAGGCGTGTGGCGCTTGGCAAGCTGCTGAAAAAAACAAACGCAGCAATAAGCGATCGCGCCAACTGTAGGAGACCAGGCTCCGTGAGGATGTCGCTGCAACCCGGCCTCCGTCGGTGGAGGCCAGGTCCTTCAAACTTTACAGCGGCGTGATGTTGGCCGCTTGCAGACCCTTCGGGCCTTGCTTCGTTTCGAAGCTCACTTTCTGATTTTCAGCCAGCGTCTTGAAGCCGTCGGTCCGAATTTCGGAGAAATGAGCGAACAGGTCGTCGCCGCCCTTGTCCGGAGTGATGAAGCCAAAGCCTTTGCTGTCGTTGAACCACTTGACGATACCGGTATCCATGAAGATTCCTTGAGAAAAAAATATGAAGATTTGCTCTGTGGAAGAGCGCGTGAAGCGTCAAGGAGGGAGAGGACAACGAATACCGCTTGGGGGAGCGAGCAATTGATGAACAGCAATCGGACTTCTTGGACTTCAGCCATGCACACTAACTGCCGGACAGCACCACCGTCAACAACAATCTTGTAACTGTTTCACCAGGTGGCCTGTTTTGCGAGCGAAGCGATGTGGCCCCGCAACGCCGTCTTCCTTGCGGCACGGCCCGGAGAACCCGCGAGGCCCGCTGACGTTTTGTTCGGGTGCCTCACTATGTGGTCATGACAACAGCCCATCGCGAGAAGCGGCCCGAACGCGATACCGATGCCCGCAACGCGCAAATGCCACGGAACACGCAAGTGCGTGTAGATTGGAACGTCGCTGCGACCCGCCGCCGTGTCTTCGAATCGGTCGCCATCCGCGTCAGTCCTGAAGTTGCACGGGAGCCGGCATGAACACGAAGCACAGCAAGAAAGCGCATCTCGAAGCCGCGGCGTCACACCACGAGCAGGCCGCGCGATATCACCGCGAGGCGTCTCGCCATTTCGAGGACGGCAAGGACTTTGCCCATGCCGCACATCAGGCGATGATGGCTCATGGTCACACGTTGCATGCGATCGACCAGGCACACGATGCCGGCGCGCACAGTGCCAATACGCCGGCGGCGCCATCGGCCGGCTCGGGCGCCAATGCCGCCGACGTCGCAAAACTCCATGCGGCGGCCGTCGAACTTCACACGCAGGCGGCGCAGCACATGCGCCACGCCGTCAAGCTCTTCGAGCAGGATCGCAGCGCGGCCTCACACGACGCACAACTGGCGCTCTCCCTCGCGCTGCGCGCTTTGTCCGACGGCAACGAAGCCGCCCGACTGTTCGTCAAGCTCGCTGCCAGTGGTGCCGCGTGAATCGACGCTGATCGAATTCAAGCCGATCACATCGTATTTGACGGGGTATCCGGCATGATGCGGCACCCGGTTTCAACCATCGGGTTGCACCAGGCTGCCGCGCGGATCGACGGTCATGTGCATGCCGTACCGATCCGCGCATTGCCGGATGTATCGCGCCATCCTGCGTGAAGCGTGCGGTCAGGCCGTTCGTTGCAGCAGGTCCGTTGCGAACGACTTCGCATGCGCGACGGCTTCCTGTGCGTCGGGGAACACGCCGAGCTGCTCCCAGTGTTCTTCGGCCGCGTATGTTCCTTTTACGCCGAGCGCCCGCTGAACCCGCAATTGCGCTGCGTATCTGCCGTCCTCCAAAGGTCGGGCCGTTGCAATCACCTTATGAGGGAGGCTGGATCTGTCCGGCTGCACCAACTCGACGGGGCCGCCCGGCACGCCGATATCCTTCAACTCGTTCCTGGCCTTGCAATCGGGGCAGTAGAAGCACCACCCGTCGTCCTCGTGAGTGGACCTGACCTGCCCGCGAGCCAGTACGGCACGACATTCAACGTTTTCGCAGATGAACGGCATAGCAGTCTCCGGAGTTGTTTGAAGGAAATCCTAGCATGTCCGCCGACCGCCAACCATCGGCATTGTTGCGTTGCCCGATGCTGACGAAATCCTCACGCGCGTGCAGGTAGCGTCGCGTTACGCGGCCGCAGCAGCCATGTCTCCGCCGACGCGCGTGCCGGCCCCGCCGCCGCTTGCCGGGCCGTTCGACTCGAAGCCGTTTCAGCGACGCATCCGTGAAGCAAAAAGGCCGGCCCGAACCGGGCCGGCCTTGCCAGCGTATCGTCATGCGAACCGCCAGCGGCGCAGCGGTCGGTCAGTAGTGACTGCGCCCCCACAGCGTCGCCGGTTCGTCCAGCAGGTGACGCAACCCGCTGCGTTCCATCGTGATTTCCGCCACTTCCATCACGCGCTCGAGAATCGCGTTCTCGTCGACCGACAGCACGCGCCGGTCCTCCATCAGCACGCGCCCGCCGACCATCGTCATGCACACGTCGGCCGCATTCGCGAAGCACGTCACGCGATACACGGGCATGTTCATCGGCATCATGTGCGGGCGGAACAGGTCGACGAGGATGATGTCGGCAAGCTTGCCTGCTTCGAGCGAACCGACCTCGTGATCGATCGACAGCGCCTTCGCCGCGTCGATCGTCACCATCTCCAGCACCTTGCCGTGCGGCAGCACGTCCGGGTCGCGGAAGTGCCGGCGGTGATAGTGCATGCACTGCCACATGTGGCGGAACATGTCGTAGCCGCGATCGGGCGCCGCGCCGTCCGACGCGATCGCCACCGTCACGCCCGCATCGATCAGCTCGGGCACCGGGCAGCGCCCGATGATCGACATGATCGCGCTCGGGTTGTGCACGATCGCGGTGCCCGTCTCCACGCATGCCGCGATGTCGTCGTCGGTCAGGTCGATGCTGTGCGACATGAACGACGTCGGGCCGAGCAGCCCGAGCTCGCGATGCGCGAATGCGAGCGTGCCGGCGCGATGGCCGTCCTGCGTGAACGTGAGCCCGCGCTCGCGCGCGAGCGCGCCGTAACGCGCGGCCTGCTCGCGGAACGCGCGCTCGTACTGCGCGAGTTCCGGATCGTGCTCGGGGCCGTACACGGGCAGCGTGAGCGCGATCCGGATCCGGCCGTCGGCATCGCCGTGGCAGGTGTCGATGATCTCTTCGCACACGTCGGCCATCGTGTCGAAATCGATGTCGCGCGTGTCGCTGCCGTCCGGCGTGTGGCGCGTGTACGCTCGCGGTGCGGGCGGACGCGACGGGCCGACCGCGACGATCGAGCGTGTGCCGGTGCGCACGACCGCGTCGCAATGGCGCCGCGCGTAGACCGGATCGTCGACGCGCATGATCGAGTTGCCGCCGCCGAGCAGCGACACGCCGGTCGTCACGCCGGCCTTCAGCCGTTCCAGCGCGGCGAGATGCGATTCGGTTTCCCAGAACGCCTCGTCCGACGCGCGCGTGTAGATCGTCTCGGCCGCGGCGGACCATGCATCGCCGTCGGCGCCGCCGATCGTGCGCAGCATCGCATGGCCCGCGTGCGCGTGCGCATCGATCAGGCCCGGCAGCACGGCCTTGCGGCGCGCGTCGATCGTGCGCGCGGCGCGGTAGCGCGCCTGCAGTTCATCGGTGCCGCCCACGGCGACGATGCGATCGCCCTTCACGGCAACCGCACCGTTCTCGATCACGCGCCGTTGCGGGTCCATCGTGATCACGCAGCCGTTCGCGATCAGCGTGTCGATCGCTTCGCGCCTGTCGTCGTGTTTTTCCTCGGTAGTCATCGCGTATTGTCCTGTTTGGGTTCGAATGAATCGGTCAGCCGTCGAACGACAAAGCCGCCAGGCGGCTGCCCGGCGGCTCGACTGCGAACGGCGTCATGAAGCAGCCGCTGTCACGCGGAGCCGACCGGCGTCGCGATGCGCGCCTTCAGCTTGCGCTGCACCGCGCTGATCGCGACGAACACCACCGCGTTCACCGCGAGCGCAACGAGCCCCGGGTTGATCGACGTCAGCGTGTTCGATGCGCCCGGAAACAGCGACGCGAGCGTCACGCCATAGTAGTTCGTCATCGCGATCACGATCGCGCCGGTCGCGATGCCCGCGAACGCGCCTTCACGCGTGCCGAACGGTCGCTTCAGGAAGCTCGATGCGAGCATCGGCACGAGCTGCGTGAGCAGGCTCGACGAGAAGATCGCGAGCGTGACGAAGGTCGCGCCGCCGCGCAGCACGAAATAGACGACGACCAGCGTGAAGATCGGCAAGGCGATCCGCGCGACGCGCGTGACCTCGCGGTCGGTCGCGTTCGGTGCGAAGCCTTCGCGGTAGATGTTGCGCGCGATCGTCGTCGATGCATTCAGCATGATCAGCGAGCCCGGCACCAGCGCGGTCAGCAACCCGGTGCCGCCGACGATGCCCACGAACCACGCGGGGAACGTCTGCTTCACGAGGCGCAGCAGCGCGAGATCGGTCTGCGCGCCTTCGAGCCCGTGCACGGTCATCACGGCCGCGAAGCCGACGAGGAACAGGAACGCAATCAGCACCTGGTACAGCGGCATCAGTATCACGTTGCGGCGCAGCGCGCGTTCGTCCTTCGCGACGTAGATCGCGGTGAAGCCGTGCGGATACAGGTAGTAGCCGAGCGACGTGAGCAGGATCGTCGAGTTGTACCAGCTCAGGTTGAAGCCGTGCTCGGGCATGCGCAGCAGTTCGGGGTGCGCGGCCTCGATCTTCGCGAACATCTCGCCGAGCCCGCCGTAGTAATGCATCGGCAGGTACAGGCCCAGGAAGATCGCGATCGCGAGGATCAGCACGTCCTTGACGATCGCGATGCTCGCCGAGCCGTGGATGCCCGACACGACCATGTAGACGGCCATCAGCGTCGCGGCGATCCAGATCGCGGCCGATTGCGGAATCACCCCGTACGACATCTCCGACACGATCACGCCGAGCCCGCGCAGCTGGATCATCAGCAGCGACACCATCGCGAACACCGCGACGATCGAGACCAGCACGCCGATCGCGCGGCTGTCGTACTTCGACGCGAAATAATCGGCGAACGACACGAGCCCGCGTTCCTTCGCGTAGCGCCAGACCGCGGGCAGCATCCAGTAGCCGATCACGAACGCGAGGCAGCCGTACGACAGGATGTAGAACGCCGGCACGCCCTTGCTGTAGGTCCAGCCGCTCGCGCCGAGAAACGAGAACGTCGAGAACGCCTCGCCGGCCATCAGCAGGAACGTGAGCAGCGAGCCGAAGCCGCGCCCGCCGACCGCCCACTGCTCGAGCGTGAGTTTGCGGCCGCGGCGCGCCATCACGCCGATCGCCAGCGCGAACACGGCGAACGCCGCGATGATGATGATCGATGCGTTCATCGCGCGTCTCCCGTGCGGCCGTCGCGGGCCGCGTCGCGCTCGTCGAGAACGAACAGGATCGCGAGGATCGCGGCGGTCGCCGCCATCCAGGCGAGGTTCCAGACGAGCAGGAACGGCAGCCCGAACAGCAGCGGTTTCACCTCGGCGATCGAGCCGCCTGCATACATCCCGACGAACGGCAGCGCCGCCAGCAACAGTTTGAATTTCATGAGTGCCTCCTCCGGAAGACGCGCGTACGCATCAGAACATCAGAACTTCTGGCGGATGCCGACCACCACCGCCACCTGCGACGTCGTCGACGACGGGCTGTCCGTGCCGTCGATCCACGCCTGGCCGACGGACGACGACGCCTTCTGGTAGAAGCCGTTCACGTACACGTCGGTGCGCTTGGACAGCAGGTACTGCACGCCGGCCGACACCTGCTGATAGTGGCCGCTGTCGCCGCCGCGCGCGACCTTCGTATAGGTGTAGCCGGCCGCGGCCATCAGCGCGGGCGTCACCATGTAGCGCAGGCTGCCTTCGTAGTTGTTGAAGCGCAGCGCGCCGCCCGTTGCCTGCCCGAAGTTCGAGCCCGTGTACAACAGGCCGAGCGTCGCCTGCCCGATCGCGTAGCTGCCGCCCGCGCCCCAGATCTGCTGGCGCACCGCGCTCGACATGCCCGCGCCGAACACCGACGCCGACGACGGGTAGTAGTTGTCGGACGCAACCGCGCCCGCCGCGCTGCTCGCCGGATGATTCACGCGCGCATACGCGGCGCCCGCGTTGAGTGGCCCGTTCACGTACGTGACGCCCGCGCTCCAGCTGTTGTCGTTCGCGAAGCCGGTCGAGTTCGAGAAGCCGTACACGAGGTTCGCCTGCAGGCCCGCGATCGTCGGCGACACGTACTTCACCGCGTTGTTGAGACGGAAGGTGTTGTTGATGTCGTCGTTGTCGAACGGGTGCGTCGAGTATTGCGCGAGGAAGCTGCTCATCTGCAGCGAGCCGAGGATGTCCTGCGTCGAGTTGTACTGGCGGCCGAGCGTCACCGCGCCCCAGTTCGCGCCGCTCAGGCCGACCCACGCCGAACGCCCGAACATCCGGCCGCCCTGCCCGAGCGCGCCGTTCGCGACGTTGAAGCCGTTCTCGAGCCGGAAGTTCGCCTTCAGGCCGCCGCCGAGATCCTCGGAGCCGATCAGCCCCCAGCGCGGGCCCGATTCGTTGCCGCCCGTGAACTGCCACAGCGCATGCCCCTTCGCGTTGTTCGTGTAGGTCACACCCGCATCGACGATCCCGTACAACGTCACCGTCGACTGCGCGTGCGCGGTGCCCGCGAACAGCATCGCGACAGCCGCGCTCACGCATGCGGCGCCCGTTTTACCAGCCTTCATTCGCACCATCTCCGTCATCTCCTCTCCAAACCTGCTCATCGATGTTGTGTTGTGTTTTGTCGGTGCTGCCCATGCATCCCGATCGGGTTGTATAGACAGTCGCTGGATGGTATCCAGCCGCAATCACATCAAGAAATGAAATGTTCAACTGGTCGGCAGTTGAAAATCGAATGGAGGGGAAAGGCGCGGGGCACGCGTGTGCCCGCAAGAGAAACGAAAGCGCGCAGGTCCGCCGGACGCGGCGCGCTTTGCTCAGACGTGAATGGCTCGCGTAAGCAAGCTGACGAAACGGCGACGCGTGAGGCGCCTATGCGGTTTTCCCTGATGGCCCGTGCATCGGTCGCCGCAGCGCGGCGTCGAACGGGTTGGTGCGCACGGTGATGGTGGTCGATTGAACCGCGGTCAACGCGCGCCGCGCGCTGCGGGATACGCGCGGGAACCGGCAGATCGCGCGCTGACCCGCGCGGGTGCGCGGGCGCGCGGAGGGTGTTACCGCAGCCGCTCGGCGAGCGCGTGCGCGACCATGCTCAGCGCGTCGCCGCGTTCGAGCGCGGCGCGCGGCCGCAATGCATCGGTCTTCGCATCAAGCGCGCGCGGTGCGAAGTCAGGCGACGACGAGAACTTGACGATTGTCAGCGCGGCCTTCGGATCGACGAGGATCGACTGGCCGAAGCGCCCTGATGCGGCGAAGGAACCGTCACCATCGTTCACCTGATACCAGTAGTCCCGGTATGTGAAGCCGTCGCGGCCAGGCACGGCATTTCCTTTCGCAAACAAGTCCGCGTTGTGCACAGGCCGCAGCGCCGCGCGAATCGTCGCGGCGGGCAACGTGCCCGGCGCGCCGCCGAACCCGGTACGCACGCGTTCCGCAAAGCGCGCGGCATCGCGCAGCGTCGTGTAGAACCCGCCGCTCGCCATCGCCATCGCGTTGCGGTCCACCGCGACGTACGCGTCGTCTTCCGCGAAATCGCGCCACAGCCACCGCTCGACCAGCGCGCTCCACGACTGTCCCGTCGCGCGCTGCATCGCCCATGCGACAGCTTCCGGCGAGCCGTTCTGGTAGAACCACAGGCTGCCCGGCGCCACGTCCGGCACGCGCCGCACGGTTTGCAGGAAGTCGACGATGCTGGCCGGTGCGCCTTCGCGGCGCGGCACCAGCCCGACGGCGCCGAACAGGCCGAGATCGGGCGGCACGCCGGGCGCGTAGGCCGTGGGCACTTCCATGTCCAGGTTCTGCTGCAGCGTCGCGCTGCCGAACGGCGTGTCGGCCAGTTCCGGCACGGCGCGCGACAGCGGCGCACTCGCGTCGAGCACGCCGGATTCGACCATCTGCGCGGCCAGCAGGCCCGTCACGGATTTCGTCATCGACGCCCATGCGTGCTGCTGATCGGGCCGGAAGCCGTCGAAATACCGCTCGTAGACGATCCGGCCGCGCTGCACGACGATGAAGCCGTCGGTATGGGTCGCGCGCAGGTACGCGTCGAGCGCCAGCGTTTCGCCGCCGATCGTGACGGGCAGCGCGTCGAGACCGGACACCGGTTGCTCGGGTAACGGCATCGGCGTGGCCGCGTGCCGGATGCCGGCCGTCGGCGCGAGCATCCGCGTGTTGCTCAGCGCCCAGCGCAGCCGCGCCGGCGTGAACGCATTCGCCTTGCTGACGACCTGGTCGGCCGGCGGCGGAAAGCCCTGCATCACGCCCGGCGCGGCAACATCGGGCGCGGCGGGTGCTGCAAGTGCAGTTGCGGCGAGCGCGAGCCCGCCGGCGAGCACGAAGGTGCCGGCGATCCGGCGGGTGTACCGGGTCGTCGTAAAGCGTCGATCGAATCGCATCGAGTCATGCCTCGTAGTGAATAAATGAATGGGGCCACGCCCCGCAATCAGGGCTGCTGACCATCGATTCGCAACAGGTTCGACACCGACGCGACACCGTCGACGCGCCGCGCGACCGCTGCCGCGAGATTCACCTGGTTCGTATCGGTGACCGAGCCGGCCAGCGTCACGACGCCGTCGCGCGCCCGCACGAGGATGCGCGTCGCGTTCAGGTTTCTGGTGCGCGCGAGCGCCGAGCTGACGCGGCGTTGCAGCTTGCGGTCGGCTGCCTTGCGTTGAGCCGGCGACAGGCCGGGCGACGCGGTTGCCTGCGCGGATTCCTGCACGGGCATCGACGACGGCGCCGCCGCGCTCGCGGCGTCGGATTGCGCATGGGCGGCGACGGTGCAGCACGCAGCCGTCAGCAGCCCCGCGAGAAGTCGGGATGAAGTACGCATGATCGAATCACACTCCGGAAAAAGCCATTGAAGAAAACCTCAGAACTGCGTCATCAGGCCGATCGACACGCCGGTCGTCGCGCTCGCGCCGCGCCGCAGGTTCAACGCCGCGATCGTCGCCGGGTCGCGCATGTATGCGCCGGTCATCCCGTTGCGATCGACTTCGGCATACAGCTCGGTGCGCTTCGACAGGAAGTACTCGGCGATCGCATAGGTCGTCAGCTTGTGACCATCCGCGCCCGACGCATTGCCGAGATTGCGCGCCCGGTCGTAGAACGCGGCCGCGCTCAACTGCACCGACGGCACCGGCTGCACGACGACGCCGAACGACGGGATGTCGTCGCGCCGCGACGGCGCACCGGCCTTGTTCGCGGTCACGTTCAGCGACGCATAGCTCGCGTAGAAGCGTGCGCGGCCGAGCTGCAGCGTGCCGCCCGCCTGGATCGTCTGCGCCGACTGCGTGCCGTCCGGGCTGTACGTTTTCGCATACGACGCGCCACCCATCAGATCGGCCAGCGTATACATCGCGGCTACCGAATAGCTGGTGCCCGCACGCGACGCGCCCGCGACGCCGCCCGGCGAATAGCTCGCGCCGACCCGCAGCCCGCCGGCCTGCCCGAGATACTTGATCGTGTTGTTGAAACGAGAATCGAGCGTGAAGAAGTTGCCGTCGAACAGCACGCCCGGCTCGACCGAGAGCGACTGTCCGCGACCGCCGAGCGGATCGAGCGCGATGCCGAGATCCTCGGCCGCATTGAACTGGCGGCCGAGCGTCACACGCCCGAAATCGCCCGACAGGCCGACGTACGCCGCCTGCGAAAACAGCGTGCCGGCCGTCTTCACCGCGCCGGTGCCGCTGTTGAACGCACTGTCGAGCACGAACAGCGCCTTCAGCCCGCCGCCGAGATCCTCCTTGCCGCGAATGCCGAACTCGTTGCCCGCGATGATGTTGTTGTTGAAGCCGACCTGACTGCCACCCGGCAACCCGTTGACCCAGCGCACGCCGCCGCCGATCCGGCCGAACAGCGTCACACTGGACTGCGCGTGCGCGGCCCCCGAAAGCGCGCCGATCAGCGCCGCCGCCACCATCTTCTTCATCTGTCTCCTCCGTTTTGTTGAATCGCTTCCCTTCTTCCAACCGCACTACTTCAATCAGGATTTTTCAAAGCTGGGATGGCGTGACACATCGCGCCGCCGCGCGTGTCAGCCGCCCGACGCACCGATCGCGGCCTGCCCGCGCTGCACCGCGTGCGCCAGGCGCCGCTGCGAACGCTGCGGATCGAGCCACCACGCGCCGAGCACCCCGCACAGCACGAGCACCGCGCCGCAGACGAGGCATGCCTGCTCGAAGCCGCGCGCCGTCGACGCGCCGCTCGCCTCGATCAGCAGCCCGGTGACGATCGGGGCACCGAGGCCGGCAAGCGATGCGAATGCGTTGCTGATCGCGAGCACGCCGCCGCGCTGCGCATCGGGTGTCACTTCGGCGAGCATCGCGGGGCCGATCGAGTACATCGTCAACGTCATGCCGCTGCCGACCGTCAGCATCGCGAGCTTCATTGCGCGCGGCAGGCCCGGCACCGCGAGCGCCGCCAGCAGCAACCCGGCGATCGCGAGCGTCGCCGCGACGAACACGCCACGCCCGTAGCGCGACGGCACGCCGCGTGCGAGCAGCGCCTGCGACAGCCACGCAAGCCCGAGGCTCAGCGGCGATGTGACGGCCACGAACAGCGCGAACAGGCGGCCGGCCGCATGCGGCTGGAAGCCGAGCCCGAGTTGCAGGTAAGCCGGCATCCACGTGAGCGTCATCGCGAGAATCCAGTTCGCCGCGAAATGCCCGAAGAAATTGCCGAACACGGTGCGGTCGGTCAGGAGCAGCCCGTACGGCATGCGCTCGCCGTCAGCGGCACGCGCAGTACGCGCCGTATGCGTCAGCGGGCCTTCCTCGCCGTACACGGCCCATACAACGCACCAGGCCGCGCCGAGCAGCGCGAGCATCGCGAAGTTCGCGCGCCAGCCCCAATGCGTGGTCACGACCGGAATCGTCAGGCCCGCGATCAGGAGGCCGAGCGCGCTGCCCTGATGCAGCAGCGCGACCGGCAGGTTGCGGCGCGTGTCCGGAAACCATTTGTAGATCGCGTGGGTCGCGACCGGCGACGCGGGCCCTTCTCCCGCGCCCAGCAGCACGCGGCACGCGATCACGACCCAGATCGATCCGGCGAAGAGCATCGGCAACTGCAGCGCCGACCACGCGGCCGCCATGCCGAACAGCAGCCACTTGGCGGGCCTGCGATTCGCCGCGATTCCGCCGGCGACGGCCGAAATCGCGAACAGCCAGTTCAGGCTGCCGCCGACCAGCCCGAACTGCGCCGGCGTCAGATGCAGGTCGCGCATCATCGGCACCGATACGAGCCCGAGCGCGACCTTGTCGAGAAAATTCACCAGCATCATCAGCGCGAGCATGATCGCGATCGACCATGCGCGTGCCGGGCGGTACTGCGTGTCGCCTGTCGTCATCCGTGTCTCCGTGTTGTCTTTGTATGGGCCGTCGTACGCGGCCGCTACGCGTCGTGCTCGCCGAGATGCGGCACGTGCTCGTCGCCGTCCGGCAGCCCCAGCGAGAACTTCACCGGAAAGCGCACGGCGAGCGCGCCATCGATCTCGTGCGCGACGCCGCGCGCGCGCACGTGCGGATCGGCGAACAGTTCGTCCGGGCCGAGTAGCGGCGACACCGGCAAATCGAACCCGCGCAGCACGTGCATCCATTCCGCCAGCGTGCGGCTCGCGAACACCGACTTCAGCAGTTCGCTGATCTCGCACTTGTGCTGTTGCCGCCCGGCGCGACGGGCGAAACGCAGATCGCGCAAGGCAGGGAACGCGTCGCCCAGCGCATCGCCCAGCGTCATCCAGAACTTGTCCTCGAGGATGCCGAGCGCAAGATGGCGGCCGTCCGCCGTTTCGAACAGGTCGTTGTCGGGCATCACCCAGGGCGCATCGGACGGCGCTGCGCGATGCGCGCGCGACGCCCATGCCGCGGGCGCCGTCCACGCGAGCGTCGCATCGTGGATCGACACGTCGAGGTGTTGCCCGTGGCCGTTCGCGCGCGCGCTCATTACGGCCACCGACAGCGACAGCGCCGCATGCATCGCGGCCGCGTAGTCCGCGAGCCGTACGCGCGGCCGGCCGACCACGTCGTCGACCTGCGCCGGAATCGCCCAGAAGCCCGCTTCCGCCAGGAAATTCAGATCGTGGCCGGGGCGCGCCGCATTCGGGCCGTCCTGTCCGTAGCCCGAAATCGAGCACATCACGATGCGGGGGTTGATGCGCGCGAGCGTGTCGTAACCGATCCCGAGACGCGCCATCACGCCGGGCCGAAAACCTTCGACGACCGCATCGGCACGGCGCACGAGTTCGAGAAAACGGTCGCGATCCGCCGGCGCCTTCAGGTCGAGCGCGACCGAACGCTTGCCGCGATTGAATTGCGCGAACACGGCATCGCCGAGCAGACGCGACGCGTCACCGGTCAGCGGCGGCTCGATCTTCACGACGTCGGCGCCGAGTTGCCGAAGCAGCGCGCACGCATGCGGGCCCGGCAGCAACTGGCTCACGTCCAGGATCGTCACGTCGTTCAGGCACGACCATGCTGGTTTCGCATGCTGTTGCGGCGATTCGTCGTTACGCGGAGTATCGATCGTCATCGCTCACGCCCCCGCGCCGGCCGGGTCGAGAATCGCCTTCGCGATCGTGTTGCGCTGAATCTCGCTGGTGCCGGTCAGGATTCGGAACATCCGCAGCTTGCGGAAGGTCTGCTCGACCGGATGGCCGCGCGTCACGCCGACGTTGCCGTGAATCTGCACGGCCTTGTCCGCAACCTCGAAGCAGCGTTCCGACACGAACAGCTTGCACGCGGCCGCCGCCATGCGCAGGTCCGCGCCCGCGTCGGCGAGCATGGCCGTGTGCGCGATCATGCTCTCGCATGCCCACAGCGCGGCGGCCATGTCGGCGAGCATGTGCTGGATCGCCTGGAAGCGCGCGATCGGGCCGCCGAACTGCCGGCGCGTGCGCGCATAGTCGAGCGACGCGCGATACGCCGACATCGCGAGGCCGAGCATCGTCGGGCAATGCAGCAGCCGGTTCACGTTGATCCGCGACATGCCGAGCTTGAAGCCGTTGCCGACGCCGCCGAACACGTTCTCGCGCGGCACGCGCACGTTGTCGAAACGGATGTCCGCGTCGATGTGCTGGCCCGACATCGGCACGTATTCGTGCTCGACGGTGACGCCCGGCAGGTCGAGATCGACGAGCACCGCCGTGATCTGCGGCGGCGTCGCGGCCGGGTCGGTCACGCACATCACGATCGCGAAATCGGCGAACGGTGCGCCGCTGATGTAGTGCTTCGTGCCGTTGATGACGAGCGAGTCGCCATCCTCGACCGCGCTCGTGCTGATGCTCATCGCGTCGGAACCCGAATGCGGCTCGGTCAGCGCGAAGCAGGTCGACTTCTCGCCGCGCATCACCGGCTTGAAATAGCGCTCGAGCTGCGCAGGCGTCGCGTACTTCAGCATGTTGCCGACGCGCGGCGGCCCGCCCAGTTCGCCGAGCACGTGCGGCGCGAGCGCCGCGCCCGATGCGGCCAGGTCGGCCTTCAGCGCGCAGGTCTCGACGATCGACAGGCCCTTGCCGCCCAGCGCGACGGGCAGGCTCGCAGTGTAAAAGCCGAGTTCGGCCGAACGCCGCCACACGCGGCGCAGCACGTCGCGCGGCCACACGCTTTCGGCGTCGAGCCGCAGCTCGCGCTCGATCGGGCGCAGTTCGTCGTCGACGAAGCGCAGCACGTCCGCACGCAGCGTGACAAATTCGGGGCGATTCAGATGATCGAACATGGGGGTGTCTCCTTCAGTTGACGCGGCGCGCGACGCCGTGCCAGTACTGCTCGCGTACGAGCTTGCGGGCGATCTTGCCGCTGGCGTTCTTCGGCAGCTCCGCGACGAAATCGACGGAGCGCGGCAGCTTGTAGTCGGCGAGCAGCGCGCGGCAGTGCGCGACGAGATCGGCCGCCTGAGCGTCGCGGCCGGGCTTCAGCACGACGATGGCCTTCACGGCCTCGCCCCACTTTTCATCGGGCACGCCGACAACGCACGCCTCGAGCACGTCCGCGTGCCGATAAAGCGTCGCCTCGACTTCCGTCGGGTACACATTGAAGCCGCCCGAAATGATCATGTCGTTCTTGCGGTCGACGAGGTAGATGAAGCCTTCGTCGTCGGTGCGCGCGAGATCGCCCGTATGCAGCCAGCCGTCGACCAGTACTTCACGCGTCAGCTCCGGCGCATTCCAGTAACCCTGGAACACGTCCGCGCCGCGAATCACGATCTCGCCGATCGCATCGCGTTCGACTTCGCGACCGGTCGCGTCGACGACGCGCACTTCCGTTTCGCCGAGCGGCCGGCCGCACGACGCGAGCCGCGCATGATCGGACAGCAACGCGTGCGCGTGATCGGCGATGCCGAGGCGCGTGACGCCCGACGTCGATTCGCTCGCGCCATAGCCCTGCGACAGCACCGGGCCGATGCGCGACCACGCCTCCTCGATACGCGCGGGCGCCATCGGCGCCGCGCCGTAGCCCAGCACCTTCAGACTGCGCAGGTCGGCGTGCCCGAGGTCAGGCTCGTTCAGCACCATGTTGATCATCGCCGGCACCATGAACGCGTGCGTGATGCGCAACCGCGCCACTTCGGCGAGGAAATGCGCGGGCTCGAACGCATCGAACAGCACGAGCGTCGCGCCGCAGAACAGGTACGGCTGCATCAGCATCCCCGACGCGTGCGTGATCGGCCCGATCAGCGCGAGCCGGTCGCCGGGCTGCGCGTGGCGGTCCATCCCCAGCACGATCTTGCGCAGCGACGCAAGCCGGTTGCCGTAGCTCTGCATCGCGGCCTTGATGCGCCCCGTCGAGCCCGACGAAAAATGCAGCACCGCGAGATCGTCGGCCGTCGGCGCGTAGTCGGGCATCGTGCCGCTGCCCTGCGCGAGCAGCGTTGCGTAGTCGAGGTAGCCGTCGGTCACGCCGTCGATCGATACGAATCGCTCCACCGACGCGAAGCCCGGTGAATCCGGCGAGTAATGCGCATAGCCGCGGCCGCCGATGAACGCGACGGGCGTGCAGTTGCCGACGACGTCGGCCGCCTCGGCCGCGGTGAAACGCGGGTTCAGCGCGGCCTTGACGAGGCCGGCCTTGTACAGCGCGCATTCGATCTCGACGAGCTCGATGCTGTTGCGCGCCTGCACGGCAATCCGCGCACCGGGCATGAAACCCAGCCCGCGCAGCGCATTGGCGAGGCGCGTCGAACGCTCGTCGAGCTGACGGTAGGTGACGGCGCGGTCGCGATGCAGCACGGCGGGCTGGTCGCCCCAGTAACGGGCCGCGCGCCGCAGGAAGTAGGCGAAGCTCAAGCGAATTCTCCTGGTCGAACGATGCCGCCAGTCTGTAAGATGCATGGGCATCACCACAATGCATCACCGGCTATAAAGCCATAACTCTCAGGAATCCCCTGATGGATACGCGCGATCTGGAATACCTGCTGGCCGTCGAGCGGCACGGCAGCATCGGCAAGGCCGCCGACGCGCTGGGCCTGTCGCAGCCGGCGCTGACCAAAGCCGTGCAGCGGCTGGAGACGCAGGTCGGCGTGACCTTGTTCGAACGCACCGCGAGCGGCATGACGCCGACGCAGGCCGGCGCGCGGTTCGTCGCGCGCGCGCAGCGGATCGCGCTCGAATTCGACGATGCGATGCAGGAGATGCGCGCGATCCAGGGCGGCGAGCAAGGCGTCGTGCGGATCGGCTACTCGCCGACCGTGCCGACCGCGCTCGTGCTCGGCGCATGCCGGCAACTGATCACCGAACGACCGGCCGCGAAACTGCGGCTGCGCTGCCGGCTCGCGCGCGACCTGCTCGACCTGCTCGCGGCCGGCGAACTCGACCTCGTCGTGGCGCCCGCGCCGCCGCAAGCGGACGCGACGCTCGCGCTCGTCGAACTGTTTCGTGATCGCCTGTCGGTGCTCGCCGACGACGCGCATCCGCTGCAGCGCAAGCGCGGCCTGACGCTCGCCGATCTCGTCGGCCAGGAATGGCTGCTGCCCGAAACGACGCTGCCCGTGCGGCGCCAGATCGACGACGCGTTTCGCGCGCGCGGCCTGCCCGGCCCGCGCCTGCGTGTCGAAACGGATTTCGGCAGCACGGCGCTGCTGCACCTGCTGCGCGGCACGCCGCTGCTGTGCGTCGGCGGGACCGAGGCGCTCGATCAGTTGAACGGATTGCGTGCGCTCGACCTGCTGCCCGGCGAACTCGATCTGGGGCGGCGCATCGCCGCGATGCATCGGGCGGGTGCGTACCTGCCGCCGCTGGTGCAGCGGATCGTCGCACTCCTTCAGGCGCGCGTGAAATAGCCGCGCGCTCATCGCACCATCATTTGCGGGAGTGATGACACTCCCTTTTTTCTGCGGATTTGACCGGGGCCAGCGACGGCGGCAAAACTAGCCCGCAGTGCCGCACCTGTCTCGAGACGGCACGCGCCCGCCTCCCCTTCAGAGTCCGCCATGTACCCGACCGACACCGTGCAATCCCCGAGCGCCGCCCGGCCGCTCGCCGACCGGCAACTGCGCCGGATCGTCATCGCCTCCGTCGCCGGCAACGCGATGGAGTGGTACGACTTTTTCGTGTACGGCACAGCCGCCGCGCTCGTGTTCGGCCACGTGTTCTTTCCGCCCGGCGCGTCGCCGCTCGCGGGCAGCCTAGCCGCATTCGCGGCCTTCGCGCTCGGCTTCGTCGCGCGGCCGCTCGGCGGGATCGTGTTCGGCCACGTCGGCGACCGCTACGGGCGCAAGGCGTCGCTCGTATGGACGCTGCTGATCATGGGTGCATCGACCTTCGCGATCGGCCTGCTGCCGACCTACGCGCAGGCCGGCATCTGGGCGCCGGCCGCGCTCGTTGCACTGCGCCTGCTGCAAGGCGTCGCGTCCGGCGGCGAATGGGGCGGCGGCGTGCTGATGATCAGCGAGAACGCGCCGCCCGAACAGCGCGGCTGCTACGCGGCGTGGAGCCAGCTCGGCGTGGGCGGCGGCTTCGTGCTGTCGTCCGCCGCGTTTCTCGCCGCGCAGGCGCTGCCGGACGATGCGTTCCGCGCGTGGGGCTGGCGGCTGCCGTTCCTCGCGAGCATCCTCATCTTCGCGATCGGCATCTATATCCGCCGCCATCTGCCGGAAAGCCGCGACTTCGAGCAGGCCGGCAAGCGCGGGCAGCACACGCACTTGCCGATCGTCGAATGCATCCGCCGCCACCCGAAGGAAATCCTGCTCGCGATGGGGCTGCGCGTGGCCGAGAACGGCGGCGCATACATCTTCCTCGCGTTCTCGCTCGTCTACGGCAAATATGTCGGTATCCCGAACGGCGTGATGCTCACCGGCGTGATGATCGCGATGATCGTCGAGATGGGCGCGATGCTCGCGTGGGGCCGGCTGTCCGACCGGATCGGCCGCAAGCCCGTGTACCTGATCGGCGCGTTGAGCCTCGTCGCGTGCGCGTTCCCGTTCTTCTGGCTGCTCGACACGCGCGTGACGCCGCTCGTGTGGCTCGCGCTCACGGTCGGCACGGCCGTCAGTCACGGCGCGATGATCGGCACGCTGCCCGCGCTCGTCGGCGAGCTGTTCAGCACCGAGGTGCGTTATTCGGGCGTCGCGCTCGGGCATGAAGTCGCATCGATCTTCGCGGGCGGGATGTCGCCGCTGATCGCGACCGCGTTGCTCGCGCGCTATCACGCGTCATGGCCGGTGTCGCTGTTCCTCGTCGCGCTCGGGCTCGTGACGGTCGCGACGCTGTGCGTGATGCGCGAGACGCGTGTCGCGCCTGAGAACGTCGGGCGCGGCGACGCGGGATGACGGTGCTGCCGGCACGATCGCCGTGTGCCGACCACAAGCGGTCTACCTGGAATTATCCATGCGACTGATTAAGGAATCGTTTTTTTATCGATTTGATTTATGCGATGCCCGTCCCTATTCTCGATCGCATGATGGCGCGGTGCCCGCCGCGCTGCTGTCCTCTTACCCCACGGAATTTCCCATGCAAGCGAACCGCCACCAGGTCCGGATCGACGCGCTGATCGACGCGGCGCAGGACATCCGCTGTTTCCGGGTTTCGCGCGTCGACGGCCAGCCGTTCGACGCGTACGAACCGGGCGCCCATATCGACGTCACCGCGCCGTCCGGCATCACGCGGCAATACTCGTTGTGCGGCAACCCCGACGAGCGCGGCAGCTACCTGTTCGCGGTGAAGAAGGAAGCGCAGTCGCGCGGCGGCTCGCGCTCGCTGCACGACGACGTGACAATCGGCGCCGAGCTGTCGATCGGCGCGCCGCGCAACCTGTTTCGTCTGACGGATGACGCAAGCGAGCACGTGCTGATCGCAGCCGGCATCGGCATCACGCCGCTGCTGTCGATGGCGTATGCGCTGCACCGGCGCGGCGCGCGCTACCGATTGCATTACTTCGCGCGCAGCCGCGAACATGCGGCGTTCGTCGACGAGTTGTCGGCCGAGCCGTTTGCGTCGCACGTGACGTTTCATTTCGGCATCGAGCCCGATGCGCTCGCGGTTGAACTCGGCCGGTGCGTCGAGTCGATCGATACGCACGCGCATGTCTATACATGCGGCCCGGCACCGTTCATGGACGCGGTCGTCGCGGCAGCCGCGACGCGCATTCCCGACGATTCGATCCATCTCGAGCGCTTCGCCGCGGAACCGGCCGTTGCCGATGCAGGCACCGGCGCAGCCGACGGCTTCGAAGTGCGTCTGCAACGCAGCGGGCAATCGGTGCGCGTCACGCCCGACACGTCGATCGTCGACGCGCTCGCGCGCATCGGCATCGAGGTCGATACGTCATGCGGCGAAGGTGTGTGCGGCACCTGCATGGTGCCGGTCGTCGATGGCGAGCCCGATCATCGCGATCACTGCCTGAGCAAAGCCGAACGCGCGAGCAACACGGTGATCTGCTGCTGCGTGTCGCGTGCGCGCTCGGCGGTGCTCGTCCTCGATCTCTGAAGCATCCGACGCGCGCGGCGCGAGCCGCGCGCATTCCGCCCGTCACGCGTCGTCGAAACGCTCGACGATCTCGGCCAGCAGCGCGCGCATCCACGCGTTGCCCTCGTCCTCGTGGAAGTGCTCGTGCCAGTGCATCGTCACCGGCGCGGGCGGCAGCGTGACGGGCAGCTCGTAGAGGCGAAACGCGTTGTCGCGGTTCAGGATCTGCGCGAGGCGCTTCGGCAGCGTCGCATACAGATCGGTGACCGACAGCACGCTCGGCAGCGCGACGAAGTGCGGCACTTCGAGCGCAATGTTGCGGCCCACGCCCTGCGCGCGCAACGCATCGTCGAGCGCGTGGTGGCTGTGCTCGACCGATTTCACGTTGACGTGCGCGGCGCGCACGAACTGCTCGAGACTCAGCGCGGCGCCGGCCGGCAACCCGCGCCGGCGGCCCATCATGCACACGTAGGTTTCCTCGAACAGCACCTGGTGACGCGTGCGCGGCATCAATTCCGGCAGGTTGCCGATCGCGAAATCCAGCCGGCTCGCGCGCAGCGCTTCCTCGATCTCCTCCACCGGCATCGGCTGCACGCTCAGCGTCACGCGCGGCGCGCGCTCGCGCAGCACTTTGCAGATCGCCGGCAGGTACGCCATCTCGCCCGCATCCGACAGCGACAGCCGGAACGTGCGCGTGCTGGTGGCCGGATCGAAGCGCTCCGCATAGCGCAGCGCCACGCGCACCATGTCGAGCGCCTTGCCGACGATGCTCGCGAGTTCGAGCGCGACGGGCGTCGGCTGCATGCCCGAGCGCGTGCGCACGAACAGCGGATCGTCGAACAGCGTGCGCAGCCGGCCGAGCGAGTAACTGACGGCCGGCTGCGACAGCGCGAGCCGCTCGCCGGCTTTCGTCAGGCTGCGTTCCTCGACGATCGCCTGGAACACGCGCAACAGGTTCAGATCGAGATGATCGACCGACGTCATCGTTGCCTCCATTATTTGCCGCATTTATTGACCCGCCAATTTTAGATCAATTTGACGGATAGTTAGCGGAAGACGAGACTGGGCATTCGATACCGCGCCCCGCGCGGCCCGATTTCGCGACGCCTTCCCCACACGACGATGAGCGACATTCCCTACCAGACGATCGACACCCGCGCGTTGCACGACTTCGCGCAGCCCGACCGCATCGCGCCCGCGATGTATCACGATCCCGCGCTGTTCGAAGCCGAGCTCGACCGCATCTTCTACCGCACCTGGATCTGGGTCGCGCACGAGAGCGAGCTGCCGAAACCGGGCGACTTCATCACGACGACGATCGGCCGTCAGCCGGTGATCGTCGTGCGCGACAAGACCGGTGAGATCAACGTGCTGCAGAACCGCTGCCGCCATCGCGGCGCGACCGTGTGCGAATCGCACAAGGGCAACGCGAAGGGCTTCACGTGCCCGTATCACAGCTGGTCGTACGCGCTCGACGGCACGCTGCGCGCGCTGCCGTACGGCGACGGCTACGAAGGCGTGTGCGAGAAAGGCGACCTGCCGCTCGTGAAGCTGCGTGTCGGCGTGTACCAGGGGCTGATCTTCGCGAGCTTCAACGACGACATCGAACCGCTCGAGGATTTCCTCGGCGGCGCGAAGCCGTGGATCGACCTGTTCATGAAGCAGGGCGCCGGCTACCCGATCAAGGCGAACGGCGAGCACAAGTTCAAGTTCAAGGGCAACTGGAAGATCCAGCTCGAGAACACCACCGACCTCTATCACTTCCCGGTCGTGCACAAGTCGTGGATGAAGTCGATCGACGACGAGACGGCCGCCGCGATCACGAGCTTCATGACGAGCGAGGACGCGTTCTGCCGCGGGCTCGGCAACGGCCACAGCCTCGCGGTCTTGATGCCCGAGCTGATCGACCTCGACGAAGACGACGGCGCGCCGCTGCCCGAGCGCTTCGCGCCGCTCGCCGCGAAACTCGCCGAACGCCACGCACCGGACGAAGTGCGTCGCATCGTGCGCTCGCTGATGGGCGTCGGCTTCAACCTGAACCTGTTCCCGAACCTCGCGCTGTCGATGGCGTTCTTCCGCGTGCTGCGGCCGATCTCCGCGCAAGAAACCGAGATCCGCCACGTCGCGCTCGCGATGGACGGCGGCCCCGACGAAGCGAACCGCGAGCGGCTGCGCATCCATGAGCACTTCCAGGGCCCGTTCGGTTTCGGCAGCCCCGACGACGCGGAAGCATGGGAGCGCGTGCAGCGCGGCGCGCATGCGGGCCCCGACGTGCCGATCCTGGTGAACCGCGGGCTGAACCGCGAGACGACCGCCGCGAACGGCGAGAAGACCGCGCATGCGACCGACGAAACGGGCATGCGCGAGGCTTACCAGCAATGGCGCAAGATGATGGAGCAAGCATGATGGACGACCGCAACGCCCTTTTCTCGCAGCAGACCTTCGCCCATGCGGTCGAATTCGTGTGGCGCGAAGCCGAGATGCTGGACCGCCGCGACTATCGCGCGTGGCTCGACCTGTGGGACCCGGCCGGCCACTACGTGGTGCCGATCGATCCCGATGCGACCGATTTCGCCGCCACGCTGAACTACGTGTTCGACGACCACGACATGCGCGAAAAGCGCGTGCAGCGGATGCTGTCCGGCTATTCGGCATCGGCGTCCGACGCAGCGCGCACGGTACGCACCGTGTCGCGCTTCACGCTGGAGAGCGGCAGCGCCGAGACCGTCGAGCTGAAATCCGCGCAGGTCGTCGTCGCGTACAAGCGCGGCGTCGCGACGCTGTTCGCGGCCGACGTCACGCACCGGCTGCACGTCGATGCCGAAGGCGAGATGCGAATCGTCGAGAAAGTCGTGCGCCTGATCGACTCGACCGAAGCGCTCAGCGCGATCGGCTTCCTGCTGTAAGCCGTGGCCGGTTCGTCGCTGCAAGTGCAACGGTGAACCGGCAACCTTCACCTTTCCGGATCGCCATGCCCACACTCGAAGTTTTCCTGCCAGCCGGCCACGACGACGCACGCAAGGCCGAACTGATCGCGCGGCTGACCGGCGCGACCGTCGACGCGATCGGCGCGCCGATCGAATCCGTGCGCGTGCTGCTCACCGAATTGCCCGCGACGCACATCGGCCTCGGCGGACGCAGCGCCGCGGACGGCGCGCCGCCGTCGCTGCCCGTGATCGTCGCGATCCTGATCGCCGGGCGCACCGATGCGCAGAAACGCGCGCTGATCGCCGCGCTGTCCGATGCCGGCGCGAACGTGCTCGACGCGCCGTTGCAGACGACGCGCGTGATCATCAAGGACATTCCGAACACCGACTTCGGCATCGGCGGCCAGACCGCGCGGGCGCTGGGGCGCTGACGATGCGTCGGGCGTCGATACGTCGGGCGTCGATGCGCCGCTGCGATACGACGAAGCCGCTATGCGTGCTGGCCGGCGAGCGGCAGCGTCACGCGGCAGTCGAGGCCGCCGCCACTAGCCGGGCTCGCGCCGATCCGGCCGCCGTGGCGCGTCACGATGCTCTTGCACAGCGACAGCCCGATGCCGTTGCCGCCGGCCTTCGACGACGAGAAGCCGTCGAACAGTCTGTCGTGTGCGCCTTCCTCGATACCCGGCCCGTTGTCGATCGCGCGCAGCTCCGCGTACCCATCCACGTTCGCGGTGCCGAGCGTCAGCGTGCGCGGCACGCGCTCGCAACTGGCGAACGCCTCGATCGCATTGAACGCGAGATTCAGGATCACCTGCCCGATCAATACGCGCTCGCAGCGGATCGGCAGCGGCGCATCGGCCTGCACGATCGCGACCGTCACGCCGGCTTCCTTCGCGCGCAGCTCGATGAAATACGCGACGTCGGCAAGGATGTCGCGCAAGTCGGCAAGCGCGACGGCCGGCTCGCGCTTCACGATGAACTCGCGCACGCTCTTGATGATCAGCGCCGCATGCTCGGCCTGGCGATCCGCGCTGCGCAGGCCCCAGATCGCGTCGTCCACGTTGCCGCGCCCGTTCAGCCGCTGCACCGCGCCCTCGATGAAGTTGCGCACGGCCGCGAGCGGCTGGCTCAGCTCGTGCGCGATCACGGTCGCCATCTCGCCCATCGCGTTGTAGCGGCCTGCGTATTCGAGCATCCGCGCTTCGGCGCGCCGCGCGTCCTCGATCGCGACTTCGTCGCTGACGTCGCGGAACTGCACGAGCAGCCCGTCGAGATCGCCTTCGATCTCGACCTGCCGGCACGTGATGCGCAACCAGCACGTCGAGCCGTCGCGCCGCACGATCCGGTAGCGCTGCGGCTCGGACGGGCATGTAGACGGCGCATCGCGCAACTGCGCGACGAGCCGGTCGCGATCGGCCTCGGTGCAGTAGTCGAGCACTTCGCCGAGCGCTTCGTCGGGCGCGAGCCCGAGCACGCGGCGCCCCGACTCGCTGATGAACTGCGCGCCGCCGTGCGGCGTGACGACCGCGACGCCTTCGTCGAGATCCTGCATGAACTCGCGCAGCCGCGCCTCGTAGCGGCGCAGTTGCTGGCGAATCGCTTCCTCCGCGCTGATGTCGCGAAACTGCACCATCACGACATCGCGCCCGTGCAACGGCACGTAGGTGGCGATCGCTTCCGACAGCATGTCGACGCCGGTGCGCGACCGGTAGCACCACTCGTACACCTGCGGCCCGTCGGTCATCGCGCGATCCATCGCGCCGACACCGATCTCGCGCCGGTACTTCGGCTCGGGGCGCGTCATGTCCCGCGCCTTCAGCGGCAGCAGCTCCTCGACGGAAAAACCGAGCGCGATGCACGCGGCGCGATTGGCCCACACGATCGCTTTCGTGTGCGCGTCGTGCAGCAGCACGCAGGTCGTCAGCGCGTCGAGCAGCCGGTGGAAATCGTCTTCGTCGGGAAAACTCATGATCGGATTCGGATGAAGGCGCGCGGCGTCGCGCGGCCGGATGACCAACATAGCACCGGCGCGCGCAGCCCGCATCTGAAGATTTCTTTAGTGCGGCACGGAGCGTTACCAGTCGCGCGGTCCAACGCACCAATTGCTGCGTGTTTTCGGCGTTTCTAGACTGGTTGCATCGTCGTGCTTCGCATTGAAAAACCGCACAGCACGCATGCCGCCCCGCAATCGAACCCCAATCCGCCCCAGGAGACAGCCATGCTCAACGCCGCCCTCGCCCTCGATCCCGCACCGACTTCGCCGCCCGTGGCGGGCGACCCGGCCGGGCGGCTGTCGCCGCTCGACGCCGTGATCGAAACCGTCGCCGCACGTCGCGACGAATTCGACCGCCTGTCGCACGTGCCGCGCGACGTGATCGCGCTGTTCAGGCAGGCCGGCATCTATCGCGCGGGCACGCCGCGTCGCTTCGGCGGTGATGCACTCGCGCCGACCGCGTTCCTCGACATGATCGAGCGGATCGCGACCGCCGACGGTTCGGCCGCGTGGGTCGCGAGCTTCGGCTCCGCGAACGTCTATCTCGCCGCGCTGCCGCTCGAAACCCAGGCCGAGCTGTACGCGAGCGGCCCCGACCAGGTGTTCGCGGGCGGCTTGTTCCCGGTGCAGCCCGCACAAGCCGCAGCGGGCGGCTGGCGCGTGAACGGCACGTGGAAATTCGCGAGCGGCTGCAAGGGTGCCGACTGGCTCGGCGTCGGCATCGCCGTGCCGGGCGCGCAGGACGCCGCGCCGAACAAGCCGCGCACGGCCGTGTTCCGCGCGGCCGACGTCGAGATCGTCGAGAACTGGAACGTGGTCGGCATGCAGGGCACCGGCAGTCACGACCTGCGCGTGAACGACCGTTTCGTGCCCGAAGCATGGACCTTCGTGCGCGGCGGCGAGCCGACCGTCGACGAGCCGCTGTACCGCTATCCGACCGTCGCATACGCGGCGCAGGTGCTGGCCGTCGTCAACCTCGGCCTCGGCCGCGCGGCGCTCGACGTCGCGAACCGCATGTCGGGCGGGCGCCAGACGACGACCGGTGCGCCGCGCCTCGCCGATCGCGCGTATTTCCGCATCGAGCTCGCAAAGGCGGAAGCGCAGCTTCGCTCGGCGCGCGCGTTCTTCTACGACGCGACCGACACGGTCTGGCAATCGATCCTCGCGGGCAACCCCGTGACGCCCGACCAGGTCAGCCTGCTGCGTCTCGCGGCCACGCATATCGCACGCGAGGGTGCGAGCGTCGTCGAACGCGCGTACCGCCTCGGCGGCACGGCGGCGATCTACCGGTCACATCCGTTGCAGCGGCTACTGCGCGACGCGATGGTCGTCACGCAGCATGCGTTTCTCGCCGAAGGCAATTTCGACGGCGCCGGCGCGGTGTTCACCGGCGTCACGCCGTTTCCCGGCTATCTGTAACCTGCGCCGAGCGGCGCCGCTTTTTTAAACGCGCATGAAGCCGATGCCGAAGTGCCCTCGCCGGCCCGCTCGTGCGCCTGACCGATTCCTCTGGAGAACCTGAAATGTCCGATTCGAATCCGCTGCCGTTGCGCGTGCTGTTCTGCTGCGGCGTGTCGCAAAACTTCTTCGACCTGCCGCGCGAGAAGATCGGCGAAGTGTGGCAGGCGTACGGTGCGATGCTCGCCGCCGTCGAAGCGATGCCGGGCGTGCGCGTGCTCGGCGTGATGGACGACGATCGCCTCGTGGTCGGCCAGGCCGACGGCGCGCCGTGGACGTTCTACATCATGGCCGACGTCGCCGATTTCGATACGACCGTCGCCGTATGCAACCTCTATCGCACGACGCCCGTCGGCGAATACAACCTGTGGCGCTACGGCAAGATCGAGGCGCGGGTCGGCCGCGCGCTGACCGTGCCGCCGACCGCGCGCCCCGCGTCGTGAGGCGCGCGATGCCCGACCTGTCACCCGGCCTGATCGACGCGCTCGCGCAGCGCGTGGCGACGCTCGAAGCCGAGCGCGCGGTGCGCGCGACGATCACGCGCTACATGGCGCTGTGCGACGTACCCGAGGATGCCGGCGACGGCCCGGGGCTCGCTGGCCTTTTCACGGCCGACGCCGTGTGGGAAGGCATCGGCCCGCAGTACGCGCACAAGTTCGGCCGCCTCGAAGGCACGGCCGCGATCGTCGCGATGCTGCATCGTTATCTGCCGCCCGATCCACACTTCTCGGCGAACCTGCATTTCCTGACGTCGGAATCGATCGACGTCGACGACGATCGCACGCGCGCGCGCGGCCGCTGGATCATGCTGCAGGCGTCGCGCTACGCGGACGGCACGGCCGAGCTGATCGCCGCGCGGCTGACCGTCGATTTCGCGCCGGCCGCCGACCGCCCGGCATGGCTGATCCGTCACTTCCGCACCGAGCGCGTGCTCGACGGCCCGTGGCCGCTCGCCGCCGCGCCCCGGGCCTGACACTCTCACCGCTTCTTTACGATACCGACCATGACAGGCTTCATCGATACCTTCACGCTCGGCGGGCCGGGCCCGACGATCGCGATCAAGGACACGATCGACATCGCGGGCCATCCGACCCGCGCGGCGAGCCGCGCGCTCGCCGACGCACCGCCCGCCGCGCAGCACGCTGAGGTGGTCCGCCTGCTGCTCGACGCCGGCTGGCAGATCGCCGGCAAGGCGAACATGCACGAACTCGCGTTCGGCATGACCGGCATCAACGAATACACAGGCACGCCCGTCAATCCGCAGGACGCATCGCGCATTCCGGGCGGCTCGTCGAGCGGCTCGGCGTCGCTCGTCGGTATCGGTGCCGTCGACACGGCGCTCGGCACCGATACCGGCGGCTCGGTTCGCGGGCCGGCCGCGTGTTGCGGCGTGTTCGGGCTGAAGCCGACGTTCGGCCGCGTGTCGCGGCGCGGCGTCGCGCCGGCCGAATCCACGCTCGATTGCGTCGGCCCGTTCGCACGCGATATGCGTACGCTCGCCGCCGTGATGGCCGCGATCGCGCCCGGCTTCGATCGCGCGCTCGCGACGGCGCCAGTAGCAGACTGCACCGTTGCGCAAGTCGTCGTCGATGCCGATCCGGCGATCACTGCCGCGCTCGATGCAGCGATACACGCGGCAGGCCTGCGCTCGCACGCGATCGCGCTCGACGAAATGCCGGCTGCGTTCGCCGCGGGGCTCACCGTGATCAATGCGGAGACGTCGCGCGCATTCGGCCATCTCGTCGCAACGGGCAAGCTCGGCGCCGATCTCGATGCGCGGCTGCGCGCGGCCGCGACGACGACGCCTGCCGCACTCGCGGAAGCGGAAGCCGTCCGCGCGCGTTTCACCGCGCAGGTCGATGCGGCGCTCGAACACGCGGACGTGCTCATCCTGCCGACACTCCCCGCGCTGCCGATCACGCTCGACGACGCGCGCAACGGCGTATCGGTGATCGCGATGTCGTCGCTGATCCGGCCGTTCAATCTGAGCGGCCATCCGGCGCTCAGCGTGCCGCTGCCGCTGGCCGCATCGCCACTGAAGGCCGGGCTGCAAATCGTCGGGCGCAAAGGTGCGGACGAACGCGTATGCGCGATCGCCGCGCATATCGAAGCGGCGCTCGCCACATGAACCACGACGCGCGCGCCGCTTCCACCGGCGCGCGTTCGCGAACCAGGGAATCACACACCATGTCAGACCGAGTCGTCATCGTCACCGGCGCCGCGCGCGGATTGGGCGCCGTGATCGCCGAACGCTTTCATGCGGCCGGCTATCGCGTCGCGCTGGCCGACATCGCCGCCGACGCCATCCATGCGCATGCACGCGAACTCGACCCCGGCGGCGAACGCGCGATCGCGCTGCCGCTCGACGTCACGTCGAAACGCGATTTCGAAGCCGCGCGCGATGCGCTCGTCGCGCGCTGGGGCGCGATCGACGTGCTCGTCAACAACGCGGGCGCGTCGAAGGTCGTCCCCGCGATGGAGATCACAGCCGAGCAGTTCGATCAGGTGATCGACGTGAACCTGCGCAGCGTGCTGTTCGGCTGCCAGGTGTTCGGCCAGTATTTTGCGACGCGCGGCGCGGGCCGCATCGTCAACATCGCGTCGCTCGCCGGGCAGAACGGCGGCTCGGCGACGGGCGCGCACTATGCGGCCGCGAAAGGCGGCACGTTGACGCTGACCAAGGTGTTCGCGCGCGATCTCGCCGCGCAGGGCGTGACCGTCAACGCGATCTCGCCGGGCCCGCTCGATCTGCCGATCGTGTATGAAAGCGTCGCGCCGGAAAAGCTGCGACAGGTGCTCGCGAGCCTGCCGGGCGGCAAGCTCGGGTCGGCCGGTTTCGTGGCGGACGCCGCCGTGCTGCTCGCGTCGGGCGACGCGCATTTCGCGAACGGCGCGTGCTGGGACATCAACGGCGGGTTGTACATGCGCTGAACGACGGCACGCATCGACTGCGCGGTGTCGACCGGTGCCGCGCGCGGGACACGCGCCTGAGGATCGCTAGCGCGACGACTCCCCGTCGTCGCCCCACACGACCATCACGTCGCGCACGAGCGCGGCGATCGACGTCGCGCCGAGCTTCTCCTTGATGCTCGCGCGATGCACGTCGACGGTCTTCACGCTGATCGACAGGTCCGATGCGATCTGCTTGCTGCCCTTGCCGTCGACCACGCCGCGCAGCACTTCCTTCTCGCGCGCGGTCAGCGCATCGAGCCGCTGGCGCAGCTCGCGGTGACGCTGATCGACCGCATGCCGTTGCTGCGCGAGCCGCAGCGCGCGTTGCACGCGCTCGAGCATCTGCTGCGAGTTGTACGGCTTCTCGACGAAATCGATCGCGCCGTTCTGCAGCGCGCGCACCGACATCGGAATGTCGCCGTGCCCGCTGACGAAGATCACCGGCAGCGTCGCGCCGCGCGCATTCAGCTCGGCCTGCACGTCGAAGCCGCTTTTCTCCGGCATCCGCACGTCGAGCACCAGGCACGCGGGCAGGTTCACGTCGAAGCGCGCGAGAAAGTCGGCTGCGTTCGCGAACCCTTCGGACACGATGCCGACCGATTCGAGCAACCACGCGAGCGACGTGCGCATCCCGCTGTCGTCGTCGACGATGTATACGATCGGTGCGGGTGACGTCATCGGGGGTGTCTCGTTCAATATCGGTATGGGTATCGCACGCGCCGCGCGAGGGGCCGGTTGCCGGCTCGGGGCGCGCGTCGTTCGCCGGGCGTGTGCGGCACATCATAACGAGCCGAAAACCCGCTGAACACCCTTTTACGCGCTGCACGTCCGTGCAATCGCGCTTTTTTTGCACGATGCGCGACGCATCTAGGTAGAACCTTTAGACGCGTTGGCGAGAACGCCATCTCCGGCGTCAATCGTGCGAATGGTCGCCCGCTTTTTCGCGACGTACGCTAGGCCATCGTCGACGTTCGCGTGCTGCACCGGCAGCGCACGATCGCCGCTCATGTCCACTCAGGAGCGCCCATGTCCCCCACGTCCTCCACGACCGCTATCCCGCGACCGGCGCGCGTCGAGCCGACCGACGCGCAGAAGGCTTTCCGGCAAGCGATGGCCCACCTCGGCGCGGCCGTCAACGTGATCACCACCGCCGGGCCGCACGGCCGCTGCGGGATCACCGCGAGCGCCGTCTGTTCCGTCACCGACGCGCCGCCGACGCTGCTCGTGTGCCTGAACCGGTCGAGCGCGATGCACGCGACCTTCGAGCGCAACCGCCATGTCTGCATCAACGTGCTGCCGGCCGAGCACGAACTGCTCGCGCGGCATTTCGCGGGGCTCACTGATCTGCCGATGGAACGGCGTTTCGACCTGCCCGTTTGGGATCGCGGCGAACAGGACGTGCCCGTGCTGCGCGACGCGCTCGCGAGCCTGCAGGGCACGATCGCCGAGATGAAGGAAGTCGGCTCGCATTCGGTGATGTTCATCGAGGCGACGTCGATCCGCGTGCGCGACGACGGCGACAGCCTCATCTACTTCAGCCGCGCGTTTCATCGCGTCTCGCGCACGGCGTGCGTGCGCTGAGCGTTCGCCCGATTACGCCGCGGCCCGCAACGCGCGCTGCCCGGCCGCGAGCGCGGCGCCCGCGAACAGCGTCAGTGCGGAATACACGAGCCCGCGCGCGAGCCCCGCGCTGTCCGACACCCAGCCGATCGCGACCGGCCCGGCAATCTGGCCGAACGCGAAGACCGTCGTGAACGCGCTGATCCCTTTCGCCCAGCCGTCGGGCGGCAGGTTGTGCCGCACGAAGGCGGTCGTCGATGCAACCGCCGACAGGAACGTCGCGCCGAACAGCACGCCCGACACGAACGCGGCGGCAGGATGCACGAACATCGCGGGCATCAGCGTCGCGACGCCGAGCAACGCGTTGAGCACGGCCAGTGCCTGGCCGCCGCGCATCCGGTCGAGCAGTGTCGACCACAACCGCGCCGACACGACGGTCGCGACACCGAGCATCACGTAGAACGCCGACACCACCGTGCCGCTCATCCCCGCGCCGCGCAGCAGCGCGACAATGAACGTCATGTAGCCGATATAACCGACGCCGAACAGCCCGTAGCCGGCCAGCGCGAGCGCGAAGCGCGCCGGGCTCGCGGTGACGGCCGATACCGCACCGTCGCGCGGCGCGGCTTGCGCCGCGTGCTCGTGCTCGATGCGCCGCGCGGCCGACACGGCCACTGCCGAAAACAGCACGCATGCCAGCGCGAGTGCAAACCACGCGGGCTGCCAGCCGTGTGCGCGTTGCATGAGCGTCGCGGGCACGAGCAGCGACGATGCGACGATGCCCCACCCCGTGCCGCCGTAATAGAGGCCGAGCAGCAGCCCCGCATCGCGCGGCGACGCCGACGCGAGCCGCGCGGCGAGCACGCCGCCGCTGATGAAGATCAGCGCGCTGCCGACGCCCGTCGCGAGCCGCTCGACGAGCAACGCGTGCATGCCCGACGTGAGTCCGCATGCGGCCATCAGCAACGCGGTCAATGCGCAGCCGGCCGCCAGCAGCGTGCCCGTGCGCCAGTGCCGCGACAGAAGCGGAAAGGCGAGCGCGCCGATCAGGTAGCCGGCCGCGTTCGCCGTGTTCAGCGCGCCGGCCTGCGCGAACGTCCAGCCGAGATCGGCCTTCATCGGCGGCAGCAGCAGCGCATATGAAAAACGTGCGAGGCCGAGCGCGATCGCGCTGCCGAACGACAGGCAGATCGCCAGCCGCCACGCGGCCATGCGGCCGGGGTCCGTTGCACCGGCGTCCGGCCGCGATGGGCCGGCACGCTCCGGTTGCGGCGCTGTGGGCATCAGGTTGTCTCCGTTGTCGTTCGAGGCCAGGACGCGCGCATCCGCAGTGCCGACGTGACGTCGCGAACGTCGGTCGCTGCGTCGTCGGCGCGGAATCCGACGCCGGGCAGCGTCAATCCCGATTGCCGAGGCTGACGGCGCCGTCGAGCGATCATACTTGACCGCTCGTCCCGGCGGCATGCTCCGGCAACCGGAATCCGGCGACGATCGCGACCGCTTCCGGTTCTTCCATGCGGTGACGAAAAGCCCGGGAACATGTCGGCGCGCTTGCGTGCGCTATCGGCGCAATCCAGCGGTAAAGGCCGTGAGCAACGCGCCGCCTTCGCGCCATTCCCCCAACCCGGCACCCGCATTCAGATGGCCGCGCGCGCCGAGCAGAAGCGGCGTCGCGCCGTACGCCGTGGCCCATGCAATCCCCCGCCCCGCCGGGTCGTACGGATCATCCGAACTGGCGATCGCCAGAACCGGCAGGCCGTCGAAATCACCGGTCGGCAAATTCGCGAACGCCCTGGCGGCGATGGGAAAATGCGGGCCGCCCGGATCGGGCACCGCGACGAGAAACGCACCGCGCACGCTGCGCGTCGACGCGGCATGCCAATGCGCGAACAACAGGCAACCGAGCGAATGACAGATCACCAGCGGCGGCGTCGCGGCTTTCGCGACGGCCTCGTCCAGCGCCGCCATCCAGTCGGTCAGGTCGGGCACGTCCCATGAAGCCGGCGCAATGCGCGTGGCGCCGGGAAGCGTCCCCTCCCAGTGACTCTGCCAATGATCCGCTTCCGAGTTGCCGATACCCGGCACGACGACAATCGTTTGTTCCATCCTCGCCTCCATGAACACAGGAGTTCGCAGTCTGACCTGCAGGAAACACGCCCGGAATGGCAAGTCATCGGTTATTGAGACAAAATGCCGATGACTTAACGGAACAGGAGATCGGCAATGTCGAACGGAGAGCTCGATCGCCTGGATATCGCCATCCTCGAAGCGCTGCAGGACAACGCACGGATGCCGCTCTCCGAAGTGGGCCGGCAGATCGGGCTGTCGCAGCCCGCGACGTCGGAGCGCGTCAAACGCCTGGAAGAGCGCGGCATCATCACCGGCTATGGCGCGCGGATCGATCCGGCGGCACTGGGATTGGGGATGATGGCCATCATCCGTCTGCGAACGACGCACGAACACATCAAGCCCGCACTGAACGCGTTCGCCGACATGCCGCATGTGATCGAAGTCCACCGCATGACCGGCGAGGATTGTTTCCTGCTGAAGGTACGGGTGCCGACACCGGAGCAACTGGAAACCATCGTCGACGCGATTGCCCGCTTCGGCGCGGTCACGACTTCGCTGGTGCTCCGGTCCGAGCCGGTCAAGCCGCTCGGGAAAGCGCTGCTCGGTTGATGCACGTCACTGCCGCTTCGGGGCACCGCGCGATCCGTGTCGTCTGCCTTCTTTGCCGCACCCGATCGCGAAAATCCGGTGTTTAGCGCCGCGCGGCTAAAAACCTTGCAGTGCATTGCCTTCGCCAAATCATCAGACTAATATCGACGCCACTCGTCCGGCATTCACAAAATGCCGGGCGGGCAGCGGCACTTTCCTTGCCGCGCTTTCATGTTGAATCACTCATGTTCACCACAGGAGAATTGACATGCAGGAAACCCAGCAGATCGAGTTGCTTGACTGGATGCAGGAAGACACGCACCCCGAAGCCGTCGACATGATGGTCGAGGACGCCGTGGTGCCGTTCGGCACCGCGCTCTGGCCGGTCTGAGCGGGCCACCCGTTCTCGCGGAAGGGCACGGCCCTTCCGCCGTTTCCGGAGACACGCATGCTGAACCTGCACCGCGCGCTCGGCTTTCACCCGGCGCTGCGCGACAAGCTTGCGCGCGGCGAGTCGGGAAAACTGCTGGTCGGCTATGACACCCGCAACCGCGACACCGCGTTGCGCGCATTTTCCGCCCTGCCCGATTCGCTCGACGCGACCACCCTCTGCCTCGAAAGCACCCCGCCCGCCGATATCGCCGCCGCGCTCGATCGCGCCGACCTGTTCGTGCTGCTGTACGACTCGTCGTGCCTGCCGACGCCGTCGCCGAGCGGGCCGCCGTTCCTCGCCGCGATCCGCCCCGCGATCGTCGAGCACTGGAGCAAGTCGGTACTGTTCAAGGATTACGGCCCGCACCTCGACGAAGCGTTCGCCGAATCGCTCGACGACATCGCGGCACGCAACGGCCGGCTGATCGACGCGGCCGCGCACGCATCGCACATCCATTTCATCGACGAAGCCGGCAACACGCTGACCGGCTCGCTCGCGCCCGACCAGAAATGGACCAGCGTGGACGGCATGGGCAATCTCGACGTCGTGCCCGGCGAGATCGCGACGCACGTGACCGACCTGCATGGCTCGGTCGTGTTCAGCGGCACGTTTCTCGGCACCGTGCCGTTCGCGATCAAGTACAAGGTGGCCGAGCGGCTCGCGACGCTGCATGTCGAAGGCAGCACGATCGTCGATTTCGACAGCGACGACGCCGGCTTCCGGCGCGACTTCGCGACCTATCTCGACCGCCACGCGAATCATCGGCGAATCGAGGAATTCGGCATCGGCACGAACCTCGGCATCCGCGGCCTGTACGGCCGCAACGCGGGCTTCGAGGAGCGCCACCCGGGCCTGCATCTCGGGCTCGGCGGCGGCGAAAACGGCAGCCACCATCTCGACCTGATCTTCGCGCGCGGCACGCTCGCGCTCGACGAGCGGATCGTGTTCGACGGCGCGTTCGCCGTCTGACGAAACGGCTGCGTGCTCAGGCTTCGGCGGCAGGCGTGCCGCCGAGCCACTTGAACATCACGAGGCAATCGACGAACCCCAGCCGCGCGTGACAGTACGCGCGCGGCAAGCGACCGACGATGTCGAAGCCGAGCTTCTGCCACAGCGCGACCGCCACTTCGTTCGTCGCGACCACCGAATTGAACTGCATCGCGAGAAAACCGCGCTCGCGCGCGACCTGCTGCGAGTGCTCGCACATCAGGCGCGCGACGCCGCGCCCGCGCGCAGCGTCACTCACCATGTAGCCGCAATTGCTCACGTGACTGCCGGGCCCGGCTGCGTTCGCCTTCAGGTAGTACGAGCCGAGCAGCACGCCGTCCTCTTCCGCGACCCACGTGCAAAGCGGCGCGTCGAGCCACAGCGCGCGCGCGGATTCGGGCGTGGGTGCGGGATCGAATGCATAGGTTTCCTGCGCGGCGACGATGGCGCGATAGGTCGGCCAGAAACGCGGAAAATCGTCCTCGGTCATCGGGCGAAGCGTGATCATGCGGGTTCTCTCGTGAAGTGAATGCCGTCTGGAATGCGCGTGCGAATCCGGACGCGGATTCAAACGATATCGCAGTCGCGCAGGCAACGCAGCATCACGCCCGCGTCCTCGGAAAAACACGACGCCGAGCCGTGACTCACGAACGCTCCGCCTCACGCAGCGCCGCGCTGCGATACGCGCCCGGCGGCACGCCGTACCAGCGCTTGAAGGCCTGCGAGAAACTCGACAGGTCGCTGAAGCCGAGCCGCTCGGCCACTTCCGCGAGCGACAGGTGCGCATCGCCGAGCAGCGTTTCGGCCATCGCGCCGCGCGCCTGCGCGAGCAGCGCCCGAAACGTCGTGCCCTCTTCCTGCAGCCGGCGCTTGAGGGTGCGCGGGCTCGTGTTCATCAGCCGCGCCATGTCCTCGAGCGAGAACGGCGCGGTGCCGGGCGTCGCGCCCAGGTACTGGCGTACCATCTCCGACGTGCCCACGCGCGCGCGCCGCGCTTCGACGAGCTGGCCGCACATCTGCTCGCACATCGACACCGTCAGCGGATTCGCATGCGGCAGCGGCCGCTCGAGAAACGCGCGATCGAATGCGAGGCTGTTCGCGCGCGCCGAGAACACCGGCTCGGCGCCGGCGATGCGCGGCACCGGCTGCGACGGCGCGCGCGCGGCCTGCAGCGTGAGGCGCGACAGCGCGAAATCGTCGCCGCCGATTTCCTGCAGCAGCACGGCCGCGGCCGTCATGTCGCGTTCGACGAGAAACCGGCTCAGGCCGCCGTCGAGTTCCGGCGCGCCGAAGTTGAGCACGCCCGTCCCGGCTTCCTCGCGGTACGTGATGACGGTGAACGCATACGTGAGCGGCAGGAAGCGCATCGCGAGCGCCAGCGCGTCGCGCGCGGTCGCGCTCGCGATCAGCCCGTAACCCCACACGCCGTACGCGGAGAAGTGATAACGCAGGCCGATCTCGAAGCCGAGGCCCGGCGTGCGCCCGAGCGCGCGCAGCAGGTTGCCGGTCAGCCGCAGCTCCTGCGCGGCCGTCACCTCGACCTTCGGATCGTCGAGCTGCGCATTCGCGAGCCCCGTGCCGGCCAGCAAGGTGGCGTGCGGCACGCCGCGTTCGTCGCCGAAATCGACCAGCAGCCGGGCGCTGGCCGGACTCCGGGTGAAGTCCCAGAAGCTCATGCGGAGAAACCCTCGAAGCGCCAATTTGGCCCAAATACTAAAACAATTGTCCCGAAGCAGCATTGGTGTTTTCCCATGCGGCCAGCACCATCGGCGTCATCCAGTCGTCGCCCGAACGACGCCAACGCCCCCAGGAGGAGACACCATGCGACCGAGTCGCCCGACCGATCCCGCCACCCGTTTCGAACGCCAACGCGAAGCATCCGGCCGCGTGCCGGCGCGCATCGCCTGACCCACCGGACATCAGGAAAGGAGACGATTCCATGAGCAAGACTTACGATTACATCGTCGTCGGCGGCGGTTCGGGCGGGTGCGTCGTCGCGGGACGGCTGACCGAGGACCCGGCCGTGACCGTCTGCGTGCTCGAAGCCGGCGGACGCGGCGACAGCACGGTCGTGAACGTGCCGACGGGCGCGGTCGCGATGCTGCCGACACGCCTGAACAACTGGGCGTTCGACACCGCGCCGCAACCTGGGCTCGGCGGGCGCATCGGCTATCAGCCGCGCGGCAAGGCGCTCGGCGGTTCGTCGGCGATCAACGCGATGGTCTATATCCGCGGGCATCGCGTCGATTACGACGGCTGGGCCGCGCTCGGCAACGAAGGCTGGGCATACGACGACGTGCTGCCGTACTTCCGCCTGAGCGAGCACAACGAGCGCCTCGACGATGCGTGGCACGGCCGCGACGGCCCGCTGTGGGTCAGCGACCTGCGCACCGGCAACCCGTTCCATGCGCGCTACCTGGAAGCCGCGCAACAGGCCGGCCTGCCGCTCACCGACGATTTCAACGGCGCGCAGCAGGAAGGCATCGGCATCTACCAGGTCACGCAGAAGCACGGCGAACGGTGGAGCGCGGCGCGCGCGTATCTGCTGCCGCACATCGGCCGCCGCGACAACCTGACCGTCGAAACGCACGCGCAGGTGCTGCGCATCCTGTTCGACGGCACGCGCGCGATCGGCGTCGAAGTGCGGCAGCACGGCGCAATCCGCACGCTGCGTGCGCGGCGCGAAGTCGTGCTCGCCGCCGGCGCGTTGCAGACGCCGCAGTTGCTGATGCTGTCGGGCGTCGGCCCGGCGCGCGAGCTTCAGCAACTCGGCATTCCGGTGCGCGCGGATCTGGCCGGCGTCGGCCGCAACCTGCAGGATCATCCGGATTTCATCCTCGGCTACCGCACGCGCAGCGTCGACACGATGGGCGTGTCCGCGCGCGGCGGCGTGCGCATGCTGCGCGAGTTCGCGCGCTTTCGCCGCGAGCGGCGCGGGATGCTGACGTCGAATTTCGCGGAAGGCGGCGGCTTCCTGAAGACGCGCGCCGGCCTCGACGCGCCGGACATCCAGTTGCATTTCGTCGTCGCGCTCGTCGACGATCACGCGCGCAAGCTGCACACCGGCCACGGGTTGTCGTGCCACGTGTGCCTGCTGCGGCCGCGCAGCCGCGGCTCGGTCACGCTGCACAGCGCCGATCCGCTCGCGGCGCCGCGCATCGACCCCGCGTTCTTCGACGATCCGCGCGACCTCGACGACATGGTCGCGGGCTTCCGGCTCACGCGCCGGCTGATGGAGGCGCCGGCGCTCGCGAGCTGGACCACGCGCGACCTGTTCACCGCGAACGTCACGACCGACGACGAGATCCGCGACGTGCTGCGCCGGCGCACCGACACCGTGTATCACCCGGTCGGCACGTGCCGGATGGGACACGACGCGCTCGCCGTCGTCGATCCGCAGTTGCGCGTGCACGGCGTGCAGGGGCTGCGCATCGTCGATGCGTCGGTCATGCCGACGCTGATCGGCGGCAACACCAATGCGCCGACGATCATGATCGCCGAGAAGGCCGTCGACATGATGCGCAGCGTGTGCCGCACGACTGCGCAGTCGCATCGCGATACGCCGGCGCACGTCGACACCGCTCTTTCGTCGTGCGCCGCGCACGACGCCGCCCCGCCCGAGGAAACCCGCGATGTTCTCGCCTGACGCTTCCCGCCCGGCCGAACCGGCCGCGCCGCTTTCGGCGATCATCATCGGCGCCGGCTTCGCCGGCATCGGCATGGCCATCGCGCTGCAACGCGCCGGCATCCACGATTTCGTGATCGTCGAACGCTCGCACGACGTGGGCGGCGTATGGCGCGACAACAGCTATCCGGGCGCCGCCTGCGACGTGCCCTCGCATCTCTACTCGTTCTCGTTCGAGCCCAATCCCACGTGGTCACACGTGTTCGCGCCGCAGCCCGAAATCCATGCGTACCTGCAGCATTGCGCGCGCAAGTACGGGCTCGCGCGCCATCTGCGCTTCGGCGCCGAAGTCGAACGCGCGCGCTACGACGAAGCCCATGCGCTGTGGCGCGTCACGCTCGCCGACGGCACGACGCTGAGTGCGGCCGTGCTCGTCAGCGGCACCGGCCAGTTGAGCCGCCCGGCGATGCCCGACCTGCCCGGCATCGACACGTTTCGCGGTCGCGCATTCCATTCCGCGCACTGGGATCACGACACGCCGCTCGCGGGCAAACGCGTGGCGGTGGTCGGCACCGGCGCATCGGCGATCCAGTTCGTCCCGGCGATCGCCGGCGACGTGCAGCGTCTCGTCGTATTCCAGCGCTCGCCCGCCTACGTGATGCCGCGCCCCGATCGCGCGTACCGCCCGTGGGAAAAGGCGCTGCTTCGCGGTCTGCCGTGGGCGATGAAGCTGTATCGCGCGTCGATCTACCTGCGCTACGAATCGCGTGCGATTGCGTTCACGCGCCTGCACGGTCTGATGGATTTCGCGGTCGGCCGGCCGTTCCGCAAATTGCTCGCGCGCGACGTGCCGAGCGCCGCGCTGCGCGAACGGCTCACGCCCGACTACCCGATCGGCTGCAAGCGCATCCTGCTGTCGAGCGACTACCTCGCCGCGATGAGCCGCGACAACGTCGAGCTCGTCACGCAGCGCATCCGGCGCGTGACCGAGGATGGCATCGAGACCGCCGACGGTGCGCACCATCCGGTCGACGCGATCATCTACGGCACCGGTTTCGCGGCGACCGAATTCCTGTCGCCGATGCGCATCACGGGCCGCGACGGGCTCGACCTGAACGACGCGTGGCGCCGCGGCGCGCAGGCATATCTCGGGCTCACCGTGCCCGGCTTTCCGAACTTCTTCATGCTGTACGGCCCGAACACCAACCTCGGCCACAACTCGATCGTCTACATGCTCGAAAGCCAGATCGCGCACGTGATGCGCTGCGTGCGCGCGATGCGGCGCGACGGCGCGTGCGCGTGCGCGATCGACGTCGACGCGCGACGCTACCGGCGCTTCAACGCGCACGTGCAGCAACGTCTGGCCGGTTCGGTGTGGAGCAGTTGCAAGAGCTGGTACGTCGACGCATCGGGCCACAACAGCACGAACTGGCCCGGCTTCACGCTGACCTACCGGTGGATCACGCGCTTCGCCGGGCTGCGCGCGTATCGCTTCTCGCACCCGCTGCCCGATGCGCCCGCGCCCGCACATGGCGTGGTGATCGCGCCACCGGCAGGCGGACTGGAGGCGCTCGCCGCCGCGTCGCTGCGCGGCTTCCTGCGCGTCGCGTTCAGGCCGTTGATCGGGCCGCCGTTCGGCGCGCGCATGCAGCGCGGCGTCGTCGCGCTGCTGTCGCCTCTGATGCCCGGCGCGGGCGGTACGCTGCGCTACCGCACGTCCGCGCGCCGCGTGCCGGTCGAAGTGGTCGCGCCGAAACGCGGCGACACGGGCGGCGCGATCCTCTATCTGCACGGCGGCGCGTTCTGTCTCGGCGGGCCGCATACGCATCGCGGCGTGACGACGCGGCTCGCGAACGAAGCCGGCCTGCCGGTGTGGGTGCCCGATTACCGGCTCGCGCCCGAGCATCCGAGCCCCGCCGCGCTCGACGACGCGCTGGCCGCGTACGACGCGATGCGCGCGCAAGGCCATGCGCCTCACCGGATCGTCATCGCCGGCGATTCGGCCGGCGGCGCGCTGGCGCTGGCGCTCGCCATCGCGCTGCGCGAGCGCGGCGAACCGGCCGCCGCTGCACTGCTGCTGATCTCGCCCGTGACCGATCCCGCGCTCGGCGGCGCGACGCTGGCATCGCGCCGCCACGACGATCCGATGATCCGCCGCGGCTGGCTCGAACAGGGGCTGCGCTGGTATCACGGTGCCGGCTCGACCGCGGCGCGCGGCCCGCTGGACACCGACCTGCGCGGCCTGCCGCCGATGCTGATCCAGGCTGGCGACCAGGAGGTGCTGCTGTCGGATGCGCAGCGGCTCGCGCATCATGCGGCCTCGTGCGGCGTGCCGTGCCGGCTGGAGATTCATGCGGCGCGCTGGCACGTGTTTCATCTGCAGTCGTTTTACCTGCGCTCGGCGCGGGACGCATTGCGGACGCTGGCGGGGTTTGCGTCGGAGCGTGTGGCCGCGGCGGCGTGACGACGGAACGGTGACATGCGGCGATCGGGGCGGCGGTGTACGGCTTCCGCGATCGCCGCGATACCCGTGGCCACCGTCGCGCCCGCTTGCAACGAAGCGACACCATCTTGCGAAAACCGGTCGTTTATTTTTTTCCGCCGCATGCGGCCGTCATGATCTTCCGCAAACCCCGGCCCACTGCCGGGGCGACCTCACCTCATCATGGCGGAGACATCAATGAAAAGAAGCCACACCCTCAGCACGCTGGCGCTGCTCTGTTGCGTCGGCATCCAGTGCGCGACGTCGGCGTTCGCCGACGAACCGAAGAAAGTCGCGTTCGTCGACACGGGCAACACCGGGCGCAGCGTGATGGCCGAAGCGATCGCCGGCCAGCTGATCGCGCAGCGGCACGCGCACGTCGCGGTGATCTCGCGCGCGGTCGATGAAGATCCGTATGACGAAAAGCCCGAGGAAAACGGCGTGATCCTGATGAAGCGGCACGGCCTCGACACGTCCGCGCACCGCTCGGTGCAATTGAACGCGAACGACGTCAAGCATTCCGACGTAATCCTGACGATGACCGACAAGCACAAGGAGAAGGTGCTCGCGCTCTATCCGTCGGCCGCCGGCAAGGTCTTCACGCTCGCCGAATACGCGACCGGAAAGCACCTCGACGTGCCCGACGCATGGGGCAAGCCGATCGACTTCTACGAATCGGTGACTGCGCAGCTCGACACGTACATTCCGGCCGCGCTCGACAAGGTCGCGAGCACCGCGCCCGCGAAGCAGTAACGCCGCGACGAACCTGTCGGCCCGCCGGTCGCGCGATGCGCCGGCGCCGGCAGGTTTGCCGTTCGCATCATTTCCTGCCGACACCCCGCCCACCGCGCGTGCCCGTCATCGCGCCATCCAAACAGGCCATTCGGCCGAATCGCCGCCGTCCGCAACGGATGAAAGAATGATCGTCGTCCGGGAAGCGGGCTTCGTCGCCCGACAGCCCGAACCCTGAAGGCGTCGCCTGCGCACCGGCCGCCGCGTGGCTGGCCATCCCGATCCGGCGATCCGCGCACGCATGTATCGCTCCCCGTTCACCGCGTCGGCGGCAAGCTACACGACCGCCTCTTTCCACCACCCTTTTGTAGCTTATAAGTTACAATGCTAGCCAAGTTCGAACTGCTTCGCTATCAGCGCGACGATGGTCGCGAGCCTTTCACCGAATGGCTGAACGCCGTGCGCGACAAGCTCGCCCAGGCACGGATTCGCGAACGCCTGCGCCGCGTGCAGACAGGCAATTTCGGCGATTGCGAGCCCGTCGGCGAAGGCGTGATCGAACTGCGCATCCATGTCGGCGCCGGCTATCGCGTGTATTTCGGCCGGCACGGCGGCGCGCTGGTGCTGCTGCTGTCCGGCGGCGACAAGCGCAGCCAGCCCGACGACATCAGGCGCGCAAAGGAACACTGGTTGAACTGGAAACGGAGGCAAATGTGAACAAGCTCAAAGGCGCGGTATCGCACCACGATGCGGAAGTCGCCGAACTGGGCGCCGACCGCGAACTCGCGGTGGCTTATCTGCGGGTCGCCATGGAATCGCTCGACGATCCCGACAACCGCGCGGCCGGCCTGCTCGCGCTGCGCACGGTCGCGGAGGCCTATGGTGGGCTCGGCGCGGTCGCGGCCGAAGCCGGCATCAGTCGTGAATCGCTGTATCGCACGCTGTCGCCCAACGGCAACCCGACACTGAAAACCCTGCTCGCGGTGCTCAAGACGGTCGGCCTGCGCCTGTCCGTCGTCCCCGCGCAGCCGGCGCACGCGTAAGCGGCACCCTGCCCGCTCACGGCTGGACCATCCACACGAGCAGCATCTCGGCCGGCGCGGCGCTCATCCCCGCCGGCGGACGCTCGATCGTCGGCTCGACCGCCAGCGCCTGCGCAATCGTTGCCGCATCGTCGATCGGCGTCGTATGCACGATCGTCATCAGCCGCGCCGGCCGGCGCAACGTCTCGCGATACAGCGCGCCGTACCATAACGGCCGATTGCCGAGCGCGTCCTGCAACACGTACGGATAACGCCACAACCGCAACACGAGGCGGCTTTCCGGGCGGCCCGGATCGACGCGCACGAACACGCGGCGCGTGCTTTCGCCATGCGTATAGCGCGGCAGAACCGGCAGCGCGTCGGCCGGCGCCTGCGGCAACAGCCAGCGCAGTGCGGTGGCGGGCGACCACGGCGTCGCGCGTTGCCAGCCGGCCTGCGCGAGATGACGATCGAGCGTGTCCGACGTCGCGCTCCATTGCAGCGGCAGATATTCCTCGCGATCGCCGCCGATCTCGGTGCGCCGCGTCGGCACGCGCTGCCACCCGCCGCGCATCCACTGATCGACGGTCATCGCGACCACGTCGCCGACATGCGGGCGCGACGCGCGGTCGAGCTGCCATTGCGCGGGAATCGTCCAGACGCCGGCCGTCGCGAGCACCACGACCACCGCGACGAGCGCGCCCCTCGGCTGCACATGCTCGCGCACGCGCCAGTATGCGTAGGCGCCGGCGAGCACCGCGAACCACGCCAGCCCGAGGCTCCAGCCGCCGAGCAAACCCGACAGCCACGTATCGCCGACGTACAGCCGCGCGAAGCCGCCGAGCACGATCCACAGCACGACGCCCGTCACGACCGGAATGCGCCACCGCGCGGGCCGGTCGCGCGCGAGCACCCAGCCGATGCCGCTGCTCGCGAGCATCGCGAACGCGGCGTCGGCATCGGGCAACGGCACATGCAGCGCGCCGGGCGGCAGGCTCGCGGGCGTCGCGCCGGGCACGCCCGCACCGATCACCGGCACGAGCACGACGGCGATGCCGACCGTCGCGAGCCACCACGCGGCCGTCAGCCAGCAGCGATGGATCATCAGCCAGACGAGAAACGCGGCCGCGACGATCAGCCCCGTATCGTGCCCGTGCAGCACCGCGAGCGCACGCATCGCGGCGTCCGCGGGCGGCGTGCGCAGGTTCTGCAGGAACGCGTACAGCGCGATGTCGGCGTGCATCAGCGGATCGTTCGCGACGACATCCTGCACGAGGCCCGCGAACAGCCACACGCAACCGACGAACAGCAGCGCGAACACCGGCACCGCGCCCGGCACGCGGCGAGCAGCCGCGCGCCGAATCGCGGCCAGCGGCGCGCGCATGCGTGCACGACTTCGGCGATCGCGCGGCGCAACAGCGGCCAGCCGCGCCGCAGCGCGACGCGCACGCCGATCCACACGAGCGCGACCAGCGCGGCGACGACCACCAGGATCACGGCGACCCGCACGCTGATCGCCGCCGCCAGCGCGGCCGACGCGCCGAACAGGATGCCCGGCGCCACATGCACGGGCGCCCAGATGAGCGCCGATATCACGTTGACCGGATAGAACGACCGGCGCGGCAGCGTCGCGCAGCCGACGACGACCGGCACGACCGCGCGCACCGGCGCGAGGAAGCGCGCGAGCACGATGCTCTTGATGCCGTGCCGCAGTACGAACTCCTCGCCGCGCGAGTAAGCGGCCGCGTAGCCGAAGCGCGTCCACGCGTTGCGAATCACCCCGCGATAGTGCCGCCCGAGCTCGTAGCTGATCCCGTCGCCGATCACTGCCCCGACGGCCGCGACGCCGATCGTCGTCCACCCGTCGAGTGCGCCCGCGCCGATCAGCGTGCCGGCCGCGAACATCACGGCGCCGGCCGGCACCACCGTGCCGATCAGCGCGATCGCCTCGGCACAGGCGGTGACGAACACGATCGCCAGCACGAGCAGCGGATGCGCGCCGATCGTGCCGATCCACGCGTGGATCGTCTCGCTCATCGCGCGCTCCACAGCGGCGCGGCTCGGCGGGTGGACACCGGGCCGATGGGAGCGTCGGGAAGGTTCATCTCGAGGTGCGCGCGGTCGCGCCGGCGTGAGCGGTCAGTCGAACTCGTGCTGCCGCGCATCGGCCTCGAGCGGCGCATCGTGATACCCGACCGTCGCGATCTCTTGCAGATAACGCGCAAGAAACGCGCCGATCGATCCGGCGGCCTCGTACTGATGCACATGACGGAATTCGTGGGTCAGCAGGCGGCGCGTGTCGTGCCCGCGCAGTACGAACACCGCATGGCCGAGCGTCAGGCCGATCGTCCCGGGCGACAGCAGCCCCGTGTCGCGGGCGATCGCGGCCAGCGAAGGCGTTTCGGGAAACGGCAGGCGGTCGGCGGTCACGACACGAATCCGCTCCGGCTGCGCGACCCCGACCGTGCGCGCGTCGTCGGCCTGCGCGGGTGTGAGCGGCGCGCCCTGCGCGATTCCGCGCGCCGCCTCCGCGTCGGCCCAGGCGACGGCGGCAGGCAGCGCGGACGGCAGGATATCGGCAAGATCGATCATCGTGAGGTCTCCGGGGTGGCATCGGGCACCAGTTTAGACCCGAATCGGGACGGTTCGCGCGGCGCCTTGCCGGCCGCGCACGGCCGCGGCGATCATCCGGGAATACCCGTCCCCGCCCGCGCTCGGGATCGTGCCTTTCCCGTCGATTATTTCGCTTCAGTACACATTCATCCCCGGGATATCCCGAAAATCTCTCCAACGTGTACCGCTTTGGGATTCGGCGGAATATATTGATCAGAAGAACCGCCGCGACGAGAACCGGACGGCAGGGCCCGCGGCGTCATCCCGAAGAGGATCGCTCGATGATCAGGGTAATTCTGGCTGACGATCACGCAGTCATGCGGGACGGACTGCGCTACATCCTGGAGAGGGCCGGTGGCTTCGAAATCGTCGGCGAGGCGAGCGACGGTTCGGCCACGCTCGCGCTGGCCGAGCGCGGCACCGCCGACGTGCTGCTGCTCGACCTGTCGATGCCCGCACCAACCGGCATCGAGCTGATCCGGCTGGTCAAAAGCCATGCGCCGTCGCTGCGCACGCTCGTGCTGACGATGCACGCGGAGGCGCAGTACGCGGCGCGGGCGTTCAAGGCCGGCGCGACCGGCTACCTGACCAAGGACAGCGCGACCGCCGAGCTCGTCGAGGCGGTCGGCAAGGTGGCGGCGGGCGGCGTCTACGTGAGCCCGTCGGCGGCCGAAAGCCTCGCACGCACGCTGCGCACGCCGGCCCGGACGCTGCCGCACGAACGGCTGTCCGCGCGCGAGCTCGACGTGATGCGCCGCATCGTCGCGGGCCAGACCGTCACGCAGATCGCGTCCGAACTCGCGCTGAGCGCGAAGACGGTCAGCACCTACAAGACGCGGATCCTCGAGAAGATGGAGTTGCCGAACGAAGCCGCGCTGGTGCGCTACGCGGTGCGCCACGACCTCGACCCCGGCGGCGGCGACGCATGATGAACGCCTTCCGCTTCCAGCCGGTTCCCGGCGGCAACGACGATCCGGACGCGTCGCGCCTGTTCATGTCGTCGCTGCCGCCCGGCCGCCGCGAGCGACGGCTCGCGATCGCAACCGTGCTCGTGTCGGCCGCGATCTTCGCCATGCTTGCACCGTTCGCGGGCATGCCGCTGGCGGCGGGCTGGGCGTTCATTCCCGTGTACCAGTCGGCGATCGTCGTCAACGACATGGTGACGGCCGGCCTCCTGCTCGGCCAGTACGCGATCCTGCGCGAGAAATCGCTGCTCATGCTCGCGGGCGGCTACCTGTTCACGGGCTTCATGGCCGGCACGCACATGCTGACCTTTCCCGGGCTGTTCACGCCGACCGGCCTGCTCGGCGCGGGCGAACAGACCACCGCGTGGCTGTACCTGTTCTGGCACGGCGGCTTTCCGCTGACGGTCGCCGCCTACGCGCTGCTGCGCGCACCGTCGCGGGCGCACCCGATCCCCGCGCCGCAGCGCCGCGCCGCGATTCCGGTGGTGCTCTGCATCGCCGCGGCGGCGGGCGCGACCGCCGCGCTCGCGCTGCTCGCGACCGCCGGCCACGACCTGCTGCCGCGCATCATGCACGGCAACCGGATGGCCGCGTCGATGACGAACGCGATCACGGCCGTGTGGGGGCTGAACCTGCTCGCGCTCGTGCTGATGTGGCGGCAGCGGCGGCGCCATTCCGTGCTCGACCTGTGGGTGATGACCGTGCTCGTCGCATGGCTGTTCGACATCGCGCTGTCGTCGATGCTGACCCACGGGCGCTTCGACCTCGGGTTCTACGCGGGGCGCGCGTACGGCCTCGTCGCGTCGGGTGTCGTGCTGTTCGCGCTGCTGTTCGAGAACGGCCGGCTGCACGCGCAGACGGTGCGCGCGCTGGCCGGCGCGCGCTACCAGCATCTGCTCGTCCTGCAGAAGAGCGCGCAGCTGAACGAGGCGAACGAACGGCTCGAACAGCGCGTCGCCGCGCGCACCGCGCAACTGAGCGCGTCGAACCGCGACCTGCGGCGCGAAGTCGAGGAACGTGTGCGTGCGGAGCGTGCGCTGCAGGCGTCACGCGAGGAACTGCGCGAGATCGCCGCGATCAGCGCGAGCGCGCGCGAGGCCGAACAGCGCCGCATCGCACGCGAACTGCACGACGAACTCGCGCAGACGCTCGCGACGCTGAAGAACGATCTCGAATGGCTGATCGACCGCGTGCCGCAGGACGACGCGCCGCTCGCGCGCAAGATCGCGGCCATGCACATGCTGGCGCGCGGCGCGGTGGCCGCGACGCGGCGCATCGCATCGGACCTGCGCCCGCTGATGCTCGACGATCTCGGCTTCGCCGCCGCCATGCAATGGCTCGTCGAGGATTTCCGGCACCGTCACGGGATTGCATGCGCGCTGCACGTCGAGCCGCCCGAGCTGCAACTCGACGAACCGTATGCGACGGCCGTGTTCCGCATCGCGCAGGAAGCGCTCGCGAACGTCGCGCGGCATGCGGCCGCATCGCATGCGGACGTGGATCTCGTGTGCGGGGACGATGCGATCGCGCTGACGATTCGCGACGACGGCGCGGGGTTCGATCCCGGCGCGCCGCGCAAGTCGAGCTCGTTCGGGCTGGTCGGCTTGCGCGAGCGCGCGTATCTCGTCGGCGGTACGTTGCAGATCGCGACGACGCTCGGCGAAGGCACGACGGTCGAGGTGGAGATTCCGCTGTCACATGCGCATGCGGCGGTCACGCCCGGGATTTCGCGCCGTTAGGCGCGCTCGCGGTCGTCTGAAAGGTTCAACCGGCCGCCTTCGTCCGTCGTGCCGCTTCCAGCATGCGTTCGAGTGCTGCCCTTACGTTTTCAGCATCGATGTATTTGCCGGTACGCCGTGCCTCGTCGCGCGATGCCAGGCCACGCGCGACAAACTCGCGTCGTATGCGTCGCTGCGCAATGGCATCGCGAAACGCCGTGATCGTCGTCATTTTCATTGCATGCTCCATGTGTCACCCATGGCAGCACACGGTAGTACGTCGACGCGACGCGCAGAAAGTCGGCATGCTCGCCTGTACAGGCCTCGGCGCAACGCTACAATTCGCCACCTCGCTGTATGTCGCTCGAGCCGTACGCCGGCCGCGCCCCGACCCCGCCATTCGACACGATGAAAAACATCTTCTCCTACGCATTCAGTTTCTGCGCTGTCGTGGCCGGCTGGCTTGCGGTATCGCTGCTGTGCTGGCCCATCCTGCTCGCCCTGCAGGCGCTGACGACGGCCCTGTTCATCCCGCACCCTGCGGGCAGCTACATCGGGCTCGGGTTCGTGTCGACCGCGCGGCTCCTGGATTTTCCGACCAGCTTCGTCGGCGCCTTTTCGGTGCCGTTCATGAACGTGCCGCTCGGGTTCATCGCGGCGTTCTGGTGGGTCAGCGTGGTAATGACCGTGCCATCCGCCTACCGACGGTACCGCACCAAACCGCGCGGCCGCGCCTCGCGGGCCGTCGTCTGGCGCGCGGCCCGCTCGCTGCTGATTGTCACCGCCGTGCTCCTCATCGTCGCGACGCCATTCCTGCGCCGCTATGAAATCGTGACGCACGATCACCTCTACGTGCGGCACCTGTTCGACTGGCACGAGCGAGCATATCCGCTCGCGTCGCTGAAGGAGATCCGCGTGGACGATCCCGAGACCAGCCGCGGCATCATCATGTGGAACTTCATATTCGACGGCGGCGACCGCTTCTCGACGACCGCGCCGGACATCCGCGCGCTCAAGTACCTGCTGTCGAATACGCACGTGGCCACCGACTTCAAGATCGTCGGAAACCAGTTGATGAAGCGCTGACGCCGCCCACCATCACGCCCCCACCGCCACCATCCCCCGCTCCGAGCGCGTCCACGCGACCAGCGCGCCGATCCCGAGCAACGCGAGACACACGATCGGCACGATCATCGGCCCGAACGCGGTACCCGTCACCTTGCCGGCGAACGGCATCAGGTTCTGGCTGAAGAAGCCGCCGAGGTTGCCGATCGAGTTGATCGCCGCGACGCTCGCCGCCGCACGCGCGCCGGTGAAATAACGCGGCGGCATCGACCAGAAGCACGGATACAGCAGCGGGATGCACGCACCGCCGAGCACGAGCGCGACGAAGCGCAGCGGCGTCGACGGCAGCACGAGGCTCAGCAGGAAGCCGAGCGCGCCGAGCGCCGCGACGATCGCGATCGTGCGCAGAATGCTCTTCGCGCGGCGCAACTTTCCCGGCAGCCACTGCAGCAGCAGCACCGCGAGCGCCCACGGCAGCATGCTCAGGAAGCCGTTCATGCTGCTCGACACGCCGAACGATTTCACGAGCGTGGGCAGCCAGTACGTGACGCCGTACAGCGACGTCGACATCAGCATGTAGGTCGCCGCGAACAGCATCACGCGCGGGTCGAGCAGCGCCTTCCACGGCTGACCATGCTCCGCCTGCGCGGGCTTTTCGCGTTCGAGTGCGGCCGCAACGATCTGCTTCTCGCGCTCGTCGAGGAACGGCGCCTCGCGGAACGACGCGGGCAGCACACGGAACACGACGATTGCGACGATCACGGCCGGGATGCCCGTCGCAACGAACACCCATTGCCAGCCCGCGAGGCCCCCCACGCCGTTCAGGCTCAGCAACACGCCGCCGACCAGCGAGCCGAGCATGTTCGCGAGCGCACTGCCGAGCGTGAAGATGCCGAGCACCTTCGCGCGATAGCTCTGCGGAAACCACAGCGTCAGGTAATAGATCACGCCCGGATAGAAACCGGCTTCGGCGATGCCGAGCAGGAAACGCAGCGAACAGAATGCGGGCATCGACGTCGTGAAGCCCATCAGCACCGTGATGAGGCCCCACGTCAGCATGATCCGCGCGAGCCACACGCGTGCGCCGTAGCGATGCAGCGCGAGCGTGCTCGGCACCTCGAACAGCAGGTAGCCGATGAAGAACAGCGACGACGCGAGCCCGAACGCGGCCTCCGTCATCCCGAGGCTGTGCACCATCTGCAGTTTCGCGAAGCCGACGTTCTGCCGGTCGATGAACGCGATCAGGAACATCACGACGAGGATGGGCAGCAGGCGCCGCGCCATCTTCGACATGATGCGCTGTTCTTCGGCGGACGCGGGGTCCAGGGTTTCGGTAGCGTTCACTGCGGGCTCCTTACGTGAATCGGTTACGTGTCGGTTGCTTGTCGGTTGAGTCGGCGCCGCGCGCAGCGAAGGCGCGGGCCCAAGCGGGTTTCGATGCATATCGTTTGCCGGCGGCAGCGGCGTTCAGCCCGACCGGTAGTCGTCGAGCATCGGCGCGAACATCTCGTGCCACGCGCGCGGTTTCGCCTTGATCGTGCCGGCCAGGTACAGGAATTCGACGTAGTCCATCAGTTGGTTCGGCCGCACCGAAAAGCGCGTGTCGGGCGCGGCGAGCATCTGCATCACGTCGTCGTGCGACACGCCGACGCCGGACGACGCCGCGTAAAGCGCGGCCGCCGCGCGCGGGTCCTGCGAGATCAGGCGGTTCGCTTCGTCGAGCGCGCCGAGAAACGCCGAGGCCAGCGCGGGCTCGGTATCGACGAGCCGCTTCGGCGCGAACACGACGTCGAGCGTCAGCGGGCCGAGCACGTCGACCGAACTCACGACGCGGTGGATGCCCGGCTGCCGCAACTCCAGCGTCGAGAACGGCGGCGACGTGAAATGCGCGGTGACGCCGTTCTCGCGGCGGATCAGCGCCTGCATCGCCTGCGGATGCGGCAGGTTCACGGTGATCGAATCGAGTTTCGCGAAATGCGCAGGGCCGAGTTGCCGGCTCGCGACCATCTGCAGCACGACCGCCGACAGCGACGTGCGGATGCCGGGCACCGCGATCCGGTCGGCGGGCGTGAAGTCGCGCAGCGACGCGAGGCCCGGACGGTTCGCGTTCAGCGACAGCGACGTGGTCGACAGCCCGCTGATGCCGATCACCTCGACGTTCGGGATGCCGCGCGCCCGCGCCCACAGCTCGATGAAGCCCGGCGCACCGGCGCCGGCGAAATCGAGCGTGCCGGCCATCATCGCGTCGTTGACGGAATTGCCGCCGTCGAGCAGCACCCAGTCGACCGCAACGTCGCGCACGCCATGCCGCGCCGCGTGCTGCTCGAACAGGCGCTGCTTCTCCATCACGAGCAGCGGCAGGTACAGCACGCCATAACCTTTGGAAATCCGCACGGAGCGCGGCTTGGCGCGCACGAACGCCGGCGCGGCGAGCGCGCCGAGGCCGGCGGCGATCAGTGCGCGGCGGCGCAGCGACGTCGTCATGCGCGCGCCGCCGCGAGACGGACGGCCAACGGCCGCGCGAAGGCCGGCGTCGTGCCGCACCGCGCGTTCGTCGTGCCCGTGACATGCTGCATGTTGCCGTCTCCTTGAATATTTCTGGTATTAATGCCGTCCTTGCGTGCTGCTTCCGGCTCGACACAGGTTATCGACCGAGTCTGAGAAAATGCTGACATCCCGGCCCCGGGAAAACCCCTAATCCACTCACCTGCAAACGGCACCATGCGCATTCTCGTCGTGGAGGACGATGCCGAAATCGGCGCGGCGATCCGCAATCGCCTCGCGCGGCTCGGCCACGCCGTCGATCTCGAAACCGACGGCGCGACCGCGAACGGGCTGCTGCGCGTCGAGCGCTTCGACCTCGTCGTGCTCGACGCGAACCTGCCCGGCATGGACGGCTTCGCGGTGCTGCGTAACCTGCGCGCGTCGGGCAGCAAGACGCCCGTACTGCTCGTGACCGCACGCTCGGCGATCGACGACCGCGTGAGCGGCCTCGGCCTCGGCGCCGACGACTATCTCGTGAAGCCGTTCGACTACCGCGAGCTCGACGCGCGCGTGCAGGCGCTCCTGCGCCGCAACAGCGGCCACGCGAACGACGTGCTGACGCTCGGCGGCCTCGTGATCGACCGCAGCAGCCGCCTCGCGGAACTCGACGGCCAGCCGCTGTCGCTGTCTCGCCAGGAATTCGCGCTGCTCGAGATTCTTGCGAGCCGGCCGCAACGGATCTTCTCGAAGGAAGAACTGCTGAACCAGCTGTTCAGCTTCGGCAACGAGCCGACCACGAATGCGGTCGAGCAATACGTGACGCGCGTGCGCAAGAAGCTGCAGGGCAGCTCGGTCGAGATCCGCACCGCGCGCGGGATGGGGTATCAGATTGCGTCGCATTGACTGGTTCCCGAAGACGCTGTTCGGGCGCACGCTGCTTTTCATCGCGCTCGTCGTCGCGACCGGCGCGCTCGCGCTTGCGGCAATCGCGCGCTACTACGCGGGCGTCGCGGCCGAACGCGCATACGACCAGTTGCTTGCCGGCGCATCCATCCAGGTCGCGGAGAACCTCTACGTACAGGGCGGCGTGCTCGCGCTGAATCCGCCGGTGGCCGCATTGTCGACGCTGTCGCGCTACGACCTCGTCTACTACAAGGTCGTCGATTCGCGCGGCATCGTCGTGGCCGGTTACAACGATCTCGCGAGCCCCGCGACGCTTGCCGCCGCCAAACAGGGCCCTGCGTTCGCGAACGCCGTCTACCAGGGGCACCGCATCCGCACCGCGACCATCGCGCGCTACATGCCCGAGGAACGCACGCCGGGCTGGGCGCTCGTGACCGTTGCGCAAACCACCAATGCGCGCCAGCAGCTCACGAACGACATGAGCATCAAGGTGTGGACGCTGATCCTGCTGATGAGCGTGCTCGCGATCGGTGCGAGCGGCCTCGCGATCCGGCGCGGCTTGCGCCCGCTCGCGCAGATCGGCACGCTCATCGCCGCGCGCGACCCGGCCGACCTGCGGCCCGTGGCCGTCGATACGCCGAGCGAGATCGACGCCATCATCGGTTCGATCAACGGATTGATCCGTCGCCTGGCCGAGCGGATCAACGCGATGCAGCGCTTCATCGCCGACGCCGCGCACCAGATGCGCACGCCGCTCGCGCGGCTCGACGCGCAGATCGAGCTGCTCGACGGCGAAGCCGATCCTGCGCGTCACGCGGCGCGCCTCGACGCGCTGCGTGCAACCTCCGCGGACGTCGGCCGCCTCACTGGCCAGTTGCTCAATCACGCGATGGTGATCCATCGCACCGAGGCCGTGCCATTACAGCCCGTCGAACTCGTCGCGCTCGCCAAGGACGTGCTCGGCCGCACGATTCCGCTCGCGGACGAGCGCGACGTCGCCGTCGCGTTCGCGAGCGACGCGCCGCTGGCATGGATCGACGGCGATGCGATCAGCCTGCAGGAAGCGCTGTCGAACGTGCTGCACAACGCGCTGCTGCACGGTCATGCGGACGACATCGTCGTCTCGGTCGACACCACGGGCCATGCCGACGAGGCGGTCACGCTGACCGTCACCGACAACGGGCGAGGCATTCCGCGCGAGCACTGGGACGCGGCATTGCAGCCGTTCGTGCGGATCGCGCCGGACGGCAGCGAGCGGCGCACAGGGTCGGGCCTCGGGCTGGCGATCGTGCAGGAAGTGATGAAGGCGCACGGTGGGCGCGTCGGGTTCACGTTTCCCGATGCGGGCGGATTTGCGGTGGTGCTGACGTTTCCGCGCGCGGCGGGAACGGGGGCGAAGCGCGCCTGAAGCGGCGCTCAATCGTCGCTGTCATCACGGTCGGCGTTGCGCGCTGCATGTCGCGCCACGAGCCGGTCCAGCTCGTCATACTGACGATCGCAGAACAACCGGCACAACGTATCGACGTCGGCGCGCTTTTCGACGTCGATCGTCTCGACGTACTGCTCCGGCTTCGGCTTCCCCATGCCGAAGAGTCCCTTCTTCATGCGCATCGAGACCGCATTCAACTGGAACCCGTTCGCGCTCGCATCCTTCAGCGCGGTGACCCACAATTCCCGCTGATCGTCCGCATGCTGCAGCACGAGCGCCGGAAACGGGCCGTCTTGTATCTGGTCCCACTCGGCCTGCTGCACGGCCCACGGGAACGCATCGAATGCATGAATGAACGACGCGTAGTCCGTCGCGCCCTGTGAATCCAGTTGCGTGTAGTCGTAGCCGACTTTCTGAATGGAATAGGTCAACATGGCGCGGCGCTCCCGTTGTCGTTCGATATCAGGAAATCGCCAATCTACTCCGAATTTCGGGGTACAACACGCTTTTCGCTGCGGTTCGCGAGCGGGGGTTCGCCGTCGTATCGCACGATGCCTTCCAGGTAGCGCCGTGCCCGCGCAACGAGTTCGCGCTTCAGTTTCGGGGCCGCCAGCAGCCCGCGCCGCGCGGCATTGTGAACGACACCTTCGAGCGCGGACGACAGCACCTGCGCCATCATCACGTCGCGCTTGACGGGGCCGCGCGCATAATACGCGGCAACGATCAGCGCATATCGAATCACCTCTCCATTCCATTACAGGAACAGGAATTCGCATTTCCTCAATCGGGCAACTGTTACAAGAACGTGACGGTTTTTGTGTCGCTCGCACGTTTGTGCTCGAATCGCCGGACACTTTGCTCGCGATGCACGAGGGAACGCCAACAAATGGAAGCCGACAATCAGAAGCTGCCGTATCACAAACCAAACAAACTGCTCTGGAGATGGACGCACTGTGAAGGAGACGAGGGATGCAGAATAATCCGCGGATTATGCCTTTCGATGGCCCGGCTGCCGCCCGTTCCCGATTCGAAGGTATCGGCAGATAAGCCGATCAAGTCGCGCAAAACAGTACGCCCCGATCCCGCCACGAAGATGCTCGACGATATCGAGCGTATGGTGAACGCCCACGCCAGGTTCAGGAAATGGCTGAATACTCCCTCCCCGCCGAAACCACCTGCACCTGCACCTGAACCGAAAAAGAAAGAACCGCAGGTCGAGCCGTTCGACATTCAGGAAATACCCGGCGCAATGCGCAAGCTCATGATGCCCATATCAGCAACACTTATGGAAAAGTGGTTCGCGGGGCGTTTGAACTATTCCCCGACCGTCGACGACGAGCGAAACGGCATCAATCAGGATGGTGTTCCGTATCCCCCTGACATGATCGACACGACGACGGTAAAGCTCGAATGGGTGTTGAAATATGCCCGAGCGAAGGAACAGTTCGACAACCTGACATCGTCGGCGATCAATAGCAATGCCGCGTTGCGTGTAATCCGCGCCCGGTTGCTGCCCTACAAACACCGCTATCCCGTCATCTCGATCACCGATATGTGCAGTGGCGATATTCAGTTGATTCATCACCACTTTCATTTTCAGTATGCCAAGGTAGAAGGGACCTTCGAGCAGAAGGCACTGCAGTACCTGAAGCGTCTCACCGAGGCTAACGGCATTCCGGACGATCTGACCGGCGCACTCGGATCATTCAACCTATACGCCGCCGTCGAGCGCGCCGAGATCAGCTTCGACGGAACGACAGCCGCGATTACGCATATATCCGTCTACGTGAAGGATAACTACACCTTCGGAACCGAACCGGGCGAACCGTCTCAATACCTCGGCCACTGGAACGCGCGAAGCGTAAATCTCGTTCCTGCTACGCTCGCGATGCATGCGTTCGGTCGATCATGGATCGATTATCCAGTCGGTGTGGGCGATCTTCGCAAAAAGGAAAATTTTCTCTACCCGGTCCGGAATCAGGACTTCAGAGCGTGGCAGACAAAGCACCGCCGCGGAGGCGATTTCGTCATCTATTCCGATCGACGGATTATTCGTCTTCGGTATCCCGTCTACGTGAACCTGTCATGACGCGATCCTCGAAATATCTCGTAGGCGTCGCCATTGCCGTCGCACTGATTGGAACACTGCTTCCCTACGCATGGCGCGTAGATATCCGATCGAAGACGAACCACATGCGCCAGTGCCATACGGAGCAATCCCGGCAGGGCCATCAGCACTACACGGCAACGTACTGTTACGGGCCGGGTGAGCATGTCGTGTTGCGCTTATATCGCAGTAGCAACATGGACTTGATCGCCGAGCGCATGTTTCGCTATCCACGAGGAGAGCCTGTCAGACTGACGTGGGACCAGGACGCGGTCGTGTACGACACCGCCGCATCGGATGGCGAAGGCATCATCGAACTTCCTCCATCGTTCGGCGACCGCTTGCTGGCGAAACTTCCGTAACGATCTCATCCGATCGGTCGATCGGCACGGCGACGCAACGGTAAAAGAGCGGAATCGTCGCCTATGAATCGCATGTCGCCCGCTACGCCGCCACCGCTTCCCCACCCAGATACGCATCGCGCACGCGCTCATCGTCGAGCAGCGCCTTCGCGGGCCCTTCGAGCACCACACGCCCGGTCTGCAGCACGTACCCGTAGTGCGCGATCTCCAGCGCGAGGCTCGCATTCTGCTCGACCATGAACACCGTCACGCCCTGCCGGTTGATCGCATCGATCAGCTCGAGCACCTTGTCGACGTAAAGCGGCGACAGCCCCATCGTCGGCTCGTCCATGCAGATCAGCTTCGGCCGCGCCATCAGCGCGCGCGCCATCGCGAGCATCTGCTGCTCGCCGCCCGACAGCGTGCCCGCGCGTTGCGCCAGTCGCTCTCGCACGCGTGGGAACAGGTCCAGCACGCGCTCGTAATCCTCCGCCACCGCCGTACGGTCGCCACGCGTGTACGCACCCATCAGCAGGTTCTCGCGCACGCTCATGTCGCCGAACAGCCGCCGCGCCTCGGGCACGGCCGCAATCCCGCGCCGCACGCGCTGCGGCGTCGCGAGCGCGGTCACGTCGTCGCCGTCGAAACGTACGACGCCGCGGCGTGGCCGCATCAACCCGAGGATCAGCTTCATCGTCGTCGACTTGCCGCTCGCGTTGCCGCCGAGCAGGCTCACGATCTGCCCGCGCCCGACTTCGAAGTTCACGTCGAAATGCACCTGCACCGGCCCGTAGAACGTGTCGAGGTGTTCGAGTTTCAGCAGCGCATCGGTCATGGTCGTTCGGGTTCCGGAAGAAAGGGGCGTCATGCGGCCGCCTGCGCCGTGCGATCGGCGGCCGCGTCGCCCGCATGCCGGCGGCCGAGATAGGCTTCGATCACGCGCGGATCGTGCCGCACGTCGCGCGGCGCGCCTTCGGCGATCTTCACGCCGTTGTCGAGCACCATCACGCGGTCTGACACGCGCATCACGAGTTCGAGCTTGTGCTCGATCAGCAGGATCGTCAGGCCGCGTGCCTTCAGCGACTGGATCAGTTGCAGCATCTCGGCCGTCTCCGTCTCGTTCATCCCGGCCGTCGGTTCGTCGAGCAGCAACAGGCGCGGATGCAGCGCGAGCGCGCGGCCGATCTCCACGCGCCGCCGGTTCGCATACGACAGGCTGTGCGCCGGATGATCGATGCGCGGCGTGAGCCGTTCGCCGAATCCGGCGACGATCGCGCGTGCTTCGTCGCGCAGCGCCGCCTCCTCGCGCCGCACCGACGCGGGCCGCACGAGCGCGCGCAGCACCTCGGCCGCCGCGCCGAGCGCGGGCCACCCGGGCCGCGCCGCGCGCAGCCGCGCATGCGCGCCGATCAGCACGTTGTCGAGCACACTCAGGTTGCCGAACACACGGCCGTGCTGGAACGTGCGCGCGATGCCGAGCGCCGCGAGCCGTTCAGGCGCCGTGCCCGTGATGTCGCGGCCGTCGAACGTCACGCGGCCGGCGTCGGGCCGGTCGGCGCCCGCGATCAGGTTGAACAGCGTCGACTTGCCCGCGCCGTTCGGCCCGATCACGCTCAGCAGCTCGCCGTCGGCAAGCGTCAGGCTCGCACCGTCGAGCGCGGTCACGCCGTCGAAACGGCGCGTCAAACCCTGCACGTCGAGCAAAGGTCGATTGGTGGTCATCGCATTTCCCCTCACACCGTGCCGAGCAGGCCCTGCGGCCGGAACCGGACGAGCAGCAGCAGCACGACGCCGTAGATCAGCATCCGGTAGTCGGCCGCCCAGCGGAACAGCTCGGGCAACCCGATCAGCGCGACCGCGCCGACGATGCCGCCGAGCACGTTGCCGAGCCCGCCGAGGATCACCATCGTCAGCGCGAGGATCGACACCTGCGAATCGAACGTCTGGTGGTTGATGTAGCTGTACAGGTGCGCGGCAATGCCGCCGCTCACGCCGGCCGCGACGCCGCCGACCGCGAACGCGATCGCCTTGTAGCGGTTCGGTGCGATGCCGTGCGCGCGCGCGGCGACGTCGTCCTCGCGCACCGCGCGCAGCGTGCGGCCGAGATGCGAACGCAGCAGCCGCACCTGCACGAGCGCGAGCACGACGAGCACCGCGAGCGTGAACCAGTACGCGGCGCGCGCGGTGCTCGCCCACGGCAGCGGCGCGATGCCGGTGATGCCGAGCGGGCCGCGCGTGAGGCCGTCCCAGTTCAGGATCACGAGGCTCACCACTTCGCCGATGCCGAGCGTCGCGATCGACACGTAATGCCCGCGCAGCCGGAACGCCGGATAGACGAGCAGCGTGCCGAGCACGGCCGTGATGACGCCCGCGCACGGAATCGTCACGGCCGGCGACCAGCCGAGATCCGACGACAGCAGCGCCGACGCATACGCGCCGATCACGAGCAGCGCCGCGTGGCCGAGCGAGATCTGCCCGACCGTGCCCGCAACGAGCGTGAGGCTCAGCGCGAGCAAGCCGTACAGCCACGCGTTGGTCAGCGTCTGCAGCACGTATGGCGATACGCCGAGCCACGGCAGCACGGTCGCCAGCGCGATCAGCGCGACGAGCACCGGGCGCGGCACGCACACGGCCTTCGCAGCCGCGAGGAAGGTGCCCGTCATCGGCTCGGGCGGCAGCGCGCGCTTCGCGCTGAACAAGCCGTTCGGCCGCCACACGAGGAACACGATCAGTAGCCCGAACGCAAACAGGTCGCGATAGCTCGTGCCGAACAGCGCGACACCGTAGCTCTCGACGAGACCGAGCAGCAGGCTGCCCGCGATCGCGCCCGGCACGTTGCCGAGCCCGCCAATCAGCAGCGCGACGACGCCCTTCAGCGTGGCCTGGAAACCCATCGCCGGATCGATGCTGTTGTAGTACATGCCGACCAGCAGCCCGCTCACGCCGCCGAGCGCGCACGCAATCGCGAACACGGTCTGGTTGACGCGGTCCACGTCGACGCCCATCTGCAGCGCCGCGTCGCGATCCTGCGCGGTCGCGCGCACGGCCCAGCCGAGCCGCGTGAAGCGCAGGAAGCCGTACAGCAGCGCAGCTGCCGCGATGCCGATGCCCGCGATCAGCAGGTCGAGCGAGCCGAGCGTCGCACCGGCGATCCGCAGGTGCCAGTCGGGCAGCGGCGTCGGCACGGCGCGCGGGTCGGCGCCGAAGGCGAGCTGCGCGAGCTGGTCGAGGATAAAGCTGATGCCGATCGTCGCGAGCAGCGGCGCGATGCGCGCCGCGTGGCGTAGCGGCCGCAGCCCGATCCGCTCGATCGCGACGCCGAGCGCGCCGCACCCGACGACGACCGCCGCGAGCGCGACCGGCAGCGGCAGCCCGAAGCGCGTCAGGCACAGCCAGCCGATGAACGCGCCGACCATGTAGACCGAGCCGTGCGCGAAGTTGATCAGGTGCGACACGCCGAAGATCAGCGCGAGCCCGACCGCGAGCAGCGCGTAGATGTTGCCGACGATGAGGCCGTTGAGCGTGTAGTCGAGCCAGGAAGCCATCACGATGCGTCCGCGTCCCGAATCAGCGCGCGGCGAGCTGCGGCTTCGCGCCATCCCACAGCGCCCACTGCCCCTGCTTCACCACCAGATACACGGTGCGCGCGCCCGCGACGCGGCGCGTCTGCGGATCGAAGCGCACCTTGCCGAAGATCACGCTCGGCACGTCGCTCACTTTCGCGAAGCCGTCGTGCGCGGCCTGACGCGTCATGCCGTAGCGGCGCAGCACCTCCGCCGACAGGATCAGCGCATCGTAGGCGCGCGCCACGAACGAATCGGGATCGGTATGGAATTTCGCGCGGTAGCGCTGCACGAACGCCTGCACCTCGGGGCGCGGTTCGGCCGGGAAGAAGTTCGATTCCGTATAGACGCCGTCGACGGCCGCGCCGCCCAGTTCGAGGAACTTCGGCGAATACACGGAGCCGACCGCCGCGATCGGCAGCGTGACGCCCGACGTGCGCGCCTGCCGCACGATCTGCGCGCCGTCCGCGTAGTACGAGATCAGCACGATCGAATCGGGTTTCGACGCGCCGATCCGCACGAGCGTCGAGCGAAAATCCTTCTCGGTCGGCTGGTAGCCTTCGGCCGCGACGACCTGCGCGCCGAGCCCGGTCACCGCCTTCGCGAAGATGTCCTTGCTGGTGCGGCCCCAGTCGGTGTTCAGGTACAGCACCGCGATCCGCTTGAAGCCGAGTTCCTTCACCGCGTAGCGCGCGAGCAGCGGCTGTTCCTCGGCCTGGCTCAGCGCGGTGCTCCACAGATAATCGCCGCCCTTCGTGAAATCCGGGTGCGAGTTCGTGAAGCCGAATTGAATCAGTTGCCCGCGCTGGTAGATCGGCGACGCGGCCATCGACGTCGCGCTCGAGAAATCGCCGAGTTCGATCACGATGCGCGGATCGGCGACGAACTTCTGCGCGATCGCCACCGCCTGGCGCGGGTCGCTGCGGCTGTCCTGGAAGTCGACCGCGAGCGGCCGGCCGTGAATGCCGCCGCTGCCGTTGATCTCGTCGAGCGCGAGGTCGAAACCGCGCTTCCATTGCTCGCCGTATTGCGCGTCCTGGCCCGTGAGCGGCCCGCTCACGCCGATCACGACCGGCTCGCCCGATACGCCCGCGGCAAACGCGCCGCCCGCCGACAAACCCCATGCGGCAGCGAGCGCCGCCACCGTGCCCAGCACGCGCCGCCATGCGCCGCGTGCGTCGTTCCCCGAAACGTTCATGCCGCCCCCACCTTCAGTCAGTCGAAAAGAGTGAGGGCATGTAACCATCCGGTTCAGAGCGTTCAAACGAAGTTTTGCGCATATCGATATCGCGCGCGGCGTGAAGCGGACAACGCGTGTCGGTGGCCATGCACGCGCCGCGCGTCATGCGACGCCTCGGCCTCCGTCGCATCGCCTTGATTCGACTCACGTTTCTCGCGCGGCGGCACACGCCACCGATGCGCATGCGCGCACAACCGGCCGTCACGGCGATCGCACCCTTCGCAGTTTTCACGCTGTCGATAGCAAAAATCATTATATGAATCACGCATGCTCGCACTCCTACAATGCGAAAATCGCATCATCGGAACGCGTCATGGAGCTGCATCAACTCGAAGCCTTTTCCGCGGTCATGTCGGCCGGCAGCGTGACCGGCGCAGGCGAACTGCTCGGCCGCTCGCAACCGGCCGTCACGCGGCAGATCCAGGAGCTCGAAGCCGATCTCGGCTACGCGCTGTTCGACCGGCACGGCCCGCGCGTCACACCAACACGGCGCGCCTTCCTGCTCTACGAGGAAGTCGAGCGCTCGCTGGTCGGCCTGCGCGCGATCGAGGCACGGGCACGCGCGCTCGGCGACGAAACGGCCGAACCCGTGCGCATCGCGGCGACGCCTTCGCTCGCGGCCACGCTCGTGCCAGCCGCGCTCGCCGCGCTGCCCGACGGCGCCCACGCGCCGCACTATCAGTTGCGCAGCGAGTCGGCCGAACACGTCGTGCACGAGGTGCTCGCCGGCACGGCCGACATCGGCGTCGTCACGCTGCCGATGGCGCACGCGGGCCTCGACGTGCACTGGATCGCGCAAACGCCGTGCGTCGCCGTGCTGCCCGCCGGCGATCCGCTCGCGGCGAAGCCGCGCATCGCGCTGCGCGATCTCGCGCGCCGCCGCATCGTGACGGTCGCGAACCGGCACCGGCTGCGCCAGCGCATCGACGCGGCGTTCGCGGCCGCGCGCGTCGATGCACGCGTGTTCATCGAAACCAATGCGTCGCTGAACGCGGTGATGGCCGCGCGTGCGGGGATCGGCATCGGCATCGTCGACCCGGCCATCGGCGTCGCGCTGCCGGTGGACGGCGTCGTCGCGCGCCCGCTCGACGTCGACATCCCGTTCGCATTCGGCGTCGCGACGCCCGCCGGCAAGCCGCGTACCGCCGCCGTCGATGCGCTGCTCGACGCACTGCACCGCACGACGCGCGCGCTGCTCGACGACGTGATCTTTCACGACGCCGCCGCGCACGACGCGCTGCTGCGCGGCGACCGGCTGCGCAGCAGCGCGCCTCGCCCGCCGCGCGCCGCACGTGCGCGTCGCACCCGCCCGGAGGCCGCATGACGACCCCGCTCGACGCACTCGAGGCGCGGCTCGCGCAGGACCTGCGCTGGCTCGACCTGCCCGCACCGTCGTGGGTGCCGCCGCGCGAAGCCGACGGCGCGCGCGTGCTCGACGTCGCGATCGTCGGCGGCGGCATGGCCGGGCTCGCGGCCTCCGCCGAACTGCGCCTGCTCGGCATCGACAACCAGTGCGTGATCGATCGCGCACCGGCCGGCTACGAAGGCCCGTGGGTCACGTTCGCGCGAATGGACACGCTGCGCTCGCCGAAGCAGCTCGCCGGCCCCGCGCTCGGCTTGCCGGCGCTGACGTTCCGCGCGTGGTTCGAAGCGCAATACGGCCGCGACTCTTGGGACGCGCTCTACAAGATTCCGCGCACGCAATGGATGGACTACCTGCGCTGGTATCGGCGCGCGCTCGACCTGAACGTGCGCAACGACACGACACTGCTCGCGCTGCGCCCGCGCGACGACGGCCTGCTCGCGCTCGACGTGCACGGCAGCGGCGAAGCGCAGACGCTGCTCGCGCGGCACGTCGTGCTCGCGACGGGCCGCGACGGGCTCGGCGGCCCCTATGTGCCGCCCGTTGCGCAACGCGCGCCGCGCACGCGCTGGGCGCATTCGTCGGAGCCGATCGATTTCGCGGCGCTGGCCGGCAAGCGTATCGGCGTGGTTGGCGCGGGCGCGTCCGCCTTCGACAATGCGGGCACCGCGCTCGAAGCCGGCGCGGCGCGCGTCGACCTGTTCTTCCGCCGCGCGGACATTCCGCGCATCAACAAGCTGACCGGTATCGGCAGCCCCGGCCTCGTGCACGGCTATGCCGATCTCGACGACGCGACGAAGTGGCGCTTCATGCACTACGCACTGACGTCGCAAACGCCGCCGCCGCGCGACAGCGTGCTGCGCGTGTCGCGGCACGAGCATGCGCATTTTCATGCGGGCAGCCCGATCGAGACGCTGGCCGGCCACGCGGACGGCCTCGACGTGACGACGCCGCGCGGGCGCTACACGGTCGACTTCCTGATCTTCGCGACGGGCTTTCATTCGGACTGGACGACCCGCGCGGAATTCGCGTCGTTCGGGCAGCACGTGCGGCGCTGGAAGGATCGCTACCGGCCCGAGCCGGACGTATGGCTCGACGAACTCGCCGATTCGCCCGATCTCGGCTCCGCGTTCGCGTTCCAGGAGCGCGAGCCCGGCGCATGCCCGGCCGTCACGCACATCCACTGCTTCAACCATGCGGCGAGCCTGAGCCACGGCAAGCTGTCCGGCGACATCCCGGCAATCAGCGCGGGCGCGAAGCGGCTCGCGCGCGGCATCGCGAGCCGGCTGTTCGATGCCGACCGCGACCGCCACTACGACGCGCTGGTCGCCTACGCGAATGCGGAGCTGCAAGGCGACGAATGGCGCGACGCCGACGCGTAAGCGCGCGTCCATCGATCACATGAACGACGAAGGGAAATCGACACGATGACTGAATCCATCACGCCGGCCGCCGCGCCGGACACGATCGACGCGGCGGCCGGCCTGCGCGACGGCGATGCGGTGGCCACGCTGCGCCGCGCGCGCGACAAGGTGCTGCTCCATACGCGACTCAGCGAAACCGCGCTGTTCGATCCCGCGTTGCCCGATCTCTCGTTGGCCGAAAGACTGCATGCGGCGCGGTATGTCGCGCAACGGTCGAACGCGCACACACTGGCTGCGACGTATCGCACGCGATTGCTCGATGCGGGCGGCACCGTCGAGGAGATTGCCCTCGCCGACGCCGATGCGTTCGACGCACTGGCGCCGCGCGTCGGCGCGATCCTCGCCCATGCGCGGCTTCTGACACACGCGCCCGCCGACGCTCGCGCGTCCGATCTCGATGCGCTGAAGTCGGCCGGACTCACGACACCCGCGATCGTCGCGCTGTCGCAGCTCGTTGCGTTCATCGCATATCAATTGCGCGTCGCGGCGGCTGCGCAGGCGCTTCACGCGCGTGCCACAAAGGAGGCCGCATGACGACGACCACGCACGGCTTCACGTCCGACACGCTCGGCTGGCGCGCATGGCTCGACACCGTGCCACTCGATGCGGCGACACCCGACCAGCTTGCCGTACTCGAAGCAAGCCATCCGCACGCGAAAACGTCCGACTATTACCTGCTGCTCGTGCACCTGCCCGAGATCCTGCGGCAGCGCTCGGGTGTGTTCAACGCGATCATGTACGGACCGGGCGGGCTGTCGCGCGCGGAACGCGAACTGGCCAGCACGGCCGTGTCGCGCGTGAACGGCTGCGTGTATTGCGCGTCGGTGCATGCGCAGCGCTCCGCGCAGCTCGCGAAACGCACCGATGTCATCGAGCAGGTATTTGATGATCCGGCAACGGCCGGCACGACGGCGCGCGAACGCGCGATCGTGCGCTATGCGATCGCACTGACCGAACGACCCGACACGGTCGATGCGGACGACATCGCCGCGCTCGAAGCCGAAGGGCTGACGCATGAGGACATTCTCGACCTGTCGCACGCGGTCGCGATCTTCGCGTGGGCGAACCGGTTGATGCTGACGCTCGGCGAGCCGGTGTTTCCCGAGCCGGCGGCGAGCGCGTAACCCCACACTCACACGCTCACACGCTCACGCACGAGCGGGCGCGGGCCCGGCCCGCGTCACGCCTTGTGCGTCGACAGCAGAATGCTCGTCTCGGTGCTCGCGATCCCGTCGATCAGCCGGATCGCGCCGAGCACGCGATCGAAATGCTCGAGCGAATCGGCATGCAGCTCGGCGACGAGATCCCAGCGCCCGTTGGTGCTGTGGATCGACGCGACGTTCGGATGCCCGCGCAGCACCTTCACCACTTCCGCGCCGCGATTGCCCTGCACCGCGATCGACATCAGCGCGCGAATCCGGTGCCGCTCGGCCGCCGGCTTGAGCCGCACCGTATACCCGACGATCACGCCGTTCTTCTCCAGCCGCGTCAGCCGGTTCTGCACGGTCGCGCGCGCGACGCGCAATTCCTTCGCGAGCGCGACGACGGGCAGCCGCGCGTTGTCGCGCAGAAGGGCAATGAGCTGCCGGTCGACGTCGTCGAGCGTGATCATGTACGAGGCTTCCTGTGAGGAATGAGTCGCGGGGATGAGCCGGCCGCCAGCGTGCCGGAGACTGCGCATTCCGGCCAGCGCATAACTGACAAAGTGCCGGAACGGGCTGGCAATTTGCCAAGTCTATCGATAAATTTGCCACTTTTGCTGTCTTTTTGTTGGCTCGACTCGCGGAAATAATGACTCCATCGACCGGCCGGACACGCCGCGCCGCCGCTTTTGATGGAGCCGGAGCCCGCGCCGAAGCGCCGCCCGGTCGACCAGAACGCCGGACACCCGTACCGGCAATCAAAATGGAGACAGACCGATGACTCGCTTCCTCGACGTTCCCGCCACCGCCCGACTGATCGCCAAGACCGGCGTCACGACGTTCCTGCGCGAACTCGTCGACACGCTGCGCGCCGACTACCTGCACTGGGCCGACTTCGACAAATCGCCGCGCGTCGCCTGCCACTCGCGCGACGGCGTGATCGAGCTGATGCCCGTCGCGAACGCGTCACTGTTCGCGTTCAAGTACGTGAACGGCCACCCCGTCAACGCGGCGCGCGGCATGCACACCGTGATGGCGTTCGGCGCGCTCGCCGAAGTCGATACCGGCTACCCGCTGCTGCTCGCCGAACTCACGCTGACGACCGCGCTGCGCACGGCCGCCACGTCGGTGCTCGCCGCGCAGGCGCTCGCACGGCCCGACTCGCGCACGATGGCGCTGATCGGCAACGGCGCGCAGAGCGAATTCCAGGCGATCGCGTTCCACACGCTGCTCGGCATCGACGAAATCCGCGTGTTCGACGTCGATCCGCTCGCGACCGACAAACTCGTGAAAAACCTCGCCGCGTACTCCGAATTGCGCGTCGTGCGCGCCGCATCGACGGCCGACGCCGTGCGCGGCGCCGACATCGTGACGACCGTCACCGCCGACAAGGCCTACGCGACGATCGTCACGGCCGACATGATCGAGCCCGGCATGCACGTGAACGCGGTCGGCGGCGATTGCCCCGGCAAGACCGAGCTCGAAGCGGGCGTGCTGCACGCGGGCCGCGTGTTCGTCGAATTCGAGCCGCAGTCGCGCATCGAAGGCGAGATCCAGCAGATGCCGGCCGACTTCCCCGTCACCGAGCTGTGGCGCGTGCTGCAAGGTGAGACGACCGGCCGCGAACGCGCGGACGAAGTCACGGTGTTCGACTCGGTCGGCTTCGCGCTTGAGGATTATTCGGCGCTGCGCTACCTGTACGCGCTCGCGCAGCAGCACAACGCGGGCGTCGAGATCGCGCTGATTCCGCCGGCCGTCGATCCGAAGAACCTGTTCGCGCTGATCGACGATCCGGCCGCCGTCGCGCACGGTCACGCGGCGTTCGTCACCGAAGCCGTCGCCGCGCTCGCGCGCTGATCGTCATCGCCGGGCGGCCAGCGCGCCGCCCGGTTTCCAGCCTTTCGCTCCTGCCTTCCATGAATCTCGTATCGATCCAGGCGCCGGCCGCCGTCGTGATGATCCGGCCTCACCACTTCCAGCCGAACCCGCAGACCGCGGCCGACAACGCGTTCCAGCGCACGACCACCGGCGGCGCAGGCGACACGCCGTCCGTGTCCGCTACCGCGCGCGACGAAGTCACGGCCGCCGCGCAGACGCTCGCTGATGCGGGCGTGCGCGTGCACGTATTCGACGATCACGGCGAACGCGACACGCCCGACTCCGTGTTCCCGAACAACTGGTTCTCGACGCATCCGGGCGGCCACGTCGCGCTGTATCCGATGTACAGCCCGAACCGCCGCCGCGAGCGGCGCGCGGACATCGTCGAGATGCTGAAGGCCGAGTATCGCGTGCAGGACGTGATCGACTACTCGGGCCTCGAATACGACGACGTGTTCCTGGAAGGCACCGGCGCGATGGTGCTCGACCACGTCGCGCGGATCGCATACACCGCGCGCTCGCGCCGCGCCGATCCGGTCGCGCTCGAACGCTTCTGCACGCATTTCAATTTCGAGCCGATCTGCTTCGATACGGCCGATGCCGACGGGCGCCCGATCTATCACACCAACGTGATGATGAGCGTCGCGACGGAGTTCGCGATGGTCGGCCTCGACCTGATCGCCGACAACCGACGCCGCGCCGAAATCGCGCAACGCCTGACCGAAACGGGTCGCACGGTGATCGCGCTCGATCCGTCGCAGATCGCGAACTTCGCGGGCAATACGCTGGAATTGTCGGGCAAGGACGGGCGCGTGCTCGCGCTGTCGCGGCGTGCGTTCGATTGCCTCACACACGAACAGCGCGCGACGATCGAGCGCTCCGCACGGCTGCTGCCGCTCGACGTGCCGACGATCGAACTGGCCGGCGGGTCGGTGCGGTGCATGCTCGCGGGGATTCATCTCGCGCGGCGGGCCAACACGCCCGACACGATCGCCGTTGAATCGGCCGCATCGTCACGCGAAACGGTGCCACAAACCTGACCTGAGCAAACAGGTTCGCAAAAACGCAAACGGCTGCCGATGCAATGCAACGGCAGCCGTTTTTTTAGGGTCATCGAACCGGCGAACATCGGCCCGCATCGGCAACACCGCGGAATGCTCCGGCATCCGAACGATACCGGCACACCCCACGCTGCTCACCCGGCCAGCAGCTTCAGCCCCGCCGGCAGCGTTTCGCCGAACACGCGCACCGTATCGGCTTCGTCGAACGCGATCGCTTCGCGCACCATGTCGATCCATGCCGCCGACGCATTCGCGGCCGACAAACGTCGGATCACCGCTTCGCGCGTGTCGTCCGGCAGGTCGCGCGAACGATCGCCCGTCATCCGCGCGATCTGCGCGGCCGCGAACGCGGCAGGCTCGACCTGCTTCCAGTCGAGCGCGAACAGCGCGTCGAGCCAGCCGTTCGCGATGTCGGCCGGCACGACACTGTGCGCGCTGCCGTAGAACGGCCGGCGCGCGCCGATGCGGCCGAGCGCCCACGCGCACAACGCGCGCTCGGCCGGCTTCTGCAACTGTGCGATCAGGCGCTCGGCCAGCTCGACCTTGCGCTCGACCGGCAAGCGTTCGAGCGACGCGGACAGCCGCGTCATGTCGGCCGGGCCGACCTTGCCCGGATCGAACGGCAGCTTGCGCCGCTTGTCGTCGGACGGTTCGAGGAAAGCGATCGCATCGCGCACCTGCGTCTGCGCATCGTCGTCGAGGCCGCCGGCCACGCGCCGCCACAGCGTCCACCACTCGGACCACACCTGCGCGTCGTTCACGTATTGAATGCCGTCGTCGAACAGCGGCCACAGCTGCTCGATGCGCCACGCGTCGAGCGGATGGCCGAAGCCCGGACGCAGGCAAAAGCCGGCGAGGTTCAGCCACGCGCGTTCATGATCGGCCGAACGCCGGCGCCGCCGTGCACGCGCGAGCAACGCGTCGAACAGTTCGCGCGCGAGCGCGACGTCCCACTCGTCGCGCGCGCCGAGCACCTGTTCGAGCTGCGCGCGCAGCCGGCGCGTGTCCTTCGGCGTGACGCCCGCCGCCTTGCTGCCGAACGAGCGCTCGATCAGCTCGATCGCCTGGTCAAGACGCGGATGCCGCGCGGGCCCCGTATCGTCGCCATGAACCGGCGCATCGCCGCGCAACTGAAATTCGAGCTTCCAGCGGCGCGATGCGTCGTCGGTCGCGATGCAATGCATTTCGAGCGTGCCGACTTCCGTCAGCGACGCCGTGAGTTTCACCGGCGTTTCGCGTGCGTCGCCGCCTGCCTGCCGGTCGACGACCGTCGCGATCGGCGGCAGCCGCACGAAATCGCCGCCGTCGAGGTCGACGAGATCGCCGGGCCGGTACGCGGTGTCGGCCACCGTCGACACGAGGTGGAAACGCACCGGCTGCCCGAGCTGCAGTGCGAACGTGCGATCGTCAAGCCGGATCTCGTGGCCCTCTTCCGCGCCACGCGGCAGCAGGCAGACGCCACGCGCGGCGGCTTCGCCGGCGCCGTCGTCGAGTACGAGGAAATAGCTGCGCGCGGAGCCGCCGCCGATGCGCGGCGCATGCCCGGCGCGCGCGAGCCCGTAGGCCACCGCGCCGCGCGCGACCGCCACGTCCGGATGCGCGTTGTGCAACACGTCGAGCGGTGCGCCGCGCCACGCGCCGAGCGTCTGCGCGAGACGACCGGCGAGCGCGCCCGCGCGAAACACGCCGCCGTTGAGCAGCAGCGTGTCGGGCAACGGGCCTTCCGCATGACGGTTCAGGAACGCGGCGACGTGCCGCGTGACGGCCGCGTCGCTCGCATACGGCAGCCCGAATTCGACGATCGCCGCGCGCGCGCGACGCGGCAATTCACCGGCGTCAACCTGCGGGAAGAAACCGTCGACGACGATCTGCTCGACTTCCTGCCGCGTCAGCTCGGCCGAGCGCGCGCCGCCGACGAGCTTGCTGCCCGCGCCGAGCAGCGTGACCGTGACCGACGCCGGCGCGTCGTCGCCGAGCAGGCGCTCCTTCGCCGCGCGGCAGCGCTCGACCAGTTGCGACAGGCTCGCGGCCGACAGCCGCGTGCCGGGCTCGGTCAGCCGCGTCTCGACCAGGCGCGCGAGCGCGAGGTCCATGTTGTCGCCGCCGAGCATCAGGTGATTGCCGACGCCGACACGCGTGAAGGTCGGCTCGCCGTCGCCGCCCGGCGCGACATCGACGAGCGTGAGGTCGGTCGTGCCGCCGCCGACGTCGCAGATCAGCACGCGCCGCGCATCGGCGAACGTGTCGCGCAACGTGTCGCGCTGGCCGTACAGCCAGTCGTAGAACGCGGCCTGCGGCTCTTCCAGCAGCCGCAGCGCGGGTAGCCGCGCACGCCGCGCGGCTTCGACCGTCAACGCGCGCGCGCCGTCGTCGAACGACGCGGGCACCGTCAGGATCACGTTCTGTTTCGCAAGCGGCGCATCGGGGAAGCGCGCATCCCACGCGTCGCGCACGTGCGCGAGATAACTCGCGCTCGCATCGACCGGCGACACCTTGTCGACGCCGTCGGCCGCGCCCCACGGCAGGATCGCCGCGAGCCGGTCGACCGCTGCGTGCGACAGCCAGCTTTTCGCGCTCGACACGAGCCGGCCCGGCACCTGCGCGCCGAGCGTGCGCGCGTAGCGGCCGATCACGGCCGGCGGTGCGTCGGCCTGAATCGCGTTGGATTTCGCCTTGGGTTCAACCGACCACGGCAACCGCAGCGCATCCGGCGGCAATTCACCGGCCGCCGGGTGATAACGCACCGACGGCAGCAGCGGCTGCGCGGCCACCGAGCCGGGGCCGACCAGCTGCTCGACGTCGAACACGCGGATCGCGTCGGAGCCGGCCTCGACGTATGCGACGACCGTATTGCTCGTGCCGAGGTCGATGCCGACCGTATAACGCTTCATCGCGCTCAGGCGGCGCCGCGCACGTCGAACTCGACCTTCCAGCGCTCGTTCGTGCCACTCGGGATCGCCTCGAGCTCGAGCGTGCCGGCTTCGGTCACGCGCGCATGCAGCTTCACGGGCACGACTTCGCCGACCGTGCGCCCTTCGGCGGGCAGCGTCGCCTGGATTTCTTCGAGCTCCTGCAGCTCTTCCGGCGACCAGTAGTCGAGCAGCGTGCCGACCTGATCCTGGCGGCGCACCGACGAACCGAAGAAGCGGAACTGCACCGGCTCGCCGACGACGAGGCCGAACTCCTGCGGCGGCAACGCCGCGTCGGAGCCTTCCTCCATCCCGAACGGCGCGACGCACAGCGCCTGCACCGGCGGTTCGAGCCCCGGCACCGCGGGCATCGCCGATTCGATCGCGACGTAGTACGCACGCGCCGTGCCGCCGCGAATCCGCACGCCGCGACCGCGCTTCACGTAGCCGTAGTACGCCGCGCCGCGCGCGACCGCGAGATCGAGATCCGCGCCTTCGAGCAGGCGCGCGGGCGGCGCGCCTTCGGCGGCCAGCCAGCTGTTGAGCGTGTCGAGCACGCGCTGCGTGAGCAGCGCCGACTTGAACACGCCGCCGTTGAACAGCACGGCGGTCGGATGCAGGAACGTCGCGCCTTGCGGCAGCGTGCGCTGCACGCCTTCGAGCGTGTCGAGCGCCGCGACCTGGCGGCCGAGGAACGCCGCGAGATGGCGCGTGATGCCCGCGTCCTGCGCATACGGCAGGCCGAGCTGCGTCAGGCCGACGCGCGCGCGGCTCACCGGGCGCGCAGCCGCATCGACCTGCGGGAAGAAACCTTCGAGAATCGTCTGCGTAAGTTCGGTACGCGTGAGCTCCGTGCGGATCGAACCGCCGATCAGCTTCGAGCCGCGGCTCGGCACGACGAGCGGCACCGCGTCGGTGCTCGGGTCGGACAGCAGCGTTTCCTTCGCGGCGCGGCACGCGTACGTGAGCGCGCGCAGTTGCCACGGATCGGCCTGCGTGCCCTGCTGCGCGAGCTTGCGCGCGACGATGTGCGCGAGCGCGAGATCCATGTTGTCGCCGCCGAGCAGGATGTGCTCGCCGACCGCCACGCGATGCAGTTCGAGATTGCCGTCGCGCTCGACCACCGCGATCAGCGACAGGTCGGTCGTGCCGCCGCCGACGTCGACGCACAGGATCAGGTCGCCGACCTGCACCTGCTTGCGCCAGCCGCCCTGGCTCTTTTGAATCCAGCTATAGAGCGCGGCCTGCGGCTCCTCGAGCAGCGTCATCCGCGAGTAACCGGCGGCGCGTGCCGCCTCGGCAGTCAGTTCGCGCGCGGCCGGGTCGAACGACGCGGGGATCGTGACCGTCACGTCCTGGTCGGCGAACGGCGCATCGGGATGCGCGTGGTCCCACGCTTCGCGCAGGTGCGTCAGGTAGCGGATCGAGCTTTCCAGCGGCGACACGCGCGACACTTCCGGCGGCGCGTCGCTCGGCAGGATCGCCGCGCGGCGATCGACGCCCGCGTGGCCCAGCCAGCTTTTCGCGCTCGACACGAGGCGGATCGGCGTGCCGGCGCCGCGCGTGCGCGCCATCTCGCCGACCGCGAATGCACGCGATGCGGTCCACGGCAGCGTCAGGTCGCCCTGCGTCAGTTCGCTTTCATGCGGCAGATAGAGGAACGACGGCAGCAGGTCGCGCGATTCCAGCGCGCCGGGCGCGGTGAGCTGCGCGATCGGCAGCACCTGCTGCGCGATCTTTTCGCCGTCGCTCGCGGCGCTGTCGACATACGACAGCGCGCAGTGGGTCGTACCGAGGTCGATACCGATCGAATAGCGCGGATCGCTCACAGTTCCACCTCCGCCGGTGCGACAACCGAGGCGTCGTGGCTGCCCGTCAGCTTCGGCAGGCGCACGTCGGCGACGCGCCAGCCGCGATGGCTGACGGTGCCCGTAAACGGCGCTGAGCCGACGACGTTGCCCGTCACGCGCACGGCCGTGGCGTCGAAGCCGGCCGGCAGCGTCACGCGGCTGCCTTCGGCTTCGTCGCGCACCGGCACGATCGTGAAGTGTTCGCGCAGCGCGGCGCGGCAGCCGTCGTGCACGAGGCGCGCGGCCGCGCCGATGTCGGCGTCCGCGTAGCCGGCGATGTCTTCCTCGACGAAGTCGATGAAGCGCGCATCGCGCTGCAGCAGGCCGAGCAGTTGCAGCGCGGCCTGCGGGCTCGCTTCGCGCAGTTCCGGCGCGGGCGCCTTCACGGGCTCCGGCACCACGGGTGCCGCGGCCGGGGCCGGTGCAACCGGGGCCGGGGCGCCGTCGCGCACGCGCAGCACGCCGGCCGCGAATTCGCGGTTGCCGAGCACGGAGAAGAACGTGCCGACGGCAAGCGACAGCCGGCCGAAGAAGGACAGGTTGGATTCGGGCATGGGGTCTGGACTCCTGTGGGCTCGCGACACGGCGAGCGATCTTGCCTGGGCGCCGGGCGGCGGCGTGCGGATTGCGCACTGCCGCCGCCCGGCGCGTGATTCGAACGCGCCCTCGCGGGTGCGGAAAACCCGTATTTTGCCCTGTGGCGGGCGAACCGGGCAGAAGTTGGGGGACAGAACATCGCGGCGCGGCGGTTTCAGCCGCGCCGGATCGTGCCGGATTGCACGTCAGGCGCGATCGATCGGGATGCTGCGCCGCGTCAGCGCGTGTAGCCCCGCAGCACGGCCTTCGCTTCGAAATCGCGCGACAGCATGCCGAGCGTGACTTCGCCGAAGCGCGCCAGCAGCGACGCTTCGGCATCCTTCAGGGTTGCCGACAGATGCGCGTTGACGGCCTGCTCGACCAGGCATTCGGGCTCGTCCTCGGGCACCAGATCGGAGAACAGCGGCGGCTCGCCCACCGCGCGATAGACATCGAGCAGCGTGATGTCGTCGAGCGCGACGCTCAGCACCCAGCCGCCGCCGTGCCCTTTCTCCGACTGCACGTAACCGCAATCGCGCAAGCCGCCGAGCAGGCGCCGCACGACGACCGGGTTCGTGCCCAGCATCGTCGCGATCGTCTCCGACGTCAGCGGGCCGTCGGCCTGGTCCATGTGGATCAGCGCATGCAGCATGCGCGACAAACGGCTGTCGGTTCTCACGGGCGGCTCTCCCCTTTCTCGAAACTTCTGAAGTTGCGTGAATCATAGCATCGAACTATCATGCAACTTCTCGTGTTCCATGAGTTGGCCGCCATCGACGCACGTTCGTCATTCACGCAGGTTCAGGAAAGGAGTTGGTGCATGCATACCCATCGTGACCATCATGAAGTCATCGTGATCGGCGGCAGCTTTGCGGGGTTGTCGGCCGCGATGCAGCTTGCGCGGGCGCGGCGCCGCGTGCTCGTGATAGACGCCGGCCGGCCGCGCAACCGCTTCGCCGAACACGCGCACGGATTCTTCGGGCAGGACGGCAAGCCGCCCGCGCAGATCGTGGCCGACGCCACCGCGCAGCTCGTCGCCTATCCGACCGTGCAGCGGATCGAAGGCGAAGCGCTCACCGCCGAGCGCGATGCGGACGGCCGCTTCCACGTGACGCTCGCGGACGGCCGCCGCGCGAGCGCCGGGCGGCTGATTCTCGCGACCGGCATCCGCGACGAATTACCCGCGCTGCCGGGGCTCGCGGAACGCTGGGGCATCAGCGTGCTGCACTGCCCGTACTGTCACGGGTATGAAGTCGGCGGGCAGCGGCTCGGTGTGCTGGCCACGCATCCGCTCTCCGTGCATCAGGCGATCCTGATCCCCGACTGGGGCCCGACGACGTGGTTCACGCAGGGCGTGGCCGAAGCGAATGAAGAAGAAGCCGCGTTGCTCGACGCGCGCGGCGTGCGCATCGAGCGCTCGCCGGTCGTCGAGATCCTCGGCGATGCGCCGCGCCTCGAAGCGTTGCGGCTCGCCGACGGGCAGATCGTGCCGATCGATGCGCTGTTCGTCGGCGCGCGCACGGAGATGGCGAGCGATCTCGCGCAACAGCTCGGCTGTGCATTCGACGAAGGGCCGCTCGGCCCGGTCGTCCGGATCGACGCGTGGAAGCAGACGAGCGTCGCGGGCGTATTTTCAGCCGGCGACGCGTCGACACCGATGACCAACGCGACGTTCGCGTCGGCGTCGGGCGTGATGGCCGGCGTCGCCGCGCACCGGTCGCTGATTTTCGGGCTGCACGCGTAACCACGCATGCAGCCAGGCGTCATGCGATGCGCGGCGAAGCGTCCACCGCCGGCTGCACGTCCAGCTCCGTGCTGCATTCCTCGAGCGAAATCCGCCGCGTTTCGCGCCCGTTGATCCACCACAGGCCGGCCGCGAGCGGCCCCGGCAACGCGAGCACCAGCAGCACGATCAACGCGGCCGACGGCGAGCCGGACATCGCATAGACGTTCGTCAGCATCAGCGGCGCGATCACCGCGCCGAGCCGGCCGATCGCGACCGACACGCCGAGCCCGGTCGCGCGAATCCGCGTCGGCAGGATCTCGGACGACACGACATAACCCGAGATGTACGCCCACGTGACGCCGAACTGGATCAGACAGTAACCGAGCACCATGCCGGGCAGCGCGTGCATCGCATAGATGAACACGATCGCCGCAACGGTGAACGTGTAGCTCGCGAACAGCGACGCGCGCCGCCCCCACGCCTCGACGAGCACCGCCGCGACGATGCCGCCCGCGAGCGCCGCGGCGTTGCCGATCATGTAGTAGATCGGCATGTCGGTCGACGACACTTTCAGGTACGGCAGGATCACGAGCGCCATCAGCGACAGCACGCCGTACACCACGGCCGCCTGCGAAAAGTTCAGCGCCCCGGCGAGCGCGCAGCGCGCGCGATAGGCGCCGAACAGTTCGCCGACGTTGCGCCAGAACGCAGGCGCCTGGTGTTCGAAACGGGTCGGTGTGTAGCGCTGCGCCAGTTGCGCGCGATCGGCCTGTGCACGCGGATCGCGCGCCGCGCTCGCGACGATCTGCTCGACGATCGCATCGGCTTCCGCCACACGCCCCTGCTGGATCAGCCAGCGCGGCGACTCCGGAATCACGCGGCGGATCCAGAAGAACACCAGCGCCATCGTCGTGCCGAGGCCGAAGCCCACGCGCCACGCCCACTCGGCCGGCAACTGGTTCAGCACGAGATACGACACGGCCGCCGACAGCAGCGCGCCGACCGGAAAACCCGACAGGATCAGCGCGTCGGTGCGGCCGCGATGGCGCTTCGGAATGAATTCGCCCATCGTCGCGGTCACCGCCGAATATTCGCCGCCGACGGCCAGCGCCGTCATCGCGCGGAAGAACAGGAACGACTCGTAGTTCCACGACAGCACGGTCGCGACGCTGAAGAACGCGTACCAGAGCAGTGTCGCGAGAAACAGGCGCTTGCGGCCGTAGCGGTCGGCCAGATAACCGAACGCGATCGCGCCGACGAGCATCCCGAACACCCAGATGCTGACCGCGAGCGAGCCCTGTGCGGCGCTCAGGTGCCAATGCGACTTGAGCACGCCGAACACGCTGCCGATGATGTTGGTTTCGAACGAATCGAGCGCCCAGCCGACGCCGAGCGCGACCAGCATCAGCGTGTGGAAGCGCGTCCACGGCAGGTTGTCGAGACGCGCAAGCGCGTCCGTTTCGATCGGGTGAGACGTTTTCATGATGCGGGGTTCCTCGTCAGTGAAGCGCCCGCTCGGGCTGCTCCGGGCTGAAATCGAAATGCGGAAAGCGTGCGCGCGTGCCGATGAAGTTGCGGCCGCGCGCACCGTCGAACGCGTGGTCCACGATTCGCGCCCATTCGTGCGCGTCGATGCCGTAAGCGGCCGGGTGGCTCGCGACGCCGAGCGCGTCGAGCAGCGCCTCGAGCTGCGCGGGCGCCGACGCCGTGTCGCCGAAGATCTCGCGCAGCGCGGCGTCGCATGCGTCGTCCATGCCGAGCGCCGCCTGCATCACAGCCGGCAGGCAGAACGAGCACGCGATCCCGTGCGCGACGCCGCGCGTCAGCGTGATCGCGTAGGAGATGTTGTGTGCGAGCGCCGTATGCGTATTCGAGAACGCCAGCCCCGCGCGCAGCGCGCCGAGCGCCATGTCGCTGCGTGCATCGAGATCGTCGGGATGCGCGTTCACGCGGCCGAGGCCGCCGATCAGCTCGCGCGCCGCCTGCACGGCGAGGCCGCGCGTCACCGGGTTCGCATGGATGTTCCAGATGCTTTCGAGCGCGTGCGACAGCGCGTCGAGGCCGCTCGCGAGCGTCGGCTGCATCGGCAGGCCGACCATCAGGCGCGGATCGACGATCACCGTTTCCGGATAGAGATCGGGCCGCGACAGCGACAGCTTGCGCGCGTTGTGCGGATCCCAGACGGTCGCCCAGTGCGTCACTTCGCTGCCCGTGCCAGCCGTGGTCGGGATCGCGACGATCGGCAGCGCGGGGCGCCCCGTATCGTCGACGTCGGCGTTGCCCGACAGGATGCGCAGCACGCGATCGAAATCGCCATGCTCGGCCGCGAGCACTTTCGCCGAATCGATCACCGAGCCGCCGCCGAGCGCGATCAGCACGTCCGGCTTCGCGGGCAGCGCGGCGAGCCGATCGCACGCGCGCCGCAGCATCGGCACCGACGGGTTCGCCTCGACGCAATCGATCCGCGTGAGCGCAGGCCCGAGCTGCGCTTCGAGACGGTCCGCGATCCGCGCGAATACCGCGTCGGGATACGTGACGATCGCGTAGCTGCGGCCGGCGAGCGCGTCGCTCACGCTGGCCAGCGCGTCGACGCCGAAGCGGATCCGCACGGGATTGTGGAAACGCCAGTCGCGTCGTACGACGGGTGACGTGACATCGTCGGCATCGCGAATCGTGCCGGACGGTGAATCTGCAGCGGAATTCATGCTCGCACCTGAATCGAGTGGGTATGCGCAGCAGGTTAGGCATCCGCGATGACGCGTTCGTGATCGAAAATCCCGGTCATTTGCTATGGATCGACCGAATTTTTCGATCGATCGCCGCTGCGGGCCCGCGAGCACCAGCCGCCTTCATGCGGCGCGCGACCGGCACCGCGCGACCGCATCGAAGAACGACGCGACCAGCCGGCTGTCGCGCCGCTCGCTCAGGCAGCACACGTGGATATGGGTTTCGACCGGATCGCCGTCGATGCGCAGCGGCCGCAGCCGCTCGTCGGGCACGTATTCGGCCTTCGACACCGTGCCGACGCCAAGCCCGCGCGCGACGGCCTCGCGCAACGCTTCGCGGCTGCCGATGTCCATCGCGACGCGCGGCGTCAGGCCGGCCGACGCCATCGCGTCTTCGAGCGCGCGGCGCGTCGTCGAGCCCGGTTCGCGCATCAGCAGCGGCTCGCCGGCCAGTTCGCGCAGCGTGATCGCATCGCGCTTCGCAAACGGATGCGTCGCGCGCACGAACGCGATCACCGGAAAGCTCGCGTAGCGCTGCGTAAAGTAACGCGCGTCCTCGAACGCGCGGGCCACCACGCCGACGTCGCATACGTACTGGTCGAGATCGCGCAGCACGGTTTCCGAATTGCCGAGCGCGACCGACAGGTGCATGTGCGGATGAAGGGCGTGATACGCCTCGATCATCTCAGTCACGTGGAACGGGCCGACCGCGCCGATCTTCAGCGAGCCGCGCTGCAATGCGCCGCTGTCGCGCAGCAGCGCGGCGGCATCGGTCTCGTCGCTGCAGATCCGCCGTGCGATCGGCAGGAATTCCAGCCCGACCGCGGAAAGCTCGACGCGCCGGCCGCGCCGGTGGAACAGCTCGACGCCGTGTTCGTGTTCGAGGGTCTGGATCTGCGACGTGATCGTCGTCTGGCTGGTGGACAGCGCACGTGCGGCCGCCGTGAAGCCGCCGTGCTGAACGACGGCGATGAAACTGCGAAGCTGGGTGAGGGTCATGACGGTCGATCGATCGGGAATTTCGTGTCGAATGCCGTGTGGCATCGGGAAATTCAATGTATCGGGCGAATGTGACAGGCACGCTCCCGCTGCCTCGATGGATTCGCGGCGTGATGTGCGGTTTAATGCCTGACACTTCCGGCATTAAGAGACATGAAATGCTCGACCTCGAGGATCTTCGCCTGATACGCGCGATCGGCACGTCGCGTTCGCTGGCTTCCGCCGCCCGGTTGCTCGATCTCACACCGCCCGCGGTCACGATTCGCCTGCAGCGGATGGAGGCGCGCCTGGACGCCAGGCTCGCCGTGCGACAACCGAAAGGGATCGCGTTGACCGACGAAGGGCAGCGGCTGTACCAGGAAGCCGTCGACATTCTCGAACGCGTGGAGGCGCTGCCGGTCACCATCGCGGGCGACCACGGCGACGTGCAGGGCACGCTGCGCGTCGTCGCGCCGCTCGGCTTCGGGCGCAAGTACGTCGCCCGGATCGTGCGCGACGTGCAACGCGCGCATCCGAGGCTGGAAATATCGCTTCACCTGTCGGAGAGCCCGTTGACCAGCGCAGCGGGGGCCGACGTGGTCGTTCATGTCGGCAGCCTCAAGTCGTCGTCGTGGATCGCGTATCCGCTCGCGCCCAACGAGCGCTTCCTGTGCGCGAGCCCGGCATACGCACGCCGCATCAAGGTGCTGGAACATCCGTCCGATCTGGCGCAATACGACTGCCTGTGCCTGCGCGAGAACGACGAGGACATCCCGCGCTGGCGCTTCTCGCCCGGCGGCGACGCCCAAGGCGAGCCGCGACGCTCCGTCGTAATCCGCGCGACCGGCGCGCTCTCCTCCAACGACGGCACCGTCATCACCGAATGGGCGCTCGCCGGGCTCGGCATCGTGGAGCGTTCCGAATGGGATGTCGCGCCGCTGCTGGCGAACGGCAAGCTCGTCCGGTTGCTGCCCGGCTGGAATTTGCCGCCCGCGCCCGTGACCGCGCTGTTGCCATCGCGCACCGGCCGATCCGCCCGGCAACGGATTTTTCTCGAAGCCGCAAGGCAGTTTCTCGATCCGCCGCCGTGGCGGGGCAACGCATGAGCCGCGCTCGTGCGGCTCACACGGCTCATGTTCGTTAAATTGCACTTAATGACGAATTAGACATGCGTTAAACACGGCACTCGCCGGCGGCTCTACAGTGTTCGCGTCGGCAACACTCCGAGGCAACGCATCGTGGATATTCAAACCCTCAACACCCCTGCTGCATTGATCGACGTTCGCCGCATGCGTCGCAACATCGACCGCATGCAGGCGCATCTGGACGCACTCGGCGTCCGCTTCCGGCCGCACGTGAAGACCACCAAATGCCGGCACGTCGTCGACGCGCAAATCGCGGCGGGCGCGCAAGGCATCACGGTATCGACGCTCAAGGAAGCCGAACAGTTCTTCGCGGGCGGCATCCGGGACATCGTCTATGCGGTCGGCATGGTGCCGGCCAAGCTTGGTCAGGCGCTGGCGCTGCGCCGGCAGGGCTGCGACCTGAAGATCGTCGCCGACAACCTGCAGGCCGCGCACGCCATCGCCGCGTTCGGGCGCGAGCACGGCGAGCGCTTCGAGGTCTGGATCGAGATCGACGTCGACGGCCACCGCTCGGGTGTGCCGCCCGAATCCGACCTGCTGATCGCCATCGGCCGCGCGCTGGTCGATGGCGGGATGGTGCTGGGCGGCGTGCTGGCTCACGCGGGCTCGAGCTACGAATACGACACGCGCGAAGCGCTGGCGGCGATCGCCGAACAGGAGCGCAGCCGCACCGTGCGGGCCGCGGAGCGCCTCAGGGCCGCCGCGCTGCCCTGCCCGACCGTGAGCATCGGCTCCACGCCCACCGCGCTCTCGGCGAACAACCTCGACGGCATCACCGAGGTGCGCGCCGGCGTGTACGTGATGTTCGACCTCGTGATGCACAACATCGGCGTGTGCGAACTGTCGGACATCGCGCTGTCGGTACTGACCACCGTCATCGGACATCAGGAAGAAAAAGGCTGGGCGATCGTCGACGCGGGCTGGATGGCGATGAGCCGCGACCGCGGCACGCAGCGCCAGGCGCGCGATTTCGGCTACGGGCAGGTTTGCACCGAAGACGGCGAAGTGCTCGGCGGCTATGTCGTGAGCGCGGCCAACCAGGAACACGGGATCGTGTCGCGTGCAGGCTCGCCCGACCCGGGCATCGCACAGCGTTTTCCGGTCGGCACGCGCCTGCGCATCCTGCCGAATCACGCTTGCGCCACCGGCGCGCAACACCCCGAATATCTGGCCATCGGCGAAAACGGCGACGCGCACGCGTGGCCGCGCTTTTACGGGTGGTGAGCGCCGCCTTCGCCCTTGCATTGACTATTTGTCTAAATCTGGACACACTTTAAACCTTCCTCGATCCGCCTTGCGCCGGCAAGGCTCGCCCGACATGCCGACCGACGCCCGACTCCTGCTGCTCGACCGCGACGCCATCGCCCCCGCCCTTCAGGCGGAGCGAGTGATGGCGGCCGTCCGCGAAGCCTTCGTGCTGCACAGCCAACGGGCCGGGCGCGTGTTCCCGGTGGTCCGCGAGAAACTGCACACCGGCGGCGTATTCGGCATCAAGTCGGGCGACGTCGCGAGCCAGGATCTGCTCGGCTTCAAGGCGGCCGGGTTCTGGCCCGGCAACCGGAGCCTCGGCGGCGAGCCGCATCAGGCCACCGTCGCGCTGTTCGATCCGGCCACGGGCAGACCGCTGTGCATCATGGATGGCAACGCGATCACCACCGCGCGGACCGGCGCCGCAGGCGGCCTCGGGCTGCAACTGCTCGCCCGCCGCGACAGTACGCGGATCTGCGTGTTCGGCACGGGCGTGCAGGCGCGTGTCCAGCTCGACTACGCGCTCCGGCTGCTGCCGCAACGTTGCTCGGTGCAGTACGTGAACGTCGGCGGCGAGCCGGACGCGGTGTTCGAATCGGCTTTCAGCGAACGCTGTACGATCCGCGTGGCACGCAGCCGGAACGATGCGGTGGCCAACAGCGATGTGGTCATCACGACCACGCCCGGCGGCGGCGCATTGTTCGACGCGGATGCGGTTCAGCCGGGCACCCATCTGACCTGCGTGGGTGCCGACACGGCCGGCAAGCGCGAGTTGCCGGCCGGCGTGCTGGAACATGCGCGTATTGTCGTCGACGATCACGATCAGGCGCGCAGCATCGGCGAGTGTCAGTGGGCGCCGGATCTGCCGCGCACCGAAATCGGCGACGTGCTCGCCGGAACGGTGTCGATCGACCGCTCGCCGGATGAAATCACCGTATTCGACATGACCGGGCTCGCGCTGCAGGACCTGACCGTCGCGCGTTTCCTGTATCAGCAGGCGCTCGATAACGGCACCGGTATCTCCGTTCCGTGGCCCTGGTAAACGACTTCCGCTCCATCAACCGCCATGCGTCTTGCCAAAGTATCCGCCCTCTCGTTCGACCTGGACGACACCCTGTGGCCATTCGGGCCTTCCGTCGAACGGGCCGAAGCAGCGCTTCGCGCGTGGCTGATCGAGCACGCGCCCAATACCGCGAGCGTGCTGCCCGAACAACAGGCGCTGAGCGATCTGCGTGAGGAATACGAACGTTTGCGACCGGACCTCGCCAGTGACTATCGCGCGCTGCGGCTCGGATCGATCCGGCTTGCGCTGGCGCGCGCGAACGAGGACGTCACGCTGACCGAACGCGCATACGAAGTCTTCTATGCCGCGAGGAACAGGGTCGAGTTCTATGAAGATACGTTGCCGGCGCTGGCGTGGCTGAGCGCCCGGTTCCCGTTGATCGCGGTGACCAACGGCAATGCCGACCTCCGGCTGACCGGGGGCGGCGAATTCTTTCGTGCAACGCTCAGTGCGCAGGCGTTCGGGACGGCCAAGCCGGAACCCGGAATATTCCACGCGGCGGCGAAGGCGCTCGACGTGCAGCCGGCGGAACTGCTGCACGTCGGGGACGATTACCACCTCGATATCGTCGGCGCGTTGAACGCGGGGCTTCAGGCGGCGTGGGTGGTGCGCGACACGCATCCGGAAGTGGAGCGCGGCGTGCCTGCCGCGACGCCGCATCTCACGCTGCGCGATCTGTCGATGCTGTGTCGCGCGCTTGGCGGGCCGGTCGGGGTGTCGTGACTGCAGGCCGGCGCGTTGCAGCCGGTCATGCCGATGCAGCGCATGACCAGCCCGCTTTCCATCACGCCGCCTTCCTCGCATCCGCGATCCGCTGCGGCGCCTTCGGCCGCGCATACAGCCGTTCGAGATACGCGCGCAGTTGCGGGAACGGTTCGATCAGGTGGCATTCGCTCGCCCAGTCGATCAGGTAGACCGTCACGCAATCGGCCACCGTCAGCGAATCGCCGACGATGAATTCGCGCCCTTCGAGATGCTTGTCGAGAATCGCGGCCATCGTCGTGAAATCCTCGCGCGCCAGCTCGATATCGGCCGGCGAACGCTTCTCGGGCGGATAGAGGAACGTGTGCCGCGTAATCCGCCACAACGGCTGCTCGAGCTCCGTCACCGCGAACATGACCCACCGATAGGCCTCGGCGCGCAGCGCCGGATCGACGGGCAGCAGCGCCTTCTCCGGGTACTTGTCCGCGAGATACAGCACGATCGCGGCCGACTCGGGAATCACGAGGTCGCCGTCCACCAGCACGGGCACCTTGCCGGCCGGATTGAGGCGCAGGAATTCGGGCCGCTTGTGCTCGCCCTGGAGCAGGTTGACCGACACGAACTCGAAATCCGCATCCAGTTCCTTCAGCCCCCACAACGCGCGTTGCGAGCGGGTGCCAGCGAATCCGTAAAGCTTCATCGCAAATCTCCATCCAGAATGTCGGAAAAATTTCCGCATGCGGGCCGCGGCGCATCGACGACGCGCGGCGCCCGGCATGGCTCATCGCGCGTCGCTCACGCGCCGGGAATCGCCAGCACCGGCATCACGTCGACCGTCTCGCCCGGGAACAGCGTGAAATGCGGATGGCCCTCGAACAGCGCGGCCGCCGCATCATGCGATGCCGCACGCACGACGGTGAAACCGCTCATCGCGTTGGCCGTGTCCTCGACGCCGCGCTTCCCGACGGTCTTGGTCCTGCCGAGCGGCCCGCCCAGCTCGACGATCGCGTCGCGATGCCGGTCGACCCACGCCTTCCATGCGGCAATCCCTTCCTGCTCCCGCTTGCGCCGCTCCTGTTCGGGCAGCGCCACCCATGCCTGCATGGCCGGGCTATCCTTGCTCCCGAGGAATACGGCGAGATACAACTGCTGTTGAGCACTCATGCTGCCTCCTCCAGTGACGGGCACGGCGGGCTGCCGCGCCTCGACCTTGACAAGATAGGTTGATATCAACACAATTGCAACATGGCACGCAAAGAAAAGCTCCCTTTCGAAACGACGCTGATGGTGCGCGACTGCTGCCTGTGCCTGCACATGCAGCGCGCGGCGCGCAATCTCGCGCGCATCTTCGACGATGCGCTGCGCCCGCTGGATCTCACCAACGGCCAGTTTTCGCTGCTGATGTCGCTGAACCGGCCGCAACCGGCCCCGATGAAATCGGTGGCGTCGCTGCTCGCGATGGATCGCACCACGCTGACGGCCGCGCTCAAGCCGCTCGAGCGGCGCGGCCTCGTCACGATCGTGCAGGACCCGGACGACGGCCGCAGCCGCCTGCTCGAACTGACCCAGGCCGGCCACGACCTGCTCGCCGAAGCGTTTCCGCTGTGGCAGCAGACGCATGCCGACATCGAACGGCCCTTCGCGCCGGGGGAAGTCGATCTGTTGCGCGATCAGCTGCGCACGCTGTCGGTCGATCCGGCAGCACGCGACTGAACCGGCCCGCGAAACGCGGCGGGCGGTGCCCCGCTTACTTCCTGCCCTTCTTCGGCAGCAGCAATTGCGCGATTTCCTGCAGGAAATGCACGGGCCCATGCTCGTGCAGCGCGCGCCCGCTGCTGAGCGCGCCGTCGATGACCGTCGCGAGCCGCAGCGCGAAGGTTTCCGGCTCGTCGACCCGCATCGCGCCCGCCAGCTCCGTCAGCCGGCGCCGCAGTTCCTGCTTGTGCGCGACGGCGACTTTGCGCGCCGGATGGTTGTCGTCCGCATATTCGGCGGCGATGTTGATCTGCGGGCAGCCGCGATAGCCGGGGCGCGCGATGCGCTCGCCGATCCATTGAAGCTGCGCGTCCAGCTCCTCGCGCGGCGTGCGCTTGTACTGCTGCGCCACGACATCCCAGTGCGCCCAGAAATCCGCGTCCTCGCGCAGCAGGAACGCCTCGATCAGGTCGTCCTTCGTCGCGAAGTGCCGATAGAGGCTCGTCTTCGCGACGCCCGCCTGCGCGACGATCAGGTCTACGCCCACCGCCCGCGTGCCTTCCCGGTAGAACAGCGCGCTGGCCGTTTGCAGAATGCGTTCGCGCGTATCGGGCGCGCCCGCCTGTGTATCCGTTCCTTTTTTCATCCCGACTCGGCCGCTCAGGGCCGCCCGTACCGCAACAGTGAAGCGATCATAGCACCGCAGGGTTGACGACGCTACAGGTCTGTACTATAAAACAGACCGTTCTGTATCGGAGTTGATCATGAATGATCGGATGACGGTTGCAGTCTATGGCGCCACGGGTCACACCGGGCGGTTCGTCCTCGCCGAACTGGCACGGCGCGGGCTCGGCGCGATCCGCATCGGGCGCGATGCGGCGCGGCTCGCGGAAGGTGGCGGCGACGCCGGTTCGTCACGCGTCGCGGCGATCGACGATCCGGCCGCGCTCGATGCCGCACTGCACGGCGCGGATGCCGTGATCAACTGCGCGGGGCCGTACCTCGATACCGCGCTGCCGCTCGCCGATGCCGCGTTGCGAGCCGGCATCCCCTACCTCGACCTGACGGCCGAACAGCCTTCGGTGCTGGCGCTGGCCGAACGAACCGACGCCCGTGCGCGCGCCGCCGGCGTGACCATCGTGCCCGCCGCGGCGTTCTACGGCGGCCTGGCCGACCTGCTCGTCACGGCCGTCGCCGACAGGAACCAGCCGATCGACCGCGTCGACATCGCGACCGGGCTCGACAGCTGGCATCCGACGCGCGGCACGCGCGTGACCGGCGAACGCAATCACGCGGTGCGGCTCATCCAGAAGGATGGCAACCCGACACCGGTTCCTTCAACGGCACTCGAACGCACGTGGCCGTTCGCGCCGCCGATCGGCAGCGTCGGCGTAACGCTGCTGCCGTTTTCGGAAGTGATGACACTGTCGCGTCATCTGCGCATCGATACGATCGAATCGTGGCTCGCGACGCTGGCGCTGCGCGACGTGCGCGATGCCGCCACGCCGGCGCCCGAGCCGGCCGACGCGCTCGGCCGCTCGGCACAGCAGTTCGCGATGGACGCGATCGTCGTGCAGGGCGGCACGACGCACCGCGTCACCGCATCGGGACGCGACATCTACGCGGTGAGCGCGCCGATCATCGTCGAAGCGGCCGTGCGCCTGATGACCGGCAATGCCGTCGTGTCAGGCGGCGTACGCAGCCTCGGCGAATTGTTCGATGCGCGCGATTTCCTCGCGGCGCTCGATACGGTGGCAGTATCGTTCGGCACGACCAACGACCCGGTTTTCACAAGGAGAGACAAGCATGGGCAGCAATGAGAAAGGCGCGTATTTCCGTTCGCTTCACCGCGCGGGCCAGCCGCTGGCGCTGTTCAACGTGTGGGATGCCGGCAGCGCGCGCACGGCGGCCGACGCGGGCGCCGTCGCGCTGGCCACCGGCAGCTGGTCGGTGGCGGCAGCCAACGGTTTCGTCGACGGCGAGCAGATGCCGCGGGCGCTGATGATGGAAGTGCTCGAACGGATCACGCGTGCAACCGACCTGCCGGTCACCGTCGATCTCGAAAGCGGATACGGCGAGCGGCCGGAAGATGTCGCCGAGACGATCGCGCTCAGCATCCAGGCCGGCGCGATCGGCTGCAATCTCGAGGACAGCTTTCCGGCAACGGGCGAACTGCGCGACGCCGAAGGAGCTGCGACCCGCGTCGCGGCGGCACGGCAGGCGGCCGATCGCGCGGGCGCCGACTATTTCATCAATGCGCGCACCGACGTGTTCTTCAAGGCCGCGGCCGACACGCACGACGAACGGCTGCTCGACGCAACGCTGGCGCGCGCACGTGCGTACGCAGCGGCCGGTGCGAACGGCTTGTTCGTGCCTGGCCTTCGTTCGCCGGCGCTCATTCGCGCGCTGACGGCCGCGTCGCCGCTGCCGGTGAACGTGATGCGCGTGTCGGAAACGCCGACGCTCGCCGAACTCGCGGAATACGGCGTGGCCCGCATCAGCCACGGGCCGTATCCGTATCTGCAGGCGATGAAGGCGCTTGCGACGCTGGTCAAGCAAGGCGGCTAGCGGAATCGCGGCACGGACGGCCGTCGCGCGCGCGTCGAACGATTACATCCGATGTAATTGGCGCCCGACATGCCCGCCCCTACGCTTCGGGTGTCGCGCCGCCATTCCGGCGGCGCGCCTCACCCGGGAGACATCATGTCCGCCTATCCGCTTCATACGGTCGACTCGGCGCCGGCCGAATCGCAGCCCGTACTCCGGCAACTCCAGCAGACCTTCGGCCTGATCCCGAACATCGCGGCGGCGATGGCCGCATCGCCGGTGCTGATCAACGGCTTCATCGGCCTGTTCGAACGCGTGCACGCAAGCAGCCTCACCGAGCCGCAGATCCAGACGCTGCTGCTCACCAACGCGGTCACGAACGCGAGCGAATGGCCGGTCGCATTCCACACCGCGCTCGCGCTGAAACAGGGCGTATCGCCCGCCGACGTCGATGCGATCCGGCGCGGTGGCCTGCCCGGCGACGCGAAACTGGCCGCGCTGTCGGCCACGGCGCGCACGCTGATCGAAACCCGCGGCCGCATCGCCGACGCCGACCGGCAATCGTTCGTCGACGCCGGATTCAGTGCCGAGCAGTTGCTCGAAGTGATTGCGGTAGTCGCCGCATCGACGATCACGAACTACGTCGGCAGCGTCGCGCGGCCGGCGCTCGAAGCGCCGTTCGACGCATTCGCGTGGCATGCGCACGCCGCGTGAGTCCGATATAGTCGTGCGCGTCGATCACGGAACGATCAGGGCCATCCGATGAACGCCAGCCGCCGCGATCCGAACGCGCCGCCGCACGAACTGGGCCGGTTGTTGCGCTACTGGCGCGACGTGCGCGGCGTGAGCCAGCTCGACCTGTCGCTCGACGCGGGCATCTCGCAACGCCAGATCAGTTTCATCGAAAGCGGGCGCAGCGTGCCGGGCCGCGACACGCTGCTCACGCTCGCGCAGACGCTGGATGTGCCGCTGCGCGAGCGCAACGCGCTGCTGCTCGCGGCCGGGTATGCGCCCGTGTATTCGGAAGCGCCGTGGGACGCGCAGGAGATGCAGGGCGTGATCCGCGCGCTCGAGCGGGTCGTGCGCCAGCACGATCCGTTTCCGGCGATCGTGATGGACCGCCACTGGAACGTGCTGATGACCAACGATGCGGCCCCGCGTTTTTTCGGCTGCTTCATCGACATGGCCGCACGCGAAGGCCCGCGCAACCTGCTGCGCCTGATGTTCGATCCGCACGGCATGCGGCCGTTCGTGGCCGACTGGGACACCGTATCGCGCAGCCTGCTGCAGCGCGTGCATCGCGAATCGGTCGGCCGCGTGCTCGACGACGACACGCGGCACCTGCTCGACGACCTGCTCGCGTTTCCCGATGCGCCGCACGACTGGAACACGCCGCCGGCGCCGGCCGCCGCGCCCGCGATGCCGGTCATCCCGATCGGCTTCGTGCACGAAGGCGTCGTGCTGCGTTATTTCTCGCTGGTCACGACGGTCGGCACACCGCAAAGCGCCGCCGCGCAGGAGTTGCGCATGGAATGCATGTTTCCCGCCGACGACGCGACCGAAGCGCGCCACCGGCGGTTGCTCGACGCGCACGCGCCGGCGCGTTGAGCGGCGGGCCGATGCGCGATCGCGCCAGGCGGCCCGCCGGCGCCGGTCATTCCGCCAGCGCGGGCACCACGCCGACCCGCTTCGGCACGCCGGTCACGATCGTCGCGACCGCGACGGCCAGCACGACGGCCGCGCCCACGAACACGCCGGCCGCGCCGTTCGCATCGAACACGACGCCGCCGGCCGCCGCGCCCGTCGCGATCGCGAGCTGGATCGCCGCGACGATCAGCCCGCCCGCGCTTTCGGCCTCATCCGGCACGGTGCGCGTGACCCACGTCGACCACGCAACCGGCACGCCGCCGAACGCCATCCCCCACAACGCGACGAGCACCGCGTCGATCATCGGCGCGCGGCCGAGCGCGACGAGCGCGATGCCGAGCACGACCATCAGCGCGGGCATCGCGATCAGCATCGGCCGCAGCCGGTGTTCGAGCACGCGGCCCGCAAGCGACGTGCCGACGAAGTTGGCAATGCCGTAGCCGAGCAGGATCGCCGACAACCCGTTCACGCCGACGCCCGCGACCTGTTCGAGGAACGGCCGCAGATACGTGAAGAACGCGAAATGCCCGGTGAACACGAGGATCGTCGCGAACATCCCGAGGCCGACGGTCGGCCGGCGCAGCACGTCGATCAGCGTGCGCAGCCGCGTCGTGCCGCTCGGCGGCATCGACGGCAGCGTCATGAGTTGCGACACGAACGAAACGCCGCCGAGCACGGCCGCGATCAGGAACACGTTGCGCCAGCCGATCAGGTGACCGAAGTAGCTGCCCATCGGCGCGGACGCGATCGTCGCGACCGCCACGCCGCTGAAGATGATCGACAGCGCGCGCGGCACCATCGACGTCGGCACGAGCCGCATCGCGGTGGCCGTCGCCATCGTCCAGAAGCCGCCGAGCGCGACGCCGAGCACCACGCGGCCGATCAGCAGCGTCGTCAGGTTGGGCGCGAACGCGACCGCCAGATTCGCTCCGACGAGCAGCACCGAGAACGCGAGCAGCACGCGGCGCCGGTCGATCGTGCGCGTCACGGCGGAAATCAGCAGGCTCGTGACGAGCGCGACCGTCGCGGTGGCCGTGACGGCCTGCCCGGCCACGCCTTCGGTCACGCCGAGGCTCTCGGCCATCGGCGTGAGCAGGCTCGCGGGCAGGAATTCGGCCGTGACGAGCCCGAAGACGCCGAGTGCCATCGCAAATACCGCGCCCCAGGCCGGTTCGCGGGGGGCCGCCGTCGTGGCGGCCGAGGAGATTCCGGGATTCATGCGTGGTTCCGTTGTCGTATAGGGAAAATACCGATGACGGCGTATCGTAAGGAACGGCAACAGGACGGTCTATGACATACAATCCGCTCTTGTTGATCGATCGTCCGAATCTCAAAATGTCCGATCCCGTTCTTCCCCCCATTCCCGACGTGCACGACCTCGTCAGCGAGCTGCTGCTGGGGATGCGGTTGAGCGGTGTCCAGTACCGCCGCATCCAGGTCGCACGGCCGTTCGGATTGCGCTTTGGCCAGGCGCCGGGCCGTGCGCAGTTCCACTTCGTCGGGCGCGGGCCCGTGCTGCTGCGCGACGCGTCCGGCGAAACGATGCGGCTCGAGGCCGGCGACGCCATCCTGCTGCCGCACGGGCGCATGCATTCGCTGGTGTCCGATCCGGATGCGCCGTGCCGCGAGATCCACGGCTTCGAGGCCGCGAAGATCTGCGATACGGTCGCATCGGTGGCGCCGGCCGGCGCCTCGCCCGCAGGCTGTGCGACGGCGGAGCCGGGCACCGGCGATGCGCTGATCTTCAGCGCGTGCATGGAGCTCGATCTCGGCGGCATGCAGCCGCTGGTCGGCACGATGCCCGAGTTCATGCACGTCGGCACGCTGCTCGCGCGCTACCCGGAAATCCGCCCGATGCTCGACGCGATGGAGCGCGAATCCTGTTCCGCGCGCGCGGGCTTCGCGGGCATCCTCGCGCGGCTCGCGGACGTGGTCGCGGCGTTCATCGTGCGCGGCTGGGTCGAGTGCGGATGCGGCGACGCGACGGGCTGGGTGCAGGCGCTGCGCGAGCCGAAGCTCGGCCGCGCGATCGTCGCGCTGCATCGCGATCCGGGCCGCAACTGGAGCGTCGCGGAGCTGGCCGCCGAGGCGGGCGTATCGCGCTCGGTGTTCGCCGAGCGCTTTCTCGCGGCGACCGGGATGACGCCCGTGCGCTACCTGACCGAGCTGCGGATGCGGCTCGCCGCGCAGTGGATCGCACGCGACCACGAGGCGATCGAAGCCGTCGCGTACCGGCTCGGCTACGGCTCGCTCGCCGCGTTCAGCCGCGCGTTCAAACGCGTGGTCGGCAAGCCGCCGGGCGCCGTGCGCGCGGACGGCGAGGTGCGCGTCGACGCGTAACGCTGGGCGCTTGGCGCTTGGCGCGCAACCCAAGCATGGAGCCGCCGTGCGTCGCCTCTCTCCGAAGCCGCACGCGCTCCGACGCAGTTCAAGCTGACGCCGCGCGGGATGTCCGCTTACGTTCAGCCGCTACGCGCTTCGAGCGTGTCGACCAGCGCCGTCGCGCACTGCACGGCAAGCGCCGCGCACTGTGCTGCGTCCACTGGCGCGCCGCTCGCGACGGTACCCTGCACGATCCGGCCCAGCAATTCCTTCGAGAGATCGGCGATCTCGTAGTCACGTTCCGTCATGATGTCGCTCCTGCGCGTCGCGCCGATGGCGGCAACGCGCTCACTGCCCCTGCCCGTTCAACGCCCTTTCGCCCGCACGACGATCTGCGCCTGCGTGTCGCGCTCGATGCGTTCGAGCGACGCGCGCAGCGCCGAGAATTCGTCGGGCGTGCACACCTGTCGGCCGAAATCCGCCTTCATCCGCCGCGAGACCTGCACGACACGCGCGGCCGCGTCGAACACGTAATGCGACGTGAAATCGACGAAGCGATCGTGCACGGCCGCATCGGCCGGCAGGTCGGTCACGACGACATCGGCCGGCAGCGCGATCTGGCCGGTCTCGTCGAACGTGCCGCCGATACAGCCCCACGGCTGCGTGCGCACGGGTTCGGCCAGCCAGCTTTCGACCTGCGTCGCGATCCCGCCCGTGAGGCTCGACAGCGCGGGCAACGCGGTCGTGCCGTCGGGCCACACGAAGTGATCGAGCGTGCCCGATACCGTCACGTCGAACGGGCCGTCGGTCGTGCGCCGGTCGCTGGTCGACAGTTGCGCACGGCCGCGCAGGCCGCTTTGCCGCAGGCGTTCGGTCGCGAGCTGCTCGATGCGGTCGCGCGGCGCGCGACGAAACAGGTTGCGTTCGAGTTCGGCCGTCCAGCCGTCGTCCTCGATGTACGCATGAAAGCGCGCGTCGCCGCGCTGCGCGGCATCGATCGCGAGCCGCGCAATGCGCGCGCGCGGCTGCGTGGCCGGCGTGCGCGACAGCACGCCGGTGTCGACCAGCAGCGCGGGGCGATCCATCACGATCGGCGGCACGTAGCCGAACGCGATGCCGGCGGTCGTCGTATCCGCGTAGAGCGCGAGGTCGGGCAGCCACGTGATCGCATGATTGATCGCGCCGCCGCCGTAACCGGGCACGGACGGCAGCGTATAGACGGCGCCCAGATTGATCAGCACCGGCTCGCTGCGGATGCCGACCGCCGCGAGCAGCGCGCCGAACAGCGCGACATGGTCCTTGCAGTCGCCGTAGCGGTTGCGCAGGATGTCCGTCACGCGATGCGGCGCGGCGGCCGTTTCGCCGAGAAAGAGGCCGACGTAGCGCACGTTCGCCTGCACCCAGTCGTACAGGATGCGCGCCTTGTCGCGTGAATCGGCGGCGTCCGCGGTGAGCGTATGAGCGAGCTGCACGACGGCCGGATCGCCCGCGCTCGGGTCGACGGCGGCGTTGCGATAGCGCGCGGCGAACGCCGCGTAATCGGGCAGCGTCGACACGACGAGCCGGTCGCCGTAGGTCGGGTAGCCGACCGCGCCGTTCTCGATGCGGTCGTACGGGCCGTGCCGGTAGTCGAATTCGTAACGCGTGCGGCCGTTCGCGGTCACCGGCGGCAGCGCGACGTAGCCGCGCGCGTCCGCGTACAGCGGCATGTCGGCCGGCACGTCGAAGATCAGCCGCTGGCTGTCGACGGGCTCGCGCGACGGCTCCACGTAGTAGCCGAAGTAGCCGCGATTAACGGGCTTCGTGCGCGTCTTGCGGAACGCGACGCGCGTGCTCCATCCGGCTTCGACGCCGGGAAACACGACCGTGCGCAACAGCCCGTCCTGGAACGTCGGCGCACCGGCCGAGCGCGGCTCCTGTATGTCGCGGATGCCGTCCGCGCCGACCGGCCGCGCGACGCCGTCGCGGTCGATCGTCTCGGCCGCGAGCAGGTCGACCTTCTCGAGATTCTTGTCGAACCACACGTAGCGCTGCGCGACCGCGTCGATGCCGTTCGCATTGTTCGCGCGCAGCGTCGAATCGTCGTGCTCGTCGAGCGATCCGTCGTGCTGGATCACGAATTCGTGCACATCGCTGACGAGCGTGACGGGGGCTTCGTCGCCGGCGTTGCCCGTGTCGGCCAGGGTCGTGCCGGCGCCGAGCGCAGCGGCGCAGACGAGCAGGCAGCCGGTCAGTCTGGAAGGAAAACGCACCACGTCGAGGCTCTCCGCGCGTTCGTTTCGGGACGCCAGGGTTGCGCGTCGGCGTAGGCGGTTCGACCCGCATGACGCGCACATGACAGGCCGCGCGCCGCGCGGCCATCGTGCGACCCAGTGTGGGTGACGTGCCGGCGAGCGTCAAGCCGCGGGGCGGAAGCTTGCTCGCGAAGCCTCCGGCCGCTCACGGCAGCGTGACTGTCTTCGCAATGCCGGAATGCCACCCTTGCGCAATAGATTCCGCGTTAGATCGGCATTTATATCACGACGTGATATATAATTCCGGTATGTCATCCGTGCGTGCGGTGTCGACGGAGCGAACGACGCGCCGCCGAGCCTGACATGCCGACATGGGGAAGGAGACATCATGCTGATCAACAACGACTTCGAAATCGGTTACCTCGTGATTGCATTCGCGCTGCTGGGCGTGATCCTGTTCGGCGCGCTGCTGACGGCGCTGCATCTCGAGCGGTGGCATCCGAAACTGGTCGGCGCCGCGATCGGCGCGCTGATCGGCATCGCGCTGATCGAAGCGATGCCGATGCTGACGTGAACATTGCCCGGCGCGGATTCGTCCAATCAACCGCCGCGCGGGGTCGGAACGACCGGCACCCGCCCGGGAAACCGTCATGGAATCGCCGCTCTGCCTGACCTATCGTGCGTGCGAAATCCGCGCGTGCGCGCTCGTCGACCCGGTAGCCGGCGAAGGGCTCGAACTCGGCGCGCTGTACCGACCGCTCGCTGTCGTGCACTGGCGCGATGCGGGCGGGTACCACGAAACGCACCTGCTCGACCCGAAGCACCACGTGTTTCGCAACCACGCGGACGCGGTCAGGATCTCGGTCGCGCTGGCCAAGCGCTTCATCGACACGCAGCTCGACGGCACCGTCATGCCTGCCGGCTGACCGGTAGCCGTCGCGCACCTCGTCCGTTGTCCATCCGGAGGCGACATGGAAAACGCCATTGTCCAGGCCCTGATCCTGCTCACGATCCTCGTGTTCGCGGTACTGTTCTTCACGGCCCGGCGCGACCGCGATCGTACGCGCGACAGGCTGCTGCACCGGCCCGCGCGACGCTCGTCGCGCTCGCATACGCATCATCATTCGTAACCGGGCCGCACAAAAAAATCGGCCGGCGGCCGACGCATCGTTCGACGCGAGGCCGCCGGCCTTTCAGCGGAGGTCCAGTTTCGTGGGCGGCACGCGCACGATGCGCGCCTACACGCCCCACATCACGTGCCGGCCCTGTTCGTCGGCCGCACGCATCATGTCCAGCAGCGGCCACGCGCGCTGCGCGAGCCCGCCCGCGGGCCGCGACGTATCGTCGTGCAACGCCAGCGTCGAATGCGCATGCGCGCTCTCTCTCGCCGCATCGTCCCTGATGGCCTGTTCGAGCCGCGCGATCGCGCCCGGCAGCTCGTCGGTGGAAATCACACCGCGCACGTCGAGCCCCTTGCCGACGAGCCCCAGCAGATACTGCGCCAGATCACGCAACATCACGATATCGGGTGCGGCGGAAGACCGAAACGTCACCAGCATCGTCATTTTCCCTTGTCGTCGCCGCGAAACCGCACGGCGCATCGCGCCGCCGGTCGCGGCGAGGCCCGTCGGCGCCCCTGCTCTGTGCGCGCGCCGCCCGGTTCTCCTGAACCGGACGTTCGCCCGGCACGATGCGCGTCGCGCGGCCGGGTTCATTTACGACGCAGAAGCAGGATGGCGCGAAGACCTGCTTTCATTTTATATCACATTATGATGTATTCAAGCGTAGAGATCGGGAATAAGCACAATCACATGTAAAAATCGCCCGCTGATTCGACACGCTTCGAGCAAAGCGCTGCACTACCCGACGTTCATCGGCAGCAGCACCATCTGCTTGCCCTCGACATGCAGGCGCGCCTGCAATTCGACGGGCGTCTGGTTGTGCAGCCACGCGGTCAGGAAATTCACGCGCCGGAAGATCAGCTTGCTCGCGAAGCACACGGCGTTCGGATACGCGTCGAGCGTCGACGATGCGAGGTTCATGAATTCCACGACGGGGTTCGTGCCGAACGCGATCCGGTAGTCGGCCGCGATGCCGTTGCGGCGGCAGTGCGCGACATAGTAGTCGAGCGCTTCGGTGATCGTGTGACGCAGCCGTTCGAGATGCTCGTGCCCGTCGTACGCCTTCGCATCGACCTCGCCGACCGCGAGGAAGATCACGTTGCGGAAATGCCCGGGAAACAGCCGGTTGACCCACAGCAGCGCGTGCATGCTCGCGCCGCGATGCTTGCCGACCAGCAGCACGGCCGTCGGCTGCAACGGATCGGGCTTGCCCGGCGCGGTGGCCTCGTCGACTTCCGGCGGCTTCCCGGAGAACAGCGCGTCCTCCTTCGCGAGTTGCGCGCGCGTGTACGCGTAGTGGCGGTTGATCATGAAGCACAGCGCGATCACCGCGCTCGTCACGAGCACCGTGAGCCAGCCGCCCGCGGTGAACTTCTCGACCAGCGTGATGACGAGCACGGTCGCCGTCACGCTCAGCCCGAGCGCCGACAGGAAGAAATGCTTGAACCAGCCGCGCTCGCTGCGATGGCGCCACCAGTACGTGCACAGCCCGAGCAGCGACAGGCTGAACGTGAGGAACACGTTGATGCTGTACAGCACGACGAGCACGTCGACGCTGCCGTGCGTCCACAACAGGATCAGCAGGCTCGACAGGCCGACGACGATGATGCCGTTCTGCCGCACGAGGCGCGTCGACAGGTCGCGGAAATGGCGCGGCACCCACGAATCCGACGCCATGTTCGACAGCACGGCCGGGCCGTCGAGGAAGCCGGTCTGCGCGCCGACCATCAGCAGCCCGGCTTCGAACGCGAGCACGGCCGCGAGCAACGCGTGGCGCGCGAACGCGGAGCCGAGCCCGAGATGATCGATCACGCTGCCGAACACGACCGCGTTGAGCGTCTCGCCTTCGACGGGCCGCGCGTGCCACAGCATGTACAGCAGGATGATGCCGCCGGCCGTGAACGCGAGCGACGTCGACATGTACCACATCGTCACCTTGCCGTTCGGCACGCGCGGATCGGCGAGCATGTTCACGTTGTTCGACACGGCCTCGAGGCCCGTATAGGTGCCACCGCCGAGCGAGAACGCGCGCATCAGCAACGCAAGCATCACGAACACGCCGAGCGACTGCGACATCCCGTGCGCCTCGTGCACGGCGTCGGGCACGATCATCGCCAGGTTGCTGCCGTGCACCGCGACGCCGTACACGATCAGCCCGAAATGCAGCACGACGAAGCCGATGAAGATCGGCAGCAGCACCATGATCGATTCGCGCATCCCGCGGAAGTTGAGCCCCGTCATCATCAGGATCAGCACGATTTCGGTCGTGAGCTTGAACGCCTGCGCGCTGATCGGCAGCAGGCTGAAGAATGCGTCGACGCCGCTTGCGAGCGACGTCGCAACCGTCAGCACGTAGTCGACCAGCAGCGCCGCGCCCGACACGAGCCCCGGCTTCGAGCCGAGCAGCGACGTCGCGACGCGGTAGCCGCCGCCGCCCGTCGGGAACAGCTCGATCACCTGGTTGTAGCCGAGCGCGATGATGAACACGGTCGCCGCCGTCGCGAGCGCGAGGAACAGCGCGAGCGGCGTGTGGTGCGCAAGCGCGAGGAACGCCTCTTCCGGGCCGTAGCACGACGACGACAGGCCGTCGGCGCCGAGCCCGACCCAGGCCAGCAACGGCGTCACGGCGATCGCATGCCGCGTGCGCGGATCGAGCGGGTCCAGCGGCTTTCCGACCAGCAACTGCCATACCTTCTGGAATGCGGTCATGGTCTCCTCCCGGAGCGCCGGACGCGGCGGCGTGATCTTCTAAAGCTAATCGACGCGCAGGCGTCGCGCCAGTCCGCATCTTCCATAAGGGCCGCCCGGCGGCCGCGCGCCGCTTTCAGCGTGTAAACGAACGCCGCCGGCAGCCACGCGCCGGATCGGCCGCCTGAACGCGCTCGCGCGGGGCGGCGCACCCGGTCCGGCCGCGTCGCGGTCGATCTTCCCGCCCGCCCCGGCCATGCCCGGCGCCCGGGTTTCCGTCTCCCGATATCCATCGCCGCGCCTGTCGCCGCCCGCTCCGTCCGCACGAATGCGATCCGGGCCCGCGTCCCGGTCGTGCGTTGTTCCCCGCAATTCGACTTTTGTGCGCGCGCAACAATGGCGATGCCTCGCGCCCGGCGCCAGGCGGGCAACCCGATTCCCGCATGGCGCCGGGCGCGGCGGTCTTCAAAAACCACATCTCACGAGGACATACCATGCAACTCCAATCCCATCCGGCGTGCCGTCCGTTTTATGAAGCCGGCGAACTCACGCAACTGACTGCCTTTTACGAAGAGGGCCGCAACGTCATGTGGATGATGCTGCGATCGGAGCCGCGGCCGTGTTTCAACCAGCAACTCGTCACCGACATCATCCATCTCGCGCGCGTCGCACGCGACTCGGGCCTGCCGTTCGACTTCTGGGTGACGGGCTCGCTCGTCCCCGAGCTGTTCAACGTCGGCGGCGACCTGAGCTTCTTCGTCGACGCGATCCGCAGCGGCCGGCGCGACCAGCTGATGGCCTACGCGCGCTCGTGCATCGACGGCGTGTACGAGATCTATACCGGCTTCGGCACCGGGGCGATCTCGATCGCGATGGTCGAGGGCAGCGCGCTCGGCGGCGGTTTCGAGGCCGCGCTCGCGCATCATTACGTGCTCGCGCAGAAGGGCGTGAAGCTCGGGTTCCCCGAGATCGCGTTCAACCTGTTCCCGGGCATGGGCGGCTATTCGCTCGTCGCGCGCAAGGCGGATCGCGCGCTCGCGGAATCGCTGATCGCGACGGGCGAAGCGCATGCGGCCGAGTGGTACGAGGATCGCGGGCTGATCGACCAGACGTTCGATGCCGGCGACGCGTATCTCGCGACGCGCACCTTCATCGACGTGACGAAGCCGAAGCTGAACGGCGTGCGCGCGATGCTGCGCGCACGCGACCGCGTGTTCCAGCTGACGCGCTCGGAGCTGATGGACATCACGGAAGAGTGGGTACATGCGGCGTTCACGATCGAGCCGAAGGACCTCGCGTACATGGAACGCCTCGTGATGCTGCAGAACCGGCGCGTGTCGAAGCTGCGCACGGTGTGATGCGACGGGCGCCGTCGTGTGCCGGCGGCGCCCTTTTCCGCGCAACGAAGCTCAGGCGATCAGCCTGAGCTTCCTCGTCTCGGCGAGCCACGCCTCGAATGCCGGCGCCGGCATCGGGCGCGCGAAGTAGTAGCCCTGCGCGTGATCGACATCGAGCTGCTTGAGGAATTCGGCTTCCGCATGCGTTTCGACGCCTTCGGCGACCACCGCGAAATTCAGCGCCTTCGCGAGCGACACGACCGAGCGCACCAGCGCCTGCGAACGCGGATTGCGGTCGATGCCGGTGATGAAGGTGCGGTCGAGCTTGATCGCGTCGAGCGGCAGGCGCGACAGTTGCGACAACGACGAATAGCCGGTGCCGAAATCGTCGAGATGAATCTCCGCGCCGAGCTGGCGGAACTGCCGCATCAGCCCGTTGGCCGAATCTTCATCCTCGATGAAGCAACTCTCGGTCAGCTCGATGTCGAGCAGGCCGGGTTTCAGCCCCGCGCCGTCGAGAATCGACGCGAACTGGTGCACGATGTTCATGTCCTGCAACTGCCGCGCGGACACGTTCACCGCGATCCGGATGCCGAGCCCCTTCGCCTTCCACGCGGCGGCCTGTGCGGCCGCGGTACGCATCACCCAGCGCCCGAGCGGCGCGATCAGGCCCGACTCCTCCGCGAAGCGGATGAACTCGACCGGCGCGACGAGCCCGCGATCGGGCGACTGCCAGCGGATCAGCGCCTCGACGCCGTGCACGTCGCCCGTCGCGATATCGACGACCGGCTGGTAGTGCAACACGAACTGCTCTTCCTCGAGCGCTTTGCGCAGGTTCGTGTCGAGCCACATGTACTTCGCGACCTTCTGGTTCATCTCCAGCGAGAACACACGATACGTGTGCTTGCCTTCTTCCTTCGCGACATACATCGCGGTGTCGGCGCTGCGGATCAGCGTCTCGAGCGAATCGCCGTGCTGCGGATGCATCGCGATGCCGATCGAGCAGCTCGTGTAGACCTCCATCAGCCCGAGGTGAATCGGCGTGCGCAACCGTTCGAGGATGATCTGCGCGGTCGCTTCGAGCAGCGGCCGCGTGCCCTGCTCGAACAGCACGAGGAATTCGTCGCCGCCGAGCCGCGCGAGCGTCGCGCCGGACGGCAGGCAGCCGCTGATGATCGAGGACACGTCCTGCAGCAGGCGGTCGCCGGTGATGTGTCCGTAGTGATCGTTGACGCGCTTGAAGTTGTCGAGATCGAGGAACAGGATGCCGACCTGGCCGCGCTTGTCGGCGCTCTCCGCGGCGATCGCCGCATGGATGCGCTCGCTGATCGCATGGCGGTTCGGCAGCCCGGTGAGCACGTCGGTGTTCGCGAGCTCGGTGAGCCGCTGCTGCGCGTTGCGCTCCTCGGTGATGTCGATGCCCGAACAGATCAGGAACTGTTCCTCGACGCCGCTGCCGCTCTGCACGAACTTGTTGCGGAACTGGAACAGGCGCGGCCCGTTGACCGTGTTGATGTAGCGCTCGACCGCGAACGAATGGTTGCTCGCGAAAAAGCCCGTGATGTTGCTGCGCGACTGCGCGCCCTGCTCGGGACTCATGAACAGCTCGAATGCGCTGCGGCCGATCACGTCGACCTCGCGCTTGCCGGTCACTTCCTCGCACAGCCGGTTGAAGCGCTGCACCATCCCGTTGCGGTCGAGGATCACGACGAGCGAATTCACTTCGGACACGACCTGCTCGGCGAACGCGAGCCCGTGCGCGAGATCGCCCGCGACGGACACGGTATCGGAATAGGCGGAGGCCGTGCCGGCCCAGTCGGTCGTGTCGACCTTCTTGCCGACGAGATGGAGGCTGACCGGATTGCCGAACAGCACGATGTCGAGCACCAGATGCGACGTGACGCCCGTCAGCGCGCGGATGCGCGCCGCCTGCTCGAGCGTCAGCGCAACGGCGACGTTGGTCAGGCCGCGCACGGCGGCCAGTTCGAGCGCGTTGCTGTCGCTGCCGAGACGCCAGCAGGGGCTGCGCGTACCGACATGCGCCTCGAGCACCGCGCTATCGTTTTCGTCATCCATGGACACGCCCCGATCCAGAAAAAACGCACAGTGTAGACGGAGGCGAGCTGGCAGACTGCCCTCCCGGGCCGCGCAGCGCGCGTTCCCGGCAGGTCAGCCGTGATTGCCGTGACAACGTTCCTCGTTCCGTACTTGTTTCCAACTCATGCGACCCGGCGTTCGCGCTTGACGCGCGCAGGTTCTGCCAAACGAATGATGAGAGCCATCTTATCAAATGACGATGAGGATTGGCACTCACATTTAGAGCAGAGTGTCAAGGAATCGGGACTCGATTGGCAAGCCGGATTTTTCATGATTGGCGGCATGCGCAACAACAGGTGGGGCGGCCTGGAACGAGGCGGGCGGGACAGGCGGAGTGCCCCGCCGGACGGGCGTTTGCGGCGAATTTCGGCATCCCGGGTCCGACCGGCCGCAGCGCGCGGCGACAGGGTCGGATCGCGTGACCGCGACATGACTTTTTGCCGCTTTTTGATTCCTTTCGTGCGTGAATGCGCGGTTTTATTCCACAGTTGCTTGCAATATCGAGGCGACTGCCGGAGTGGCGTGTTTTACCGGATCACGCCGCCCCGACGCGCGGTTTTACCGGGCCCGGCTGCCAGCGCGGGTGGAACCGGTACGGCCGCCGTTGCGGCCGGCGCGCGCGACGTGCGGCGGGCGTTCGCCGCCCCGCACGAACGCCCGCCGTCACCGCCGCCACGCGTGCGCCGCGCTCAGAGCGCCGCGCCGTACCCGCCACCGCCCGGCGTTTCGACGACGAACACGTCGCCCGGCGCCATCTGCGCGCGGCCGATATGGTCGAGCGCCTCGACCGAGCCGTCCGCGCGCTCGATCGTGTTGCGGCCGAGCGCGCCCGCTGCGCCGCCCGCCGCGCCGAACGGCGCGTGGATCCGGTTGTTCGACAGGATCGACGCGGTCATCGGCTCGAGGAACCTGATCCGCCGCACCGCGCCGTCGCCGCCGCGCCAGCGTCCGCCGCCGCCCGATCCGGCGCGGATCCGGTGCGAATCGAGCCGTACCGGGTAGCGCCATTCGAGCACTTCCGGATCGGTGAGCCGCGAGTTCGTCATGTGCGTCTGCACCGCGCCGACGCCCGCGAAGCCATTGCCCGCGCCGCTGCCGCCCGCGATCGTCTCGTAGTACTGGTATTGATCGTTGCCGAATGTGAAGTTGTTCATCGTTCCCTGGCTCGACGCGACGCAGCCGAGCGCGCCGTACAGCGCGTTCGTGATCGCCGACGACGTCTCGACGTTGCCCGACACGACCGCCGCCGGATACCCGGGGTTCAGCATCGAGCCGGCCGGCACGATCACCGTCAGCGGCTTCAGGCAGCCGGCGTTCAGCGGGATGTCGTCACCGACGAGCGTGCGGAACACGTACAGCACGGCGGCCATGCAGACGGCCTTCGGCGCATTGAAGTTGTTGTCGAGCTGCGCGGACGTGCCGGTGAAGTCGATCTCCGCGCGCCGTGCCGCGCGGTCGACGCGGATCGCGACGCGAATCTCGGCGCCGTTGTCGAGCGGGTAGCGGTACGCGCCGTCCTGCAGCGCGCCGATCACGCGCCGCACGGCTTCTTCCGCGTTGTCCTGCACGTGCCCCATGAACGCGAGCACGACGTCGCGGCCGAACTGCGCGACCATCCGGCGCAGCTCGTCGACGCCCTTCTGGTTCGCGGCGACCTGCGCGCGCAGGTCGGCCATGTTCTGCTCGACGTTGCGCGCCGGGTAGCGGCCCGACGCGAGCAACGCGCGCGTGTCGGCATCGCGCAGCACGCCGGCCGACACGAGCTGCCAGTTGTCGATCAGCACGCCTTCCTCGTCGATATGGGTCGAATCGGGCGGCATCGAGCCCGGCGTCGTGCCGCCGATGTCCGCGTGGTGGCCGCGCGAGCCGACGTAGAACAGCGGCGCGTCCGAGCCGTCCGCGAACACCGGCGTGATGACCGTCACGTCCGGCAGGTGCGTGCCGCCGTGATACGGGTCGTTCAGCATGAACACGTCGCCGTCGCGCATGCGGCCGCGGTTGCGCTCGATCACCGTGCGGATGCTCTCGCCCATCGAGCCGAGATGCACGGGCATGTGCGGCGCGTTCGCGATCAGGTTGCCGTCGCCGTCGAAGATCGCGCACGAGAAGTCGAGCCGCTCCTTGATGTTCACCGAGTACGCGGTGTTCTGCAGCCGCAGCCCCATCTGCTCGGCGATCGACATGAACAGGTTGTTGAAGATTTCGAGCCGCACCGGATCGGCGTCGGTGCCGAGCGAGCGGCGCGACGGCAGCGGCGTCGCGCGCGTCAGCACGAGATTGCCCTGCGCGGTCATCTGCGCGCGCCAGCCGGGCTCGACGACGGTCGTGCCGTTCTTCTCGGCGACGATCGCCGGGCCGTCGATCGCGTCGCCGGCCAGCAGCGTGTCGCGCACGTACAGCGCCGCGTCGTGCCACGTGCCGCCGGAATAGAAGCGCACGGCGCTGTGGGCGCGCGGCGTGTCGCCGCCGGCGCGCGGCGCGAGCGGCGCGATTTCCACCGGCGCGTCCGAGCGGCCGATCGCCTCGACCGACGCCAGTTCGGCGACGAGCGGCGTGCCGGGCATCAGGAATGCATAACGCTGCCGGTACGCGGCCTCGAAAGCCTGCTGCATCGCATCGACGCTGCCGGCCGGCACGTCGAGCGCCGAATCGGTGCCCTGGTAGCGCAGGTGTACGCGCCGCCCGGTCGCGATCCGCTCCGGCGGCACGCCCTGTTCGAGCAGCGCGCCGACGGCCTCGTCGGCGAGCCGGTCGAGCGCCGCGTTCAGCGCCGGCAGCGACGCGTCGGACAGCACCGCCTCGACCGCGCGCTCGCGCATCGCGGTCTGGTCGGCGAGACCCATCCCGTAGGCGGACAGCACGCCTGCGAGCGGATGCGCGAACACCTGCGTCATCCCGAGCGCGTCGGCCACGCCGCACGCGTGCTGGCCACCCGCGCCGCCGAAGGTCGTCAGCACGTAGCGCGACACGTCGTGGCCGCGCTGCACGGAAATCTTCTTGATCGCGTTCGCCATGCTGCCGATCGCGATTTCCAGGAAACCTTCGGCCAGCGCCTCGGGCGTTTCGCGCCGCCCGGTCGCCGCGTGGATTTCGTCGGCGAGCGCCTCGAACTTCGCAACCACGCCGTCGCGATCGAGCGGCTCGTTCGCATGCGGGCCGAACACGCGCGGGAAGTGATCGGGCTGGATCTTGCCGAGCATCACGTTGCAGTCGGTGACCGTCAGCGGGCCGCCGCGCCGGTATGCGGCCGGCCCCGGGTTCGCGCCGGCCGATTCGGGCCCGACGCGCAGCCGCGCGCCGTCGAAGCCGAGCACCGAGCCGCCGCCGGCCGCGACCGTGTGGATGCTCATCATCGGCGCGCGCATCCGCACGCCGGCCACCTGCGTCTCGAACACGCGCTCGAACTCGCCGTTGTAGTGCGACACGTCGGTCGACGTGCCGCCCATGTCGAAGCCGATCACCTGCGCGAAGCCGGCCGCGCGCGCGGCGCGCACCATCCCGACGATGCCGCCCGCCGGGCCCGACAGGATCGCGTCCTTGCCCTGGAACGCGTCGGCGCGCGTCAGCCCGCCGCTGCTCTGCATGAACTGCAGGTTCACGCCCGGCATCTCGTGCGCGACCTGCTCGACGTAGCGGCGCAGGATCGGCGACAGGTACGCGTCGACCACGGTCGTGTCGCCACGCGACACCATCTTCATCAGCGGCGACACCTCGTGCGACACGGACACCTGCGTGAAGCCGATGCGGCGCGCGAGCGCCGCGAGTGCGCGTTCGTGCGCGGTGTAGCGATAGCCGTGGATCAGCACGATCGCGAGCGCTCGCACGCCCGAGTCGTATACGCGGCGCAGCGACGCCTCGGCCTGGCCCTGATCGAGCGGCGAGACGATGTCGCCATGCGCGCCGATGCGCTCGTCGATCTCGACGACGGTTTCATACAGCGCGTCGGGCAGCACGATGTCGAGATCGAACAGGCGCGGACGGTTCTGGTACGCGATGCGCAGCACGTCGCGAAAGCCGCGCGTCGTCGCGAGCGCGGTGCGTTCGCCCTTGCGTTCGAGCAGCGCATTAGTCGCGACCGTCGTGCCCATCTTCACCATGTCGACGCGCTCGGGCGTGATCGGCTCGCCGTCGGCGAGGCCGAGCAGGTGGCGGATGCCGGCCACGGCCGCGTCGCGATACTGCTCGGGGTTCTCCGACAGCAGCTTGTGCGTGACGAGCGTGCCGTCGGGCCGGCGCGCGACGATGTCGGTGAACGTGCCGCCGCGGTCGATCCAGAATTGCCAGCGGGCGGCGTCGGAGGAAACGGGAGAAAGGTGTCGGTCAGTCATGATGTCGGGTCGATGCGTCGTTGATTCGAAGGACGAGCGCCGCCGCACGGCGCGCCTGGCGCGCCGCGTCACGGTGTCGATGAAAAGGGAAAGAAAACGGAGGGCGGGCCGCCCCGCCGCTTACGCGGCGTCGAGTTCGCGGCCGCGCGTCTCGGGCAGCGTCAGCGCGGCGACGATCACGACGCCGTACGCGGCGACCGCGAAGATCCCGATGCTCGTGCCGAGGCCGTATTGCTTCGACAGCGCGCCGATCAGGAACGGGAACAGTGCGCCGATCGCACGGCCCACGTTGTAGCAGAAGCCCTGGCCGGAGCCGCGCACGCGGGTCGGGAACAGCTCGGTAAGGAACGCGCCCATCCCCGAGAAGATGCCCGATGCGAAGAAGCCGAGCGGGAAACCGAGCCACAGCATCGACGCGTTGGTCAGGTTCAGCGACGTGTAGGCGAACGCGATCACCATCGAGCCGACCGCGAACAGGATGAAGTTCGGCTTGCGGCCGAGGCGGTCGGTCAGGTACGCGCTCGTCAGGTAGCCGACCCACGAGCCGAGGATGATCATCGCGAGATAACCGCCGGTGCCCATCACCGTCAGGTGCCGTTCGGTCTTGAGGAAGGTCGGCAGCCACGTCGTGATCGCGTAGTAGCCGCCCTGCGCGCCGGTCGTCAGCAGCGCCGCGCGCAGCGTCGTCGTGATCAGCTTCGGCGCGAAGATCTCGGTGAAGCGCGGCGCGTCGGCCACCTTCGCCTGCGCGGCCTTCTCCTTCTCGTAGACGTCCGGCTCCTTCACGTAGCGGCGGATCACGACGACGAGCAGCGCGGGCGCCAGCCCGACGAGGAACAGCGCGCGCCATGCGTCCTCGGCCGGCAGCACCGAGAACAGCAGCGCATACAGCAGCGCCGACAGCCCCCAGCCGATCGCCCAGCCCGACTGCACGAGGCCGACCGCCTTGCCGCGATCGCGCGCGCGGATCACTTCGCCGATCAGCACCGCGCCGGCCGTCCATTCGCCGCCGAAGCCGAAGCCCATCAGCGCACGCGCGGCGAGCAGCTGGTGATAGTTCTGCGCGAGCCCGCACAGGGCCGTGAACACCGCGAACCACAGCACGGTGAGCTGCAGCGTGCGCACGCGGCCGATCCGGTCCGACAGGATGCCGGCGATCCAGCCGCCGAGCGCCGATGCGAGCAGCGTCATCGTGCCGATGAAGCCCGCGTCCGCGAACGAGATGCCCCAGGTCGCCACGAGCGTCGGGATCACGAACGACAGCATCTGCGTGTCCATCCCGTCGAGCATGTAGCCGACCTTGCAGCTCCAGAAGGCGCGGCGCTCGCGCGGCTGCGCGTCGCCGTACCACGAGAACAGGCCGCGGCTCTCGGGGCTCGCGGGCTCGGCGGCCGGCGCCGCGAAGGTCTTGCTTTCCATGGTGGTGCTCCTGTCGTTATGCGCCGTCAAAGCGGTGTGGTGTGTCGTGCGTGCGTATGTCGTGCCTGCGTGGTGCGGTCAGCCGCCATCCCGGATCAGAACACGGCCAGCGACGCGTTCGTGATGTCGGTCATCAGCATGTGGCCGGGCGTATGCGCGATCGCGATCGGCAGCTTCGCGTCCATCAGCGCGGTTTGCGGCGTCACGCCGCACGCCCAGAACACCGGCAGCTCGCCGTCGCGGATCGTCACCGCGTCGCCGAATTCGGGCGCGTTCAGATCGGCGATGCCCAGCTCCTGCGGGTGGCCGATATGGATCGGTGCGCCGTGCACGCCCGGGAAGCGGCTCGTGATCTGCACCGCGCGGATCGCGTCGGCGCCGCGCATCGGCCGCATCGACACGACGAGCTGGCCGCCGAAAATCCCCGCGCGGCGGTTCGGGATCGACGTGCGGTACATCGGCACGTTGCGCCCTTCCTCGACGTGGCGCAATGCGATGCCTTCGCGCGCCAGCATGTCCTCGAACGAGAACGAGCAGCCGATCGCGAACACGACGAAATCGTCGCGCCACACGGCTTCCAGCGACTCGACGCGTTCGGTCAGGCGGCCGTCGCGGTAGAGGTTGTAGCTCGGCACGTCGGTGCGGATGTCGAGATCCTCGCCGAGCGCGTCGATCCGGAACGCGCCCGGTTCGCCGACGCCGAGCAGCGGGCACGCTTTCGGGTTCGCCTGGCAGAAACGCAGGAAATCGTGCGCGTACGCATCGGGCAGGATCGCGAGATTCGCTTGCGCGAACGGGCCGCAGTGGCCGGCGGTCGGGCCGCGAAACGCGCCGTGGCGCACGGACTGGCGGAATTCGGAAGGCGTCATGGTGTTCATTGGCAGATCGGAGTGTGGTCGGGATGACGGTGTCGTGTCATCGGATACGGCGAAGAATAGAAAAGAAAAAATTTTGTCGCCAACGAGTTTTTTTGCGCTTCGTGTATAGAATTTCTTAACGGATCTCCGGGTTTTCCCCGGTCCCGTTCACTTTTCCTCACCGGCAAGCTGCGCATCCACCGTCCGCCCGACCGCCATGAACACGCGTTTTCTCGAAACCTTCGTCACGCTCGCGAAGCTGCGCAACTTCCGCACGACGGCCGCCGCGCTGCACGCGACGCCGGCCGCGATCTCGCAGCGCCTGAAGGCGCTCGAGGACGAACTGCAGACGATACTCGTCGATCGCGACAGCCGCGAATTCCGGCTCACGCCGAACGGCGAGTACCTGCTCGGTTATGCGAAGGCGGTCGTGGAAGCCACGCAGCAGCTGCAGGCCGCCGCGTCCGGCGAAAGCGCGCTGCTCGGCAAGCTGCGGCTCGGCGTGATCGAGACGGTCGTGCACAGCTGGCTGCCGCACTACCTGCGCCGCCTCGCGGCCGATTATCCGCAGCTCGAAGTGGATCTGACCGTCGACGTGAGCGTCGTGCTGCAGCGCCGGCTGATGGCCGGCGAGCTCGACCTGATCATCCGCGTCGAAGGCAGCGACGAGGCGTCGGTCGTCTGCGATGCGCTCGCGAACTACCCGGTGCGCTGGATCGCGCGCGCGGGGCTGCTGCCGAACACGCGCACGGGCCTCGCGCGGCAGGTGCTGCGCCAGCCGATCCTCACCTACGGGCGCGGCACCGCGCCGCATCGCGCGCTCGAAGACATCGTGCGCACGCTCGCGCATGCGCACGGCGTGCCGCTGTCGGACACGCGCATCACCGGGTCGCCGTCGATTTCGGTGATCGTGCAGCTCGTGCGCGACGGCTTCGGCGTCGCCGCGATTCCGGTGCTGTTCGTCGATGCACTGATCGAGAGCGGCGAAGTCGTCGAGCTGCCGCTGCAGCCGTCGCCGCCGTCGATCGTCGTGTCGATGTCGCGGCGCGCGGATGCGCCGCGGTTCGTGCACGGCGCGTCCGTCGCCGCGCGGGCCGCGTGTCACGAATACTGCGAGAAAAGCACGCGGCGGCTGGTCGAAGCGCTTTGATGTGGCGTGAGCCGATGTGTTGCGGCGTCGGGCAGGCAGTCCAGCGCCGACACGCCGCAGGCAGCGCCGAAAGACGGTGAAACGCAACGCGCCGATTGAACGCGCGCGCCAAAGAAAACGTTCGGGGAGCGCCGCCGCGCAACAGGCGGCCACGCTCCCCGTTCCCGCATCACGCGGGCATGGCGTGCCTCAATGCGACCGCGCCGCCCACGTACCCGGCGCGAACTCGATGCCGCGCAGCACTTCCGCGAACTTCGCCGTGCGCAGCACCGCGAACTGCTCGTGCGCGGCCGTCGCCGCGCTCGTGTTCTTCAACACGTCGCGCACCGCGACCAGACGGTTCGGGTCCGCGCCGGTATCGCCGTTGCCGCTGACGGTCGACGTGATCGCCCAGATCGTCACCGTGCCGTCGGGCTCGACGCGGCCCGTCAGGTTGCGCAGGCCGTCGGTTGCGGGCGCCCACGGCAGGCCGGTCGCCGAGTTGCTGCCGGCCGGGTAACCGGCCACCGTGTACGGCGTGCCGAGATTCAGCCCGTTCTGCAGCGTGTACGCGAGCTTCCACTGCTTCGCGAGCGCGTCGTACACCCACTTCTGCAGGCCGGCGCCCGTCTGCGCGGCCGCATGCGTGTACAGGTCCTGGCCGCCCGTGTAGCCGTCGCCTTCGTCCGCGACGTACAGCGTGTTCGCGTCGGCGAACCACATCCCGAACGGGTAGGACAGCGTCGTCGCGGTCTTGTTCGGCGTGCTCGGGAAGCCGGCCAGCACGCACATGTTGTTCGGCAGGCCCGTCGTTTGCAGCGTGGCCGCGTTGTACGCGAGCGGCGCCGTCGGCAACACGGCCTTCGGCGACGGCACGCCGACGCCCGACGGGCATGCCGTGCCGGTCGTATCGACGAAGTACACCGTGTTCACGCCGTTGCCGCCGCTGCCTTTCGAGTAGTACACGACGTTATCGTGCACCGTGATGCCGCGGAAGTTGTCGTCCTTGCCGATCTTGTCGGCCTTCGCGCCGAGCTCCGTGACCGAGAAGCTCGCGAGCGGCGTCGGCATGCCCGGGTCCTGCTGCGCTTCGTGATGCTTCGACGCGTCGATCAGTTGCGCGCCCGCGCCGAGGATCACACCGTCGGGTTGCGGATTCGCGCCGTTGCCGGCGTTGCCCGACGTGTAGTAGATGTCGCGGCCATCGCGGTTGTTCAGGATCGCTGCGCGACCGTTGTTGCCGCTGTACGCATTCGTCTCGGTGAAACGGAAATGCCCGTGACGATCGACGCGCGCGACCGCGCGATAGACGTTCTGCCCATCCGGGTTCGTCGTATCGACCGCGGCCGGCGTGTTCGAGTTCGACACGTCGATCGCGTTGACCGGCGCGACGTAACCCATGAACGTCAGGTAGTTGCCGTCGGTCGACAGGTGCAGGCCGAGTTCCGACTTCGAGCTGAAGCTCGTCACGAGCTGGTCGTGCGCGAAGCCCTTCTGCAGGCTGTTCGGCACTTCGAGCGTGCCGACGACACCGCCGCCCGGCGTGATCTGGTCGAGGAAGATGCGCGACGTGATGCCGAAGCTGCCGTCGTAGCGATCGTTGTTCCACACGGTCGGATAGGTGCCGTCGTTCGTCGCGCCGGTCGCCGCGCCGCAGCCGCCGGTGGTTTTTGCGCAGTTCGGCGGCAAGATCGCGCCGGGCTGGACATTGCCCGACACGTTGTCGTAAACGCTGCGGCTGAGCACCAGGAAGCCCGGCACGAAACCCGGCTCGAAACGACGGGCGTCGCCGTCGTCGTGCTGGGCGGCGTACGCGCCGATGCTGGCGGCGATCAGCGTCAGTGCGACGGCGGGAACGGTTCGATCGCGCAGCGCGCGGCGGCGCTTCGCGGACAGGACGGGATTCGGCATGGAAAAGGCTCCGTACGACATCGAGTGGGGACGTTGTTTTCGGACAGACTGACGACGTGAAGCCCCGCCACCTTAGCCATGCTTGATGAAGAATTGATTGCACGCGACGCCGCCGAAACCCGCATGCGCATGCGGGTAGCCAGGCGTAACCTGCCGTTATTCATCCGTAATGCCAAAGAAATGAATCAGACAGCCGGTCACGCGAGCTGCCCTGCATGCGGCTGCGCCAGCTTGCCGTCGCCGTACTCGCGCAGCACCTTCGAGATCACGACGCGATACCCGTCCAGCCAGTGTGCCTGTTTCGCCTTCGCTTCGAGGTGCGCCGGATGCTGCATCAGTTGCTGCAGCGCGGCCTCCGATTCCCAGTAATAGACGTTCTGGATCAGCCCCGATTCCGTGTTCTCCCACGTCTCCTCGCCGAGATAGCCGGGCGTCGCGCGCGCCATGTCGGCGATCTGCCGGTCGAGTCGGTGGAATTCGTCGTCGTATTGCCCGGCACGAAAAATGAAGGTCGATGCGTACATGCGCGCTCCATCGGAGACGATTGAAGAAGCGCAGAGTGTAAGGCACGCGCCGCGTGCCGCGATCGTCACGCGGCGAGCGTGCCGGTGTCGGGCCGATCGTCGAGCCACGCGTCGATGCGCGGCGCGTCGGCCGCGGGCGCCGGCATCGCCGCAAGCGCGTGACGCGCACGCTCGAGCGCCTGCGCAAAGCCGCGCAATTCGCGCGTCGCGGGACGATCGTCGGCATGTCGGCGCGCAAGCGCAGCGTCGACGCTCGCGCCGATCAACGCAAGCTGATCGTCGATGAAGCCGATGCACAGTGCGCGGCAATGCGCGGAAACCTGCGCGACGGCCAGCAGCACCGGCACGATCGACACGGTCAGGTAGCCGCCCGGCGCGAGCCGCGATACCGCGTCACGCAAGCCCTGCCCGCTCTCCGCCAGCGAGGCGAACACGGCATCGCGCCATACCGCTCGCTCGAACACGAGCGCGTCGCGATGCGTGTCGAGCGCGATGCGGTCGGCCACGTGCCCGGCCGTCACCAGTGGAATCGGGAATACGGATGCGGGGGAACGCATTTCATCCCCTGCTTCGACGATGCAGTTCGCGCCGAGCCAGGTCGCATCGTCGCGCCGCGCGGCGAGCACGCGTGTCTGCAACCGGTCCGGCAGCAGCGGATCGAGCGGCACCGCGCCGCAAATCGACGGCTTGTCCGCATGCACGCTGCAGCGGCCGTCGTCGGCGAGCGCCGCGCAACGGCCGAGCGACGGATAGTCGTAGCCCTGCAGCGTCAATGCAACCCATTCGCCGCCCGAATTTCCCGGGCCGCCGATACGATGAAACAGGCGCGCCGCAAGCGCATCCGCAGCGGCTACGTCGTCCGCGTCGAGCGCATGCTCGCGCCCGCCCGCACGCCAGCGTTCGCCGACGCGATGCTTCGGCACGCGACGGATCGTCAGCGCGCCGACGAAGCGCCGCCGATGCCGGAACAGTTCGCGCAACGACAACGCAGGCGCGCTGTTGCAGCAGCGTCCGCATGCGTTGCACGCGAGCAGGTACGTGTCTACCACGGCCGCCGCACCGAATCCTGGTAGCGCGTGAGGATGAAGCGCGCGACGTCGTCCGAGTGATACGCGGCGACGAGTTGCGCGACCCACGGTTTCGCGCGATCGGCGTTGCGCACCGTCAGCACGTTCGCATACGGCGAGCGCGCATCCTCGATGCTGATGCTGTCGCGCGCGGGCTGCAGCCCGGCGCGCGCGGCGTCGTCGCTGTCGATCGCGACGAACGCGGCCGTGTCGAGCGCCGCGTAAAGACGATCGTGGCGCAGCGTGACGAGCTTCAGCCTGAGCCGGTTGCCCGTCACGTCACGCAGCGTTGCGTGCAGGCCGGCCTTTTCGCGCAGCGTCACCAGCGTGTCGTTCTGCAGCAGCACGAGCGCGCGCGCCATTCCGCGCGGGTCGGCCGGAATCGCGACCGTCGCGCCGGGCTGTAGTTCGTTCAGGCTTTTCAGCTTGCGCGAATACAGCGCCATCGGCAGCGTGACGGTCGGCGCGACTTCGGTCAGCGCATGACGCTGCTGTGCGCGCGTCGCGGCAAGCTGTTGCGCATCCTCGAAGCTGGCCGCGTCGATCCGCCCGTCCGCGAGTGCCGCGTCGATGCGCGACGCATCGTCGAATTCGACGACATCCACGCCGAACCCGCGCGACGCGGCGACCCGCTTCACTTCGTCCATGATCTGCGCATGCACGCCGCGCGTCACGCCGACGCGCACGGCCGGCGCGGCGGATTCGGCCGCCATGACCGGTGCATGCTGCACGACGCCGCACGCGGCCAGCAGCCACACCGAAACGAATCGCGCGATGCGCTTCATGAAGCATCCCTCAGAATCGTGCGAAAGCCGATGTGCGACGCACCGAGATCGGCCTCCTGCTGTTCGCGCGACGACGCGCGATAGCGCACGCAGTAATCGCGCGAGCACAGGAACGAGCCGCCCTTGATGACCATCGGCGTATCGTGCCGGCGCGTCGGCGGCGCAACGGCCGCCGTGTCGCCGTTCGTGTGCGACTGATGCGGGCCCGTGTACGCGTCCTTCGTCCATTCCCATGCGTTGCCGATCATGTCGTAGAGCCGGAAGCCGTTCGCCGCGTAGCAGCCGACCGGCGCCAACCCCGCATGCCCGTCCTCGGCCGTATCGAGCACCGGGAACGCACCCTGCCAGTAGTTCGCGGCCGGCTTGCCCTGCGCGTCGCGCGGCGCCGCGTCGAGCGATGCGTCGTCGCGGCCGGCCTTGCCCGCGTATTCCCATTCGGCTTCGGTCGGCAGGTCGCGGCCGAGCCAGCGCGCATACGCGAGCGCATCGCGCTGCGTGACGAGCGTGACGGGCAGGTTGCCGAGCCCGTCGACGTTGCTGCCCGGCCCGCGCGGCGTGCGCCACGACGCGCCCTTCACCCAGGTCCACCACGCGAGGTCGCGCGCATTCATTTCGGCGCGCGTCGGCACGTGGAACACGGCCGCGCCGCCCTGTTGCTCGGCTTCGGTCACGTAGCCGGTCGCCTGCACGAACGCGGCGAACTGCGCGATCGTCACGTCGGTCTGGTCGATCCAGAATCCGCCGACACGCGTGCGGCCGTCGCCAACCGGGCGCTCGTCCGCATAACCCCGCGTGCTGCCGAACACGAACGCACCGCCGCCCAGATGCACCATCCCGGCCTTCGGGTCGTCGCGCCAGTGCGCCGGCAGCCCCGAATAGCGCTCGCACTGCCGCTCGGAGCCGAGCGGCGCGAGCGCGCGGCCGCGATTCGCATCGTCGAATACGCCGGCCGCCGGCGCCGCCGGGCTCGCATAACCGGCCGCGAACGCGGCGGCGAACAGCGTGGCGGCAAGCGCCGCGCCGATCGTCCAGAACCGGAACCGCATCGTGTCGTCCTTTCAAGAAAATGCCGGGCCGCCCCGGGTTTGCCGCCTCGCATGACGTCCCCTCTCGGGGCGCCTGAAGCGAAGCGACAGTGACGGGGACTCAGTAATAACCGCGCGGACGCAACGGCTCGACACCGCCGACGTTGCTCATGTAGGTCTTCCACTGCGCGACGAGCGACTGGATCACCGACGGGTTCTGCGCCGACACGTCGGTCGTCTCGCCGCGATCCGACGCGAGGTCGTAAAGCTGCCAGTGACCGTCGGGCGGCCCGAGCGGCGGCTCGGTCCACAGCGCCTTCCAGCGCCCGTCGCCGCTGCGAAGGTACGCGCGGCCGTAGGCTTCATCGCCGAACGGGGCCGTGTGCACCTCACCCGTCGCCGAGCCCGTGAGCACCGGCAGCAGCGACTGGCCCGTGACCGGATACACGTAGCGGTTGTTGTAGATCACCTTGCCCTTGTTCTGGTCGACGCCCGTCAGCGTGTTGACGAGCGGCGGCGCCGGCTGCGACGGCGGCGTGACGCCCGCGACCGCGAGGAAGGTCGCCGTGTTGTCGGTCACGTGCGTGAACGCGCGCAGCGTCGGCGACTGCTGCGACTGTCCCGGCAGGCGCACGATCGTCGGCGTCGACACGCCGCCTTCGGCCGAATAACCCTTCGTGAGCCGGAACGGCGACGCGCTCACCTCCGCCCAGCGCAGCCCGTACTGCAGGCGCTGCGCGTTCTGCTTGCCGTTGTCGGTGCCCAGCGCCGAATAGGTCGGCTGCTGCGCGTTCGCTGTGTCGGTCGCCGTCGGGTCCGCGCCCGAATCGATCGGCCAGCCTTCCGCGCCGTTGTCCGACTGGAACATGATGAACGTGTTGTCGTATGCGCCGATGTCCTTCAGGTGCTGGATCAGCAGGCCGATGTTGTAGTCGAGGTTCTCGACCATCCCTGCGTAGATCTCCATGTAGCGCGCTTGCGCACGGCGCTCGGCCGGCGACAGGCTCGACCACAGCTTGTCGACCTTGCCGGGGCCGTAGTCGCTGTAGCCGTCCGCGGCCGAATGCACCGCGCTGATGTATTTCGCGCTCGCGGTGCCGTTGTTCGCGGTCGCGGGCGATGCCGTCGTCGTTTCGGGCAGGCCGTCGAACGGCTTGAAATCCGCCGGAATGAGGCCGAGCGCTTTCTGCCGCGCGATTCGCGCGTTGCGGATCGCGTCGTAGCCGGCGTCATAGACGCCCGCGTATTTGTGCAGCCACGGATCGGGCACCTGCAGCGGCCAGTGCGGCGACGTGTATGCCGCATACGCGAAGAACGGCTTGCCGTCGCGCTGGTTCGAATCGATGTACGAGATCAGCTTCTGCGTATAGAAATCCGTCGAATAGAACACCGCCGGGCTGCCGCCGGCGCCGCCCGGTTGCCCCGGCTGGCCGGGCTGCACGTAGCGGCCGTCTTCCGTGTAGTTCGACGAGCCGGCCGGTTCGTGCGCGAAGTGGTTCGTCGCCGCGCCGCCGAGCAGCACGTAGCTGCGCTCGAAGCCCCATTGGTCGGGCGTCTGCCCGCTGCCGGTCGCGCTGCCGACGATCCCCGAGCCGATGTGCCACTTGCCGGCGATATACGTGTGATAACCGGCGTCCTTCAGCAGTTGCGCGACCGACAGCGCGCGGTCGTTCAGGTAGCCCTCGTAGCCGGGCAGCCCGCGCCGCTCGTCGGTCGGCACGCCCATCGTGCCTTCGCCGACGAGATGGTGATCGGTGCCCGACACCAGCATCGCGCGCGTGATCGCGCAGACGGTGCCGGTGTGATGGTTCGACAGGATGCGGCCCGATGCGACGAGCGCGTCGAGGTTCGGCGTGTTGATCTCGCCGCCGAACGCATGGATGTCGGAATAGCCGAGATCGTCGGCCATGATGTACAGGATGTTCGGACGTTTCGCGGCGAGCGGCGGCGTCGTGTTGCCTTGCGGCGGGGTCGCGTCGGCCTGCGACGGCGGCGCATCGCTGTCGACGCCGCCGCACGAGGCAAGCGACAGCGCGCCGGCAATCGCGGCGCAGACCACACGGAAACGGAAAGCATGTAACGGCGCTGCGGACTTTTTCATTGTTGTGAACGCTCGATCTACGGGATCGGCGATCTTAGCGTCGCGCGCGCGGCCCCCAAAGTCGGATTCGTCACATGCTAACGGGGCGCGGGAATATGCGATGCGGGCCGCGTCCGAGGGCCCGGATCGCGGTACATCAACTCCGCCCGCCGAGACTGCCGCCGCCGTCCACCGACAGCACCTGCCCGGTGACGAAGCCGGCTTCGTCGGCCAGGAAGAACGCGATCGCAGCCGCCACGTCGTCGGGCGTGCCGAGCCGGCGCGCGGGAATCGTCGCGAGCACCCTGCGTTCGGCCTCGCTGCCGACCGGCCGCGTCTGGCGGAACAGTTCCGTCTCGATCGGGCCCGGCGCGACCGCGTTGACGGTCACGCCATGTTCGGCCAGCTCAAGCGCCCACGTGCGCGTGCAGCCGACGAGCGCGCTCTTCGCCGCCGAATACGCGGTGCGGTCGAGCCCGCCGTAGATCGCGCGGCTGCACACGTTGACGATGCGCCCGTAGCGGCGCGCCTTCATTGCCTCGGCAAAATGCTGCGTGACCTGGATCGCGGCCCGCACGTTGAGATCGAGCACGGCCTGCAGCGACTGGAAGTCGATCTTCCCGAGCGGCTGCGGCAGCACGATGCCGGCATTGTTGACGATGCCGTCGACGTCGTGCCGCTCGCCGATCTGCGTGAGCGTCGCGGCAGTCTGTTCGATGTCGGCGAGATCGCATGCGAGCAATTCGCCGGGAAAGTCGACGCCCTGTGCGCGCCGCGCAAGGCCGATGACGCGATGGCCGCGCTGCGCAAGGCGTGTGCTGACCGCGAAGCCGATACCGCGCGACGCGCCGGTGACGACGAAAGTTCGAGATGACATGTGCGTGCCTTTGGCGAGAGAGGCGGAAGGACGGCGTGCATGCCCGCGCGATCGTGCCGCCTGGCGCGAGGCTGCCGCACGATTGTGCCGCAGCCTCGCAAAACGCGTGCGTTCGCGCGCTTCCGTTCGCCCGCGCTCGCCGTTCAGCCCGCCCGCCCCGCCGCGACCCGCATCACGCGCCGCGTCGCGATGCGCAATGCGAGCACGCCGCCGGCCAGCAGCGCGACCGCGACGAGCAGCAGCGCCAGATCGTACGAATGCGTGACGTCCTTGATCCGCCCCATCACCGGCGGCAGCGCGAGGCCCGCGATGTTCGCGACCGCATTGATCAGCGCGATCGACGCGGCGGCCGTCAGGCCCGATACATACTCGGTCGTGACGGCCCAGAACACCGGCGTCGCGGCCCAGTTGAAGCCGACCGCGAGCACGAGCAACGCATACGCGACGGGCAGCGCCGGCGTATAGATCGCCGCGATCAGCAGCGTGCCGGCCAGTAGCATCGGCACGCCGAGGTGCAGCGCGCGCTCACCGCCGAGATCGGAATGGCGGCCATTCAGGTACATCGCGATGCAAGCGAACAGGAACGGCAGCGCGGACAGGCTGCCGACGGCGAAGCTCGACTGCCCCGACAGGCTTTTCACGAGCAGCGGCAGGAACAGCGTGAGGCCGATCGTGCCGAACGCCTGCAACAGCCAGAACGCGGCGAGCGCCCATACCTTGCCGTCGCCGAACGCGCGCCGCAGCGCGGCGCCGTGCGACAGGTGCTCGCGCGGCGCGCCGTCGCGCAGCGTCGCTTCGAGCCACGCGCGCTCGTCGGCCGGCAGCCAGCGCGCATGCGCGGGCGTGTCGGGCAGGCGGCGCAGCACGACGAACCCGAGCAGCACCGCGGGCACGCCTTCGAGCAGGAACAGCCAGCGCCAGCCCTCGATGCCGAGTACGCCGTTCAGGTTCAGCAGCGCACCCGACAACGGCAGCCCGATCACCGATGCGAGCGTCGCGCCGATATAGAAGAACGACATCGCCCGCGCGCGATCGCTCTGCGGACACCACCCGGACAGGTAGTAGATGATGCCCGGCGTGAAGCCCGCCTCGGCCGCGCCGAGCAGCAGGCGCATCGCATAAAGCTGCCCCGGTGTATGGACGGCGCTCATCGCGGCCGCGACGATGCCCCACGAAATCATGATGCGCGCGATCCAGCGACGCGCGCCGACGCGCGCGAGGAACAGGTTGCTCGGCACCTCGAACAGGATGTAGGTCACGTAGAACAGCCCCGCGCCGAGCCCGTACATCCCGGCACTCAGGCCGAGGTCGGCGTTCATCTGCAGCGCCGCGACCGAGATGTTCGAGCGGTCGATGTACGCGACGAGATACAGCAGCATCAGGAACGGAATCAGGCGCAGGTTCAGCCGCCGCATCGTCGCGGCGTGCAGCTGCGGGGCGGCAGCATTCATCGGCATGTCTCCTGGATCGTCTCGCGGGGCGGTACGGGCGCCGCGCGGCAGCGCCATCGTCGCGCCGCGTGAAGCGCGGCGTCATGCAGCAGAGTCTAGGAGTCGCGCGAAATTCGCGTCAATTAACGGGATGTCGTCTCGATATGTGAGATGCGGGCGTTCAGTAACGCATCACGAGAAACAACCCGGCCGCCGCGAGCGCCATGCCCGGCCATGCGAGCGCACCGATCGTCTCGCCGAGCGCCACGAGCGCGATCAGCGCGGTCGCGGGCGGAATCAGGAAGAACAGCGCCGAGACGCGCGACGCTTCGCCGTATCGCACCATCGCGAGCAGCAGCGAGATCGCGATCAGCGAATTGCAGATGACGAGGTACGCGAGCGAACCGGCGAGGCCGGCGGTCCATTGCACGTGCATCGGTTCGAGCGCGAACGCGAGCGGCGCGGTGACGCCCAGGCCGACCGCGTACTGCACGAGGTTCGCGGTGACCGGATGCACGTCGGTGCCGAAGCGTTTTTCCCACAGCGTGCCGCCGGTGATGCTCACGAGCGCGAGCAGCGCGAACGCCAGCGCCCACGGCGACGCGACGTCGACCGACGAGCGCGCGAAAATCACGAGCACCGCGCCTGCAGCGCCGAGCGCAAGCCCGATCCAGCGCAGCACGCCGACACGCTCGCCGGCGATCATCGGCGCGAGCAACCCGACGAGGATCGGCTGCTGCGACGTGACGAGCGCCACCGCGCCGGCCGACATGCCGAGCTTCAGGCTCAGGTACGTAAACGCGAAATAACCGGCCTGCAGCAACAGGCCGACGACGACGAGATTGCGCCATTCGCGCCGCGTGCGCGGCAACGCGGGGCGAAGCCACAGGAACGGGCCGGCGAGCAGCGCGACGACGCATGCATAGCGCAACGCAAGAAACGTGAGCGGATCGGCATAACGCAGGCCGAGCTTCAGGAACACGAAGCCGCTTGCCCACAACAGCAGGAACAACGCCGGCGCGAGGCGCAGCCAGCCCGGTTGCCGGCGGGTCGTCGCGGTATCGATCGCGGTCATGTGCGCTCGCATCGCATCATTGGATGGGCGGCTGCGTCGCGTGCGCCGGGGCAGCATGCGGGCCGGCGCATCATTGGCGGATCAGGTGATGGATGACGTTGAGCACGGTCATCGCGATGCCGATGACGATCACGATCTGCAGCTTCCTGTTCATCACTGCGTGCCTCCGTGCTATCCGTTGTGCGGCGATCATACGCCGCGTCGGCCGACCGTGCACGGCGCCGTGCGCGTGTCAGTCGTCCGACGCAGGCAGTCGATCGCGTGTTCGGCTTCCACGAAGCGCCGCCGGCGTATGCGTACCTGCAGTCGGCGCAGCATTTCGGCAAGGTCGCGATTCGGGTCGCGCAATAACGATCTATCGCGCGACCCGCCGCCGCGCCGATGCATCCGGCACCCGCACCGCGGCATGCGTCGCGCATCAGATCTTCGCGGTCAGCGTGATCCCGACCGTGCGCGGATCGCCGTACAGCACCGGGTACGCGCCATACGACGGCAGCAGTTCGAGCTTCTTGTAAACCTTGTTCGTCAGGTTCGTCACGTAGCCCGTCACGATGTACTTCTGGTTCGGCGTCGTGTACGACACGTGCGCGTTCAGCACCGTATAACCGCCCTGCCACAGCTGCGGCATCGTCTGCCGCGTCGCGCTGAAGTATTCACGGCTGCGGTAGTTCACGTCGCCGCCCGCCGTCAGCGTGCCGAACGACACCGGCACGCGATAGTAGAAGCCCGCGTTCAGCGTCGTGTGCGGCGAACGCGCGAACGAGTTGCCGACGGCGGTCGGCACATTGCGGAACTCCGTGTAGCGCGTGTTCAGCATCCCGAGGTTCGCGAACAGGTAGAGGCTGTTGACCGGCTGCGCCTTCAGCTCCAGCTCGAAGCCGTCCGCGCGCCCCTGCCCCGCGTTCGACAGCGTCGACACCGGCGGCCCGCCGAACGGGTTCGGCGCGAGCGCGAACACCTGGATGTCGCGATAGTCGTAGTGGAACACGCTCGCGTTGACGATCAGCCGCTTGTCGAACCATTCGCTCTTGATCCCGACTTCGTAATCGGTCAGGTACTCCGGCGTGACGGTCGACACCGTGCTCTGCGTATACGCGTTGCCGTTGTAGCCGCCCGAGCGGAACCCGCGCGCATAGCGGAAATACGCACGCACGTTGTTGCTGAGCGCATATTCGGGCGTGAGATCCCAGGTCGGCGCGCGCCACGTGTTCGACTGGTTCTGCTGCGCGCTGACCGCGAGCGGCGACGAGACCGACGACGGCGCCCACCAGCTGTTCGGATCGCTGAACGTCACATTGCCCGTGTCCTGCAGCCCGGTCAGGTTGATGGTCTTGCGCTCGATCGTGTAACGCAGCCCGCCGGTCACGTTGAAGCGGTCGGTGAAGCGGTACTTCACGCTGCCGAAGATCGCCGCGCTCTGCGTGTGCTGCGTGAGGTCGGTCAGGTGGTAGAACGCGGGCGACGGCGAACCCGGCAGGCCGCCGCCCGCGCCTTGCTCGGCCAGTTGCTCGGTGAACAGATGCGTACCGAGGATCCAGCTCAGCCGGTCGTTCTGCGGCGATTCGAGCCGGAATTCCTGCGAGAACTGGCGGCTCGACAGGCGGTCGTGCGTGCGCGCGGCATCGAACGGCGAATAGTCCTCGTCGTCCTGATACCAGCGATGCAGCCCTTCGAATGCGGTGATCGACGTCAGCGACACGGCCGGGTTGATGCGCCAGTGCGCGGTCAGCGACGTGCCCCACGTCGAGATGTGATCGCTCGACGGCGCATTGAGCGACACCGTGTACGGATCGGTCGCCCCGACGAAACCGAACTGGTTCGCGCCGCCCGGCCCCGCGCCCTGCGCATGCCACGCATTGCCGCCGCCCGTGTAGTTGCGGCCGTGGATGTTGAACAGGAAGTCGGTGTCCGACGTCGGCACGGCCAGCACCTGGAAGCGCACCGCGTTGTCGTGGAAGCCGCCGAAGCGCCCTTGCTGCACGGTGTTCGTGTAGAAGCTGTCGGCGTTCTCGTGATACACCGACACGCGCGCGGCCAGTACGTCGTTCTTGCCGATCGGCCCGCCGATCGCGGCTTCCGCGAGCCGACTGTTGTACTGCCCCAGCCCGATCTTGCCGTAGCCGCTCACGTCGAAGGTCGGCTTCTGCGACGTGATGCTGAGCGCGCCGCCGACGGTATTCTTGCCCCACAGCGTGCCCTGCGGCCCGCGCAGCACTTCGATGCGGTCGAGGTCGAACAGCGGGAAACCCTGCCCGAACACGCTGTTGATGTACACGTCGTCGAAGTACACGCCGATCGGGCTCAGCGACAGGTCCGACGGATCGTTGCTGCCGACCCCGCGCATGAACCAGCGCGGCCGCTCGCGCCCCTCGGTCGATTGCCCGGTGAAGTTCGGCACGTACTTCGTCACGTCGTTGACCACACGCAACTCGTTGTTCCGGATCGTATCGCCGCTCAGCGCGCTCACCGCGACCGGCACGTCCTGGATGCTTTCCTTGCGCCGGCGCGCGGTCACGGTCACGGTGCCGAGATTCGTTTCGCGCGTGGCCGCGCCGCGAGTCGAGCGGGCCGCTTTCGGCTTCGCCGCGGCCGCATCGTCCGGCGCCTGTTGCGCCGGTTTCGCGTCCGGCGCCTCCGCTGTCGCCGCGCCGTCCTCTGCCCATGCCGGCAGCGATACGGTGCCGCCCGTCAGCAGTCCCCCCAGTGCGGTAACGATGAGTTTTTTCCTGAACATCGATGAGTCATCCTGTTTGATCGGTTGAACGCACGTGCGTGCGCGACGCACGGGTTCTGTAATGCAATTCGGATGCCAGCATCGAAAAGCCCGTCGTACGGGGCTTCCGGCGAGTGTGCCGCGCACGTGTTGCTGCCTGCGCATCTGTGATGTGGTGCGAACTGTTTGTCACGCAACACCGCTGCATCGCGCGACGCACACGTCGAAAGCGATCAGGACAGCTTCGCGGGCAGCGTTTGCAGCGCGATGCGACGCATACGCGAACGCTGCAATGCGAGCGCCGCCAGTGCGACGACCGGCAGCCAGCACAGAAACACGGCCGGCAACCCGACCACCGGCGCGAGTGCGCTGCCGGCCAGCGGGCCGCAGAATGCGCCGGTCATCGATGCCAGGTTGTAAAGGCTCGACACCTGGCTCTTGTCGGCCGGGTGGCGGCCGAGGCGCTGCATGTTGACGAGATGCAGCAGCGACGACCCGGTGCACAGCGCGGCGAGCCCCGCGCCGACGATCCATGCGTCGCGCGCAAGACCGAGCGCGAGCAGCCCGGCGATGGCGCCCGCGAAGCTGAGTGCATGACAACGGCGCTCCGTCATTCGCTGCGCGACGTGCCCGAGCCCGAACAGTGCGATCACGGCGACGGCGCCCTGCAATGTGAGCAGCGCGACGGCCCGCGTCTGCGACAGCCCGAGCGACTGGATCGCGAGCACCACCGTATACGTCGCGGCAAGCGAGCGTGTCGCGCTGTTCACGGCCTCCAGCACGAGCTGCTCGCGCACGTCGTGCGTCCACGCGAGCGCCAGCAACGCGCGCAGCCCGCCGGTTGCCTGCTGCGCGCCGCGCGGCAATTGCTCCGCATCGCCGAGCAGCACCCGGCTGAACAGCGCCATGCCCGCGAAGCTCGCCGATGCCGCGCAGAACGTCGCGCCCGCGCCATGCGCGCCGATCAGCCAGCTCGCGAGCCACGGCCCGACCATGCCGGTGCCGACCGACATCGCCGCGCGATACCAGCCCGCGCGCGCGAGGCCGATCTGCGCGAGACGCGCGAGGAACACGCCGTTGATCGACACGATCCGGAACGGGATGCACAGCCCGATCAGCCCTTGCGTGAGCGCGATCAGCGGCCATGCGCCGGTAAACGGCACGACGAGATTGAGCAGCATCGGCCCCATGCTCGCGGCGAAGTACACGCGCCGCGCGCCGTAGCGCGCGACGAGCAGCCCGGCCGGCAGCGTCATCAGCGCGATGCCGAGCGGCTCCATCGCGGCGATGATGCCGAGCCGCGCGCTGTCCACGCCGAGCGCCAGCGCGTAGAGCGTCGTCGCGAGCTGCGCCATGCTGATCGTCGTGCCGCTCGCGAGCGCCAGCAGCATGAAGCCGCCGGTGAAACGCTCGCGCCGCCATGCGTTGGCGACGCGTGCCGGCGCGCTCACCGCGCGGCGTCGCGAGACAGCGTCGCGATGCCGTCGAGCGCGCGTCGGTCAATCCACGCGCGCACGTCGAAATCGGCAGGCAGGAACTGCCAGTCGACCAGGAAGCGCTTGAAATCGTCGAGCGCGGCGATCGACGCTTCGTCGAGATCGGTGCGCAGCCGCCGGTGGACGTCGGCGCCGTACGCGAGCCGCAGCCAGTCGTGGCCGGAACCCGTCTCGCGGCAGAGATAACCGAGCACTTCGTCTTCGTGCTCGCGCGCCCAGCCTTCGACATCGGTCACGCGCGCGAGAAAACGGCTGACGATGTCGGGATGGCGCTCGAGCGTCGACGCGTTGACGGTCAGCGGGCGCGGCGAACCATTGTTGATGCGGATCTGCGGATCGGGATGAAAGCCGATGTCGACGACCGGCTGCGCGCCGATCAGGTGCGCGGTTTCCAGCCCGAGCGAGCCTTTCACGTAGATCGCGTCGACGTCGCCGCGCACCAGCGCGGCCGCCTCGGCCGCATAGAGCCGGCGGCTCGTCAGGCTCGCCGGATGGCTGAACGCCGCGTCGCGCGTGAGCGGCGTCGACACGGGCGCGCGCAGGTTCGACGCGCTCACGTCGACCCATTCGACGTCGCCGGGGCCGAGCCCGTCGAGCGACAGCGCGCTGACGAAGCCGCGCAGCGCCGCCGCGCGGAAGATGTCGATGCGTTCGCCGTCGCGGCGGGGCAAGCCGATGCGGCGCCCGCGCAAGTCCTTCGGCCGCGTCAGGCCGGTTTCCGGCAGCGCGACGATCGCCTGCGCCTCGTCGACCCACGTGAGCGCGACCACGCGCGTGTCGGCGCCGGCCGCGCGCGCCCACAGCGCGGGAATGCTGCCGCCCTGCCGGAACGCGTTGTCGAGCGAATGATCGACGAGCGCGTGATGCAGCGCTGCGTGCTGGCTTTCCTGCAGCGCGCGCACGGTGATGCCGTCGCCGGCGAATTCGCTGTCGAGCCAGCCGAGGTGCGCGGCGATGCCGAGCGGCGTCGGCACCGGGCAGCGCGTGTACCAGATCGAGCGGACGTTGTATGAAGCCGTGTTGCTCATGGATGCGTTCGGGAAAGGAGTCGAGAAAGGCGCGTCAGCCGCGCGGCGCGGTGAGCACCGACAGCCGCGTGATGCCCGCGTGCTCGATCGCGGCCATCAGCTTCGCGACGGTGCCGTACGGCACGTGCTCGTCGGCCTGCAGGTCGAGCGCGACGTCGGGCCGGCCGGCCTTCAGCGCGGCCAGCTCGGCCGGCACGGTGTCGAGCGCGACCGCGCGCTTGTCGAGATACACGACGCCCTTCGCGTCGACGCTCACGGTGACGTTCGGCTTGCGGTCGGCCGGCGCCGTGGCGACGGTGTTCGGGAGATTCACGTGCACCGCGTTGTTGAGCAGCGGCGCCGTGACGATGAAGGCGACGAGCAGCACCAGCATCACGTCGACGAGCGGCGTGATGTTGATTTCGCTGAGCACGTCGTCGTTGTCGGAAGAGGACGAGAAAGCCATTATGCGAACGCCTCCTGACGGGTTTCGCCGGAACGGTGTGCCGGCGCGGGTGCGGGCACGGCGGCCGGCACGCGGAAGCCGGCCTTCTGTGCGAGCGTGACGAAATCGGTTGCGAACGCATCGAGATCGGCCGAAGCAGCCTTCACGCGCCGCACGAAGAAGTTGTACGCGAGCACGGCCGGCACGGCGACCGCGATGCCGATCCCGGTCGCGACGAGCGCCTCGCCGATCGGCCCGGCGACGACGTCGATGCTCGCCGACGCGCTGTGCGCGATCGCGGTCAGCGCGTGGATGATGCCGAACACGGTGCCGAACAGGCCGACGAACGGCGCGGTGCTGCCGATCGACGCGAGCACCGCGAGCCCCGCTTCCTCGCGCCGGCGCGCGTTGTGGATCTGCTGGCGCAGATGGCGTTCGAGCAGATCGTGGCGGCTCCAGCTGTGTTCGAGATCGTGCGCGCTGCTCTCGTCGGCGCGCCGCAGCGCGTCGAAGCCGGTCGCGGCGAGTTCGCCGACGGGGCTGTTCGCGCCGTCGAGCGCGGCGGCCTCGTGGAAGCTGTTCGCGGCCCAGAACGCGCGCGTGTAACGCCGGTTGCGCGCGCTCGCCCGCAGGCTCTGGATCGCCTTCACGACGATCAGCGTCCACGTGACGACGGAAAAGACGATGAGCAGCCAGAGCGCGCCCTGGACGATGAAGGTGGTCGGGATACCGTTCATGAGTTGAGTTCCTTGAAAAAAGTGAGGCTGCCCGGCGGGTCAGCCCAGCTTGAAATCGATCGGCACGTTGACCCAGCCGTCGACCGCTTCGTCGCCGCGCTTCGCGGGCACGAACGTCCAGCGCTTCACCGCGGCCACCGCCGCGTTGTCGAGCATGCGGCGGCCGCTGCTCGTGCGCACGTCGACGGAATCGGGCGTGCCATTCGCGAGCACGTGCACGCGCAGCACGACGCGCCCTTCCCAGCCCTGGTCCTGCGCGAACGCCGGATAGTCGGGCGCCGGGTTGCGCAGGTAGGCCGCGTCGCCGATCGGCGCGGTTTCGCGCACGGGTGCGGCGGGTGCGGGGGCGGGAGCCGGCGTCGGCACGGCTGGCGCGGCTGCGGCCGGCGCCGTGGCCGCAGGCGCCGCCTCACGCGCCACCAGCGGCGCAGGCGCAGCATGCGCGACGCTCGCGCGCGGCTTCGGCGGCGTCGGCGCCTGCTTCAGCGGTTTCGGCGGCACGGCCGGCGGCGGATGCGCGGCCTGCGGCAGCGGCTCGGGCGGCCGCGTCAACTCGACCGTCATCGGCAGCGGCCTCGGCGGTTGTACGGGCGGCGCGGCGGGCGCGCGTGCGGCCAGCAGCGCGATGCCCGCATGCAGCGCCGCGACGGCCAGCGCAACCGCGCCCGCGCCGCGCCATGCGTTCGGCTTCGCGGCACGCGTATCCGGCCGCTCGACCGGCGCCGCCGACGGCGGTCGCGCCACCGCGGCGGCGGCCGGGCGCGGCGCGGCGCGCACCGCATGCCGGCGCGCATGCGGCGCGCCGTATTCGATGGTCAGCCCTGTCATGTTCGACTCCTTGCAATGACGCGCGGCAACGCGCTACGCGACCCACGCATGGCGGTGCCGGTCGATCTGCGTGAACGGCGCCGGATCGATCCACGCGCGCGCATCGAAATCGTGTTCGAGAAATCCCCATTCGACGAGAAAGTCCTTGAATGCAACCAGCCCGTCGATCGACGTCGGCGCGAGCCCGGTTTCCAGATGCCGGTGCACGTCCGCGCCATACGCATAGCGCACCCACTCGTCGGACGCGCGCGTTTCGCGGCCGATATACGCCACCGTCTCCGCTGGATGACGCGCGGCCCAGTCGCCCGCGCCAACCACGACCGACAGGAAGCGGCTCACGAGATCGGGGCGCGTGTCGATCAGCGCGCGGTCGACGGTCAGCGTGCGCGGCGTGCCGTTGCCGATCCGCACGAGCGGATCGGGGTGCGCGCCGAGATCGATAACGACCTGCGCGTCGATCAGATGCACGGTTTCGAGCCCCGCGACGCCCTTCACGAACACAGCATCGACATCGCCGCGCACGAGCGCCGCGATCTCCAGCCCGTACTCGTGCGGGCCGCGCGCAAACGACGCCGGCCCGGTGCGGCGCTCGCGCGTGTCGGGCAAGTCGATCCATTCGGCGTCGCCGTGGCCGAGCCCTTCCAGTTCGAGCGCGCTCAGGAATCCCTTCAGCGCGGCCGCGCGCCAGAAGTCGATGCTGATCGGATGGCGCGGCAAGCCGAGGCGCCGGCCGCGCAGGTCGCGCACGGTGCGGATGCCGCGCTCGGGCAGCGTGACGATCGCCTGGAATTCGTTGGTCCACGACAGCCCGATCACGCGCGTATCGGCGCCGCGCGCCCGCGCCCACAGCGCGGGAATGTTGCCGCCCTGCCGGAACGAGTGCGGCAGGCTGTGATCGAAGTGCGATTCGCGCTTGTCGGCGTCGGCCGTCTCCTGCAGCGAATGCAGCGCGATGCCGTCCGGCCCGAACTCCTCGTCGAACCAGCCGCGATGCACGGCGATGCCGAGCGCGGTCGGCACCGGGCAGCGCGTGTACCAGAGTGCGTCGCAGGCCGTGGCCTGCGCAGCGAGTGTCGTCATGGTGTGTGTCCTTGTCGTTGGAATGCGGGGAATGCCGTCGCGCTCACGCGCCGGCCACGCGCAGCGCCGCCTGCGTGCCGCGCGCGTTCAGCGCGCCGTCGACGAGCGGCAGCACTTCCTCGCCCACGCGGTACGCTTCCTCGAGATGCGGATTGCTCGCGAGGATGAACGTCGATACGCCGATATCGACGTATTCCGCGAGCCGCTCGGCCACCTGCTCGTGGCTGCCGACGATCACGCAACCCGGGCCGCCGCGAATCTGCGACATCCCGGCCCACAGGTTCGGGCCGACGATCAGGTCGTCGAAGTGCTGCGTGTTGCCCTGGTGCAGCGCGAACTGGCGTTTCGCGCCGACCGATTCCGACGATTCGCCGCGCCCGCCGAAACCGTTGCGCGTCGATGCGCCCACCGTCGCGAACATCTGCCGCAACTCGGCCCACGCCTGCTCCTCCGTCTCGCGCGCCAGGATGTCGATGCGCATGCCGAAACGCAGGTCGCGTTCGGCGTTCTGGCGGTCGAGTGCACGGCGTGCGGCGTCGATCACTTCCTTCTGTTTCGCGAGCGGCTCGCCCCAGCTCAGGTGCACGTCGCCATGCTTCGCCGCGACCGCGAGCGCGGCGTCGCTCGCGCCGGCCAGATAAATGCGCGGCGGCTTCTGGCCGCTCAACGGCGGCAGCAGGCCGCCGGCTTCGACGCGGTAGAAGCGGCCGTCGAACGTGAACGGCTCACCGGCCGCCACGCCCTTCACGACATCGAGGAATTCGTCGGTGCGCGCATAACGACTGTCGTGATCGATGAAGTCGCCGTACGCGCGCTGGTCGGGCCCGCCGCCGCCCGTGACGACGTTCCACTCGACGCGGCCGCGGCTGACCCGCTGCAGGCTCGCGGCCATCTGCGCCGCATAGACCGGATGCACGAAATGCGGCTGCAGCGCGATCAGGAGCCGCAGCCGGCGCGTCTCGCGCGCGAGCGCCGCCGCGACGACCCACGGTTCCTCGGTGAAGCGGAAAATCGGAATCAGCGCGCCGTGGAAGCCGGCGATGTCGGCCGCGCGTGCGACCTGCGACAGATAGTCGATGTAGCCGAAATCGTCGTCGTCGACTTTCGGCGCGACGCGCGATGCGCGCTGGCGATTCCATTCGCCACGCGTATGCAGGTCGTGCGCGCGGCGGCCGTCGCCGTGCATCGGCAGGCGCCACAGAAATTCAACAGCCATCGGGGTTCTCCTTGTCGGCCCGTTCGGATTGCGTGCGGCACCGGCGTGCCGCGCGTATGCCGGGCTTAAAGCACGCGGTGTGCCAACACGCATCGCCGCGATGCTGGCGGCCCGCCGATCGGCACGCGCGACGCCTTGCGCATCGGGCGTTCTCGGCAATCGAACGATGCGCGCCGATGCTTGCCGGCGGCATCGGCACAGGCTCGCACCGTGCTGTTGCGCCTGCCGCACCGGTGCTGCAGGCGCAACAGCGGCCGATGCGACTGTTGCTGACGCAACAGGCCAGGCGCCGGCGATCGCGCCGCGCATCGGAGGCGATGCCCGCGCCGCCTGCGACAGCGCCGCTTCCGCTCACTGGCCCGGAACTTGCAACGTCGAGCTGCCCGCGCGTGCGACACCGTGCGCGACCGCGCATCGACCATGCTTACCCAGAGAGGACATCTCACCCATGACAGACAGGCCCGATTCGTCATCGGACAAGCAGCAGACGTTCTGGTACGCCCGATCGCCCGTGCCGACGCCGCTCGGCATCGCCGTGCATCTCGGCTGGCTCAACGGCGAGACGTCGGCCGACGGCGTCGCGATCCGCTCGCCGCGCGGCGCCACCCGGCACGACGTGTCGTCGATCAGCGATCACACGCTCGCGCAGTCGTTTCGCCAGGGCGGCAGCATCCCCGCGATGTGGGCGCGCTCGAACGCCGCGAACACGCGCGTGATCGGGCTGTCGTGGGTCGACGAATCGCAGTTGATCCTCGCGCGACCCGATTCGGGCATCCGCTCCGTGAAGGCGCTGCGCGGCCGCCGGATCGCGATCCCGAGCCGCCCCGACGATCGCATCGACATCTTTCGCGCGTCGGCGCTGCGCGGCTTCGTCAACGCGCTGAGCCTCGACGGGCTGACCACCCGCGACGTCGAGCTCGTCGACGTGCGCGCGCGCACGCTGCAGGCCGTCGGGCCCGCGCGCGCGGCGAACCTGTTCGCGTCGCCGCACGGTTTTTCGAGCCGCGCGCTGTACGCGGCCGAAGCCGGCGCGCTGCTGCGCGGCGAAGTCGACGCGATCTACGTGAAAGGCTCGACGGGCCTCGAGATCGCGCAGCTGATCGGCGCGCATGTCGTGATCGACATCGGCTTCCATCCGGAGCGCTCGATCCGCAACAACAACGGCACGCCGCGCCCGCTGACGGTCAACGCCGACGTACTCGCGAATCATCCGGACATCGTCGCGGGCTTCCTGAAGCTCGTGGTCGCCGCCGGCGACTGGGCGAGCACGCATCCCGACGAAACCGCGCACTACATGGCCGGCGAAACCGCGTCGTCGATCGACTGGGTCCGCGCCGCGTACGGCAACCAGCTGCACCGGCATCTCGGCGTGAACCTCGATGACGAATCGGTCGCCGCGCTCGACGACTTCAAGACGTTCCTGCACGACTGGGGCTTCCTCGAAGCCGACTTCGACGTCGCCGACTGGATCGACCCGCGCCCGCTCGCCGACGTGCTGCGGCCGTCGCTGCAGAAGCGCGCGTGAACACCTCTTCGCCCAACCTGTCCGGATCATCATGAAACACACACGCTCCTTCGCTTCGCTGCGCCGCCCGCTGCGCGCGCTGCTCGCCGCGCTGCCGCTTGCCGCGGCATCGTTCGCCGCACCGGCCGCCCACGCAGACGACGCGCCCAAGGTCGTGCGGATCGCCGTCGTCGCGTATTCAGGCGGCGGCAAAACGCAATACGCGGGCGCCTCCGCGCTGATCGACGCCGACAAGTCGCTCGAGAAGGCGCTCGCCGCGAAACACGTGAAGCTGCAATGGGTGCCCGTATCGACCGCGGCGGTCGGCACGCTCGTCAACGAGGCGTTCACGAACGGCAGCATCGATTTCGCGGGCTACGGCGATCTGCCGTCGGTCGTCGTCAACGCGTCGGGCACACGCACGCGCCTGATCGTGCCGGGCGGCGTCGGCAGCAACACCTATCTCGTCGTGCCGGCCGGCTCGACCGAGAAGTCGATCGTCGATCTCAAGGGCAAGCGCATCGCGCTCAATCGCGGCCGGCCGTGGGAAGTCACGTTCAGCAAGCTGCTCGCCGAAAACGGGCTGAAGCTGTCCGACTTCAGGATCTACAACCTCGATCCGCAAGCCGGCGCGGCAGCCGTCGCGGCAGGCCGCGTCGACGGTTTCTTCACGCTGTCCGACGCGTATTCGCTGGTCGACAAGCACGTCGGCAAGATCATCTGGTCGACCAAGACCGCGCCCGACGACTGGAAGATGCGCGCGGAACTGTGGGCGTCCGACGATTTCGTGCGGCGCTACCCGGACATCACGCAGCTCGTCGCGACGGCCTACGTGCGCGCCGCGCACTGGATCTCGCAGCCGCAGAACCGCGACGCGTACGTGAAGATCCTGAGCGCGTCCGGCCAGCCGGAAAGCGTCGTGCGCCGCGAATACGCGGACGAATCGACGCCGTGGAAGGAGCAATGGACGCCGCTCTTCACGCCCGCGCTGACCGGCCACTATCGCGACGTCGTCGCGTACAGCCGCCAGGCCGGCCTGACATCCACGCCGGTCGACGTGAATGCGCTGCTCGCGCCGACGTTCGTCGCGACCGCGTTGAAGCAGCTCGGCCTCGACGGCTACTGGCGCGCCGACGCGTCGCGCGTCGCGAGCCGTTGATGTCGACGCGCGCCCTGCCATCGAACGGCCCGCGCGCGATACGCGGGCCCGCCCTCGCACGGCTCGGCGAGCACGCATTGTGGTGGGTCACGCCCGTCGCGTTCGCCGCGCTGTGGTGGCTCGCGAGCGCGCAACGCTGGTTCCCGCCGCAGCTCGTCGTGCCGCCCGGCCGTCTCGCCACGACACTGCGCGCGCTGATCGACACCGGCGAGCTGCGCGACAACCTGCTGATCACGCTGCATCGCCTGGCGCTCGGTTTCGCGATCGGCGCGACGAGCGGCGCCGCGTTCGGCATCCTGCTCGCGCGCAGCCGGCTGTTCTCCGACTACCTGCGGCCGACGTTCGACCTGCTGCGGCAAGTGCCGACGCTCACGCTGATTCCGTTGCTGATCCTGTTGATCGGTGTAGACGAACCGCTGAAGCTCGTCGTCGTCGGCAAGGCCGTGTTCTTCCCGGTTGCGCTGGCCGCGTACACGGGCGTGCACGACGCGCCGCGCGATCTCGTCGAGATGGCGCGCCATTACGGGCTCGGCCGCTTCGCGCTGCTGCGCGACGTGCTGCTGCCGGCCGCGTTGCCCCCGCTGCTGACGGGCATCCGGATCGCGCTCGCACGCGCGTGGCTCGCGCTCGTCGCGGTCGAGCTGCTCAGTGCCGACAGCGGGATCGGGCAGATGATGGAACTGGCACGGCAGATGCTGCGGCTCGACGTGGTGCTCGTCGACGTCGCGGTGATCGGGTTGATCGGCTTCGCGCTCGACCGCACGATCACGCTCGTGCAGCGCTACGCATTGCGCTGGCAGACGCCGGCGCGCTGATTTCACACGCATCCGAATGACGACCCTGACACGCTCCCTTTCTCTCGCCCCGCTGCGCCGCCGCGCACGCGGCCTCGTCGTGCCGGCCCTGCTGGTGGCCGCATGGCAGGTTGCGTCGTCCGGCGACGCGGCCCATCAATACGCGTTCGTGCCGCTGCAGCAGGTGGGTGCCGCGCTGGTCGAACTCGCACGCAGCGGCGAGCTTGCGACCGATCTCGGCGCGAGCCTGCACCGCACGACGCTCGGGCTCGCGTTCGGCGTCGCGTTCGGGCTCGTGTTCGGCGCGGCGATGGCGCGCTCGCCGCTCGCGCGCAAGCTGTGCGAACCGGCGTTCCAGGCGCTGCGCTACGTGCCGCTGCTCGGGCTGATTCCGCTGCTGAGCCTGTGGGCCGGCACCGGCGAATTCGCGAAAGTGCTCATCATCGCGCTCGCCGCGTTCTACCCGATGACCACGGCGAGCTTCGACGGGCTGCGCCGCGTCGATCCGCGTTATGTCGAGCTGGCGCAGTCGTATCGCCTGACGCGCGTCGGCCTGTGGCGCGACGTGCTGATTCCGGGCGCGTTGCCCGACCTGTTCGCCGGCGTGCTGCAAGCGGTGCCGTTCGCGTGGATCACCGCGACCAGCAGCGAGCTGCTGTTCAACGCGGGCGCGGGGGTCGGCAGCCTGATGCAGAACGCGCAGGCCGGCGCGCGCGCCGACGTGCTGCTGGTATGCGTGCTGGGGGTGACGGCGCTGGCCGTCGGCATGAGTGCGTTATGCGAGCGGATCGCGCAGCGCGCGCTGCGCTGGCGCGATCACGCCTGACGGCGCAGCCGCGCGTCGGCGTCGCCCGCGTCGCGCGGCTTCAGGATGCCGAGCTGCGCAAGCCGCGCGCGCACGATGTTGCGCGACTGGTCGAGCAGGCGCGACATGCGCAGCTGGTTGTGCTCGCTGTAGTCGAACACGCTGCGGTAGACGGTGTCCTCGATGTGCTGCCACAACGCCGGCGTGCCTAGATCGAGCAGTTCGATCACCGCGTTGCGCAGCGCATCGGTCGCTTCGGCCACGTCGCGCGCGCGGCGCGGCGGTGCGGCAACCACGTGCGCGCTGGCCGTGTCGGGCGCGAGCGACAGCGCGGAGAATTGCAGATCGCCGACGTCGATCGCGCCGCCCGCGCAGATCAGCACCGCGTGGTGGATCACGTTCTCCAGTTCGCGGATGTTGCCGGGCCACGCATGCGTGTGCAGCCGCGCACGCGCGGCGTCCGTCAGCGCCGGCGCGGCCACGCGCAGCCGCTTCGCGTACGTATCGATGAAGTGTTCGATCAGCGGCGCGATGTCGCCGGGCCGCTCGCGCAGCGGCAGCAGGCTCAGCTTCACGACGTTGAGCCGGTAGTACAGGTCCTCGCGGAAATTGCCCGCACGCACCGCGGCTTCGAGATTCACGTTGGTCGCGGCGACGAGCCGCACGTCGATCTTCACGGTCTTGCGTGAGCCGACCGGCGTCACTTCGCGCTCCTGCAGCACGCGCAGCAGCTTGACTTGCGCGGACATCGGCAGGTCGCCCACTTCATCGAGAAACAGCGTGCCGCGATTCGCGGATTCGAACCAGCCGGGCTGGCTGTTGATCGCGCCGGTAAACGCGCCGCGCTCGTGGCCGAACAGCTCGCTTTCGATCAAGGTTTCCGAGAACGCGCCGCAGTTGACCGCGACGAACGGGCCGTCGTGGCGCTCGCTCAGCGAATGCACGAGGCGCGCGATCAGCTCCTTGCCGGTGCCGCTCTCGCCGGTGACGAGCACCGTCGCATCGCTGGGCGCGACGAGCTGGATGCGTTCAAGCAGCACCCGCGATTTGGGATCGTCGAACGTCAGCGCCTTCGCACGGATCGTGATCGCGTGCGAAGTCGGGTCCGGCAAGCTGAAGATGGCCATGGCACGACCGGCGTGTTGAACGGGGAAGGTTCGACGATAGCAAGACGCGCGCCGGCCACGAACCAATTCATCGAGCTATCGGTATGACGGCGGCCGGATTGCGCCGGCCGCCGCACAGCATCATGCGAGGCCGGTCATCTTCCATTGCTGTTCGAGCGCACCCGGCCCGAATTCGAGCGAGCCGCCGAGCGGTTCCGCGAGCGCCTGGAAATACGCAGCTTCCTCGAGGATCAGGATGTACTTCGACACGTCGAGGATCGACTTGCCCCAGAACGTCGCGCCGCCGTTCGCCTCGATGATCGCCGGCACCTCGGGATCGCGCCGGATCGTGTCGACGATGAAGCGCGGCTCACCGGGGCGGCGATCGACGTACACCGGGATCTCGCGCGCCCGCGTGTAGCGCGCGGCCGGCGCGTAGCGGATCGGCAGCGGACGATGCGCGCTCGCCCATGCGCCGAGGTACGGGCCGTGCACGTGAATCACGACGTCGACTTCCGGCACCTCGCGGAATACGCCCGCATAACGCGGCCCGTTCCCGCCCGCACGCGCATCGCCGTGCAGCACGTCGCCGTCGAGCGTCACGACGACGGGCTGGATGTCCTGCGACGCGGCCCACGGGCTCGGCGCCGACAATGCGACGACGAGCTCCGTGCCCGGCACGCGCTGGAACGCCTGGAACGTGTTGGTCGCGGAGAGCGTGCGCGTTTCCTTCAGCACGCGTTCGGCCTGCGTGAATTCGCGCGTCGCGCGCTCGACGAATGCCACGAGTTCGCCGCTGTCGATGGCTTGGGTGACTGACATGAGTGTGGTTTCCTGAGTCGGGTGAACGGATCGGCCTGCGTCGCAACGGCGCGACGCACGGCGACCGGATCAGCAGCAATCGTGCCAGCCGCGCCCGCGCGCATCGCATGGCCGCGCCGCGGCGGGCGGACACGTTTCGCGAATCGCGCGGCGCGATCCAGGCACGCGCATCTGTTGCGCAAGCAACAGCCCGCCTGCCCGGATTGCTGCACGAGCCGCAACCGGCACACGCGCGACGTGTGTGCCCCACGGACGAAGCGCCCGCCAGCCCGCGTACCCGGCACGCACGATCCGGCTGGTTCGAAACTTGCGTCGTGGTCGGCCCGTGCCAGGTATTGCCCGGCGCGCCCGATCCGACCTCATCGATATTCATCCGACCATGACGCTCCTCCCCTTGCGCGGCATCGCCGCGCGCACGCTGCTGGTTTCGGCGCTCGCCGTGCCGTCCCTCGTTTCGCACGCGGCTTCGCCCGGCCACGTCCCGGCGCCCGATCCGTTGCAGGGCGACGGCCGCGTATCCGCGTTCTACACGTGGGACCGCGACATTCCGGCGACGCCCGGTGCGTTGCTGCGCTCCGAACCGCTGCCCGCGACGCTCGGGCTCGCGAGCGCCGCGCGGCAACTGCGCATCCTGTACGCGTCGACCGACGGCGTCGGCGGCCACGACCCGATCGCCGTGTCCGGCGCGCTGTTCGTGCCGCGCGGCACGCCGCCGGCCGGCGGCTGGCCGATCGTCGCGTGGGCGCACGGCACGTTCGGGATGGCCGACATCTGCGCGCCGTCGTGGTTCGGCCGCTCGTATCGCGACGTGCGCTACCTGAACGCGTGGCTGCAACAAGGGTTCGCGGTCGTCGCGACCGACTATCAGGGGCTCGGCACGCCCGGCCCGAATCCGCAGCTCAACAACCGCTCGAACAGCTACACGCTGCTCGACAGCGTGCGCGCGGTGCTCGGCGGCGTGCCGGGCCTCGCGAATGAAGTCGTGCTCGTCGGCCAGTCGCAAGGCGGCTCGGCCGTGTTCGCGGCGGCCGGCTACGCGCCCGCCTATGCGCCGGAGCTTGCGATCCGCGCGACCGTCGCGACCGGGACGATCTACAACGCGTCGCGCGCCACGCTCGCGTCGCTGCCGAAGTTCGAGACGGCGTACCGGCGCGATCCAGACCGCGTCGATCCGACGCTCGCGTATCAGTTCTATTCGGTGTTGTCGGCGCAGCAGATCGACCCGTCGCTGCGCGCGGACGAAGTGCTGACCGACAACGCGCTGCCGATCCTCGAACAGGCGCGCATCAGTTGCCTCGCGTCGCTCGAGGACGATGCGGCGCTCGCGCACCTGACGCACGCGAACACCGTGAAGCCGGGCGGCGATGCGCGGCTGCAGGCATGGTGGGACGACTACCTGAAATTTCCGACGCTGAAGATCGCCACGCCCGTCTTCATCGGTGCGGGCGCGGACGACGGGCTCGCGCCGCTCGAACTCGCGCTCGCGAAGGACGCGTGCACGGCGGGCACGACGGTCGAGGCGCACCTGTATGCGGGCCGCGAACACAACGGCACCGTCAACGCGTCGCTCGCCGATTCGATTCCGTTCGTGAAGCGCGTGCTTGCCGGCAAGACGATCCGCCCCGTGTGCGCACCTTCCGCGCAGCAGGCCGTGTTGCAATAGCCGGCTGCATGCGCTTTGCACGACGGCACGAATGCTTTCCCGAAATCGGCAGGTTGGCCGCCTCGCCCGGCACACGCATCCATAGCGTGTGCGCGCAAATGCTTTTCGGAATCCGTTATTGGATCGCGCCGTCGTGCGTTTTTATACTCGTCAGCACTCTCTGATGAAGAGTGCCAGCCAATTTCGACAGAACAGGACAGGACGAAGAGATGAGCCTACGCCCCTTGCACGACCGCATCATCGTCAAACGACTCGACCAGGAAACCACCACCGCGTCGGGCATCGTGATCCCCGACAGCGCCGCGGAAAAACCCGACCAGGGCGAAGTGATCGCCGTCGGCCCCGGCCGCAAGGACGCGGACGGCCAGCGCATCGTGCCCGACCTGCAGGTAGGCGAGCGCGTGCTGTTCGGCAAGTACGCGGGCCAGGCCGTCAAGGTGGACGGCACCGAGTTCCTCGTGTTGCGCGAGGAAGACATCGTCGCCGTCGTCAATCAATAACGGAGCGCAATCATGGCAGCCAAGGAAATCATTTTCAGCGACGTCGCACGTTCGAAGCTGACCGAAGGCGTGAACATTCTCGCGAACGCGGTGAAGGTCACGCTCGGGCCGAAGGGCCGCAACGTCGTGCTCGAACGCAGCTTCGGCGCGCCGGTCGTCACGAAGGACGGCGTGTCGGTCGCGAAGGAAATCGAACTCGCGGACAAGCTGCAGAACATCGGCGCGCAGCTCGTGAAGGAAGTCGCGTCGCGCACCAGCGACGCAGCCGGCGACGGCACGACGACGGCCACCGTGCTTGCACAGGCGATCGTGCGCGAAGGCCAGAAATACGTCGCGGCGGGGTTGAACCCGCTCGACCTGAAGCGCGGCATCGACAAGGCCGTCGCAGCGGCCGTCGAAGAGCTGAAGAAGATCAGCAAGCCGACCACCACGAGCAAGGAAATCGCGCAGGTCGCGACGATCTCCGCGAACGGCGAGGAATCGATCGGCCAGCGCATCGCCGAAGCGATCGACCGTGTCGGCAAGGAAGGCGTGATCACCGTCGAGGACGGCAAGTCGCTCGCCGACGAGCTCGACGTCGTCGAAGGGCTGCAGTTCGATCGCGGCTACCTGTCGCCGTACTTCATCAACAATCCCGACAAGCAGATCGCTGAGATCGAGAACCCGTACATCCTGCTGCACGACAAGAAGATCTCGAACATCCGCGACCTGCTGCCGGTGCTCGAACAGGTGGCGAAGTCGGGCCGTCCGCTGCTGATCATCGCGGAGGACGTCGAGGGCGAAGCGCTCGCGACGCTGGTCGTGAACAACATCCGCGGCATCCTGAAGACGGTCGCGGTCAAGGCGCCGGGCTTCGGCGACCGCCGCAAGGCGCTGCTCGAGGACATCGCGATCCTCACCGGCGGGCAGGTCGTCGCCGAGGAAACGGGCCTCACGCTCGAGAAGGCGACGCTCGCCGAACTCGGCCAGGCGAAGCGCATCGAGGTCGGCAAGGAAAACACGACCGTGATCGACGGCGCGGGCGATGCGAAGAACATCGAAGCGCGCGTGAAGCAGATTCGCGTGCAGATCGACGAAGCGACGTCCGACTACGACCGTGAAAAACTGCAGGAACGCGTCGCGAAGCTCGCGGGCGGCGTTGCGGTCATCAAGGTCGGCGGCGCGACCGAGATTGAGGTGAAGGAGAAGAAGGATCGCGTGGACGACGCGCTGCACGCCACGCGCGCGGCCGTCGAGGAAGGCATCGTGCCGGGCGGCGGCGTCGCGTTGATCCGCGTGCGGCAGGCAATCCGCGAACTGAAGGGCGTGAACGCCGACCAGGACGCGGGCATCAAGATCGTGCTGCGCGCGCTCGAGGAACCGCTGCGCCAGATCGTCACGAACGCGGGCGAGGAAGCGAGCGTCGTGGTCGCGAAGGTCGCGGAAGGCTCGGGTAATTTCGGCTACAACGCGCAGACGGGCGAATACGGCGACCTCGTCGAATCGGGCGTGCTCGATCCGACCAAGGTCACGCGCACCGCGCTGCAGAACGCGGCGTCGGTCGCCGGGCTGCTGCTGACGACCGATGCAACCGTGTTCGAAGCGCCGAAGGATGCGGCGCCGGTGGCCGGGCCGGGCGGCCCGGGCGCGGGTGGGCCGGGCTTCGACTTCTGACGGCATTCCGCGCGCGCCGGTTCGCCGGTTTGCGCGCGGTCTCGCAACACCGATGCAACGCGCGGCGACGGAAGTCGTCGCGCGTTTTTTGTTTGGGTCGGCGGCACGCAGGCCCGTAGCCGCGCTCGGGTAAGATGAAAGCCCAATTCGCCCCGCCGCCTTCCGCGCCATGTCGACCACCGTCAACACGCTTCTGCCGCTCGCCGGCGTCCTGTTGCTGAGCGTTGCCAGCCCCGGCCCGAATTTCGTGATCGTCACGTCGACCGCCGTCGTGTCGCGTCGAGCGGGCGTAATGACGGGGCTCGGCCTCGCCGCCGCGTCGGGCACCTGGGCGGCGATCGCGATCGCCGGGCTGAGCCTGCTCGTGACCCACGTCGCGTGGGTACACACCGCATTGCGGCTTGCAGGCGCCGCGTACCTGATCTGGCTCGGCCTGAAAATGATCCTGACCGCACGCAAGCCATTGCCCGCTTCCACGCCGGCCGTCGCCACCGACTGGAACGCCGCGAGGAAAGGCTACGTCGTCAGCATGACGAACCCGAAATCCGTCGCGTTCTACGGCAGTATCTTCGCGCTGATGGTGCCCGCCCAGGCGCCGGCATCGCTCGACCTCGCGGTTGTCGCGCTGTCGATCGCGATCTCGGCCGCGTGGTATTGCACGATGGCGCTGCTCGCGTCGCATCCGTCCGTGCGCCGGCTGCTGGTCCGGCGCAAGGCCGTACTCGACACGACGGCCGGCCTGCTGCTGGTGGGCGTCGGCGGACGGATGCTCGCGGGGCGTTGAGCCATCGGCGCACCGCCCGCGCGGGCGACCGCCTTCGAACCTTCATCGCTCCCCCGCCATGCTCACCGCCCAGACGATTCTCGACGACTACGAACGCCTCCGCTGGACCGGCAACGATCCGACGTCGCAAATGCTGACGCTGCGGCGCGACAACCCGGCCGCACTCGCCGATCTCGTGATCGCGTCGTTCGATCGCACGTTGCAGCACGCGACGTTCCTCGACGCCGCGCTCGACCTGACGGACGACGCGTCTTTCACGACTGTCGCGACCGAAGCGTGGCAACGCGTGCGCGACGGCGCGTGGAACGAGCGGCTCGCGAACGTGCTGTCGAGCGTGGCGCTACGGGCTCCGCACGTGTTTGCCGATCACTGGGATGCGTTCCTCGATGTCGTCCGCACACCGCGGTCGCCGAGCCTGTATCTCGCGGAAAACGCATGGCGTGCGCTCGACGCGGCGACGATCGACGCATGGCGCCGCCGGCTCGCCGACGATCCGGCCTGCGACGATGCCACGCACGAACGGACCATCGCGCTGCTTCACTCACGACAACCGGCGGCCGTGCTCGATGCGGCGACACGGCTGTTTCCGGACGATCCCGAGCAATCCGCCAACTGGCTCATGTCCGCAGGCTACGTGCAGGAACACGGCACATTGCGCGCATTGCATGGCGAATCGGCGCTGCATATCGATTTCGGCCGAACACTGCGCGCGCCGATTCTCCGCGACACGCCGAAGTGGAAGCGCGAGATTTATGCCAATCACGCGACCTGGCACGCCGGCGAATCGCGCCGGGCGAGCGCGCGCTTCGGCGGCGTGTCGACGCATCGATGCGGGCTCTGCCATGAGCCGCTGCACCGGCTGCTGACGCTGCCGCAACCGGCCGACGCCGACATCGACGGCACGACACCCGTATCGTTCGACACCTGCCTGTCCTGTCTCGGCTGGGAAAGCGACGGCCCGCTGTTCCACCATCACGACGACGCCGGCAATGCATATGCCCACCCGTCGCAGCAACGCGACGCCGCAATCCAGCCGGACTATCCGGCAGCGGCGTTGGTGGAAGCCGACGTGGCGCTTTTTGCCGCGCCGGCGCGCTGGACCTGGCAGGACTGGGGGGAATCGAACGACCGCCAGAACCTGAGCCGCGTCGGCGGCCCGCCGTCGTGGGTGCAGTCCGCGTGGTATCCCGACTGCCCGGATTGCGGCCGCAAGATGCACTTCGTGATGCAGCTCGATTCGCGGCTGCCGCAAACGGACGGCGGCGAATGGCTGTGGGGCAGCGGCGGCGCGAACTACACGTTCTGGTGTGCGCCGTGCCGCACCAGCGCGCACCTGTGGCAGTGCACGTAGCGAGCCGCCCGCACGCCTTTACGACCTTTTTACTTGCGGCGGCGTGTGCGTTCACTAGAATGTGTTCGCCAGCCACCACCGAGCACGCGACATGCGCATCCGAAGTCCTCGCCCCCGAGTTGCTTTTCTGCCTGACAGGCAGGACGCCTGCGTCTCCGTTTCCCGAGCCACCGTCCTGCCGACAGGCGGACGGTGCGCGCCGTAGTCGTTCCCGCGCACGCTTGAACATCGCATCGATGCGCTGACCGGCATCGTGCGTGCCAGCGTGCGCTCCCCGGCCATTCCCCTGTAACGACGCGCCATCGATCCGCCCTGCCGGCGACGATCGATCGCATGCCTGCATCCGGCATGCCGACCCGGTCACGTTGCTTTGCATTCCAAAGTTCATTCACCGAAATTTCCGATACCGGAGCCCGGTCATGTTCGAGATCGACAAGCAGTACACACGTGAATTCATTCACACCGCATGCGGCGGCAGCAAGCAGGCGTTCCTGCCGACGAAGAACGGCAAGGTCGTGGCCGCCTGCCTGCGCGCGGACCTCAACCCGCACGCGCCCGACGTGATCCTGTGCGACGGCAGCGCGTCCGCGCGATCGGCCGGCAGGATGCTCGCCGCGCAACGCGATCCGATTCCGGTGTTCATCAAGATGGAAACGGATGCGTTCCGCTTCGTCGGCCGGTACGTCGTCAGCGCATCGCTCACGGCCCCGCTCGACTGCGCGCCCTACGTGCGCAACAGCGGCTTCACGCCCGCGCAGATCTCGCGCGTGCTCAAGCTCGAGCGTTGCTGACATGCCCGCTCGCACATCGCGTCGTTCGTCTTTCAAACAGGAGCAATCATGCTTGGCCTGACGTTCTGGAAACACGTGATCGGCGCGCGGGTCGATGCCGCCCGCGAGGACCGCGTGACTGCACATGACCGGCATCGCATCAGGTCGAGAACGCTCGTGCTGACCAGCGCGGCGGTGGCCTTCGCCGCGATCGCGTTCGGCGCGCCGGTCGTCGGCATCTCGATCTTTCTGCTGACGACGCTGCCGTTCGTCCTGTCGGGCACGTGATCGATACGAAATTTTAATGCCCCGCCCCCGCGTAACTGACACCGTCTTTACGCGGATGTGTCTAGGATTTCCGTGTCATCACGACACGGAGAAATCCGAATGCACACACAGCAGGCCGCCGCCGGCGGCCAACCCGACCTTCCCCACCGAATCGACCGCATGCCGCTCGCGACACGGCTGGCCGACGCGTGCCCGCCGGAGAACATCCTGCTCGACGTGCCGATCGAGAGTGCGGCCCAGTTGTTCGACGTCGCAGCACGGCATATCGCGCGCGGCAGCGGGTTTCCCGCGGAACGGATCAAGGCCGAACTGACGAAGCGCGAACAGCTCGGCTCGACCGCGCTCGGCCAGGGCGTCGCGATTCCGCATGCACGCGTCGGCGGGCTCGGCTCGGCCGTCGCGCTGTTCGTTCGCACGCTGTACCCGTTCGCGTTCAATGCACCGGACCGCAAACCAGTGCGCGAATTCATCGTGCTGGTCCTGCCGCGAGAGGACGACCGCGCGCACCTCGAACTGCTCGCCGATGCGGCGCGGTGTTTCAGCGAGCGGCCGTTCCGGCAGGCGTCGCGCGACGCGCTGACGCCCGGCGAGATTCACCGGCTCATGCAACGCACGCACTGATGCCGCATCGCGCGGCGGCAGGCACTCCCTTCATCCTTTCGGATTCCCATGTTCCCAGACCCTGAAAGTCCCACTCTTACGTCGCGACGCGTGGCCGGACTGGCGCGCTCGCTGCCGTTCATGCAGGCGCTGCACGGGCAGACCGTCGTCATCGTCGATGGCGGCGCCGCTGGCGATGCGCGCTTTCGCCAGACGTTCGCGCAGGACGTCGCGCTGCTCGCGCTCACCGGCATTCGTCCGATCGTCGTCCAGGGCGGTCGCGCCGCGTCCGGCGCGCAGTCCGTACAAGCCGCGCGCGTCGCGATGACCGACGTCAACCATGAGCTGGTCCGGCTGATCGGCAGCCACGGCGTCAAGGCGATCGGCATCGACGGTCACGATGGCGGCCTGCTGCGCGCAGGCGCCGAATCCGACCGCGCGAACACGAGCCCGGTCGCCCAATTCGACGGCACGGCATTGAACACGTTTCTCGGCAACGGGCTGGTACCGGTCGTGATGCCCGTCGCGCCGGACGACGGCGGCCAGGATCGCCTGCTGTGCGCGGAGCGGCTCGGCAGTCTGTTTGCGCAACGCACGGGTGCGGTGACGCTGGTGATGATGGTGGAACGTGCATTGCTGCAAGAACTCGGCGAACTCGCGGGGCTCTACGGCATCACGGAACTCGAGCAATGGCTCGCCGAGCATCCGGCCGCGGATGCGGCGCCCTGCGTTCGGGAAGCACTCGATGCGCTCGCGCACGGCGTGCAGAACGTCCATCTCGCCGATATCGGCCAACCCGAATCGCTGATCGACGAACTGCTGACGGACGAAGGATCGGGCGTGGTGTTCTGCCGGCGCGGCAATACCGACCTGCTGTCGGAAACGCGCCGCTACTTCGCCGATTCGGCGTGCGTGCTGCGCGACGGCTTCAGCGTGGAGCGCAAGCAGGTTGTGCGCTTCTGATCGGCAAAGAGAAAACCGCTTGCGGCGACCCGCGAGGGCCGCCGCAAGCGAACGGCGTCAACGCCGCGTCGCAAGCCGCCTCACCACACGCACGAGCGCATCGACCTCGTCGCACGTGTTGTAGAACGCGAGCGACGGCCGCACGGTCGCTTCGAGCCCGAAGCGCCGCAGGATCGGTTGCGCGCAGTGATGCCCCGAGCGCACCGCGATGCCCTCTTCGTTCAGCGCCTGCCCGACCTCTTCGGTTTCATAGCCCTTCAGCACGAACGACAGCACGCTCGCCTTGTCGCGCGCGGTGCCGACGAGCCGCACGCCCGGCACCGGCGCGAGCACGCTCGTCGCATACGCGAGCAAATCGTGCTCGTAGCGAGCGATGTTCTCGATGCCGACGCGGTTCACGTACTCGAGCGCGGCGCCGAGCCCCACCGCATCCGCGATGTTGCCGGTGCCGGCCTCGAAGCGGTTCGGCGGCGGCTGGAACACGGTGCGTTCGAACGTCACGTCCGCGATCATGTTGCCGCCGCCTTGCCACGGCGGCATGTCGTCGAGGATCGCGCGCTTGCCGTACACGACGCCGATGCCGGTCGGCCCGTAGATCTTGTGCCCGGAGAACACGAAGAAATCCGCGTCGAGCGCCTGCACGTCGACGCGCATGCGCGAGATCGACTGCGCACCGTCGACGAGCGCCTTCGCGCCCGCGCGATGCGCAAGCTCGACGATCTCCTTCACCGGCACGACCGTGCCGAGCGCATTCGACACCTGCGTGACCGACACGATCTTCGTGCGGTCGTTGAGCAGCTTCCGGTATTCGTCGAGCAGCACCTGCCCCGAATCGTCGACCGGAATCACGCGCAGCTTCGCGCCCTTCTGCGCGGCAAGCTGCTGCCACGGCACGATGTTCGCGTGATGCTCGAGGTTCGACACGATGATCTCGTCGCCTTCGCCGACGTTCTGCACGCCCCACGACTTCGCGATCAGGTTGATCGCCTCGGTCGTGCCGCGCACGAACACGATCTCGTCCGGCGACGACGCGCCGATGAAGCGCCGCACCGTTTCCCGCGCATGCTCGTACGCATCCGTCGCGCGGCCGGCGAGCGCATGCGCGGCGCGGTGGATGTTCGAGTTCTCGTGCGCATAGAAATACGCAAGACGGTCGATCACGGCCTGCGGCTTGTGCGTGGTCGCCGCGTTGTCGAACCACACGAGCTGCTTGCCGTTCACGCGTTCCTGCAGGATCGGAAAATCCCGGCGGATCGCGTTCACGTCGAACGGCGGGTGCGCGCCGCGATACAGGCTGCCTTGCGGCTCGGCCGCGTGCGCATCGTCGATGAAATAACGCGGCACGTCTGCGCCGGATGCACCCGATGCGCGCGCAACCGGCACGTCGCGATGCACGGCGAGCAGGTCGCGCAGCGCATCGTCACCCGGTAGCCCGAACGCTTCCGGCGACGCGAGGCCGTTCGACGGCACGACGATGTCCTGCGGCGTCGCTTGCCAACCCTGCAGCGAACCGTCGGTGAAGTAGTACGGCGACGCCTTCGCCGCACCTTCCGACGCCGGCGCGTTCACCTGCGGCACGCCGAGCGCGGCGCCGCCGATCCGCGGTTCGAGCGCGGGCGCGATCTGCACGGCATTGTCGGGCAGCCCGTTCTGCGCGGCCGCATGCGGCGCAAGCGCGGGCACGCGATTGCCGAGCGACAGCACATGCGTCGGCGCGGACGGTGCGAGGTTCGTGCCGGGCGCCTTGCCTTGCGGCAACGCGAGACCCGGCACGCCGGTGCCCGCGCCGCCGGGCCCCGCGAGCGGCGAGCCGCCCGGCGCCGGGTTGCTCACCGACGCGAGGATCGGCGCGGCGGCCGGCAACGCCGACGGCACGCCGCCGACCGCACCGCTGCCCGCCGACAGCCCGGGGGCCGTAGCCTGCCCGGGCGGCGTCGCGAAGAACTCGGACGCGAGCCGCGCAAGCGTCGCCGGGTCGGGCAAGCCGGCCGGCAGCGGCGCGTGCGGCAGCGCGAGCGCGTCGCCGCCGGCCAGGCCGGGATTAACGGTAGGTGTCGGGATAGTCATGGAACTTGGCGATTTCGACGTCATCGAGGACAGCCAGCGCATCCGGCGAATGGACCGCGAGCGAGCAATACAGCGAGATCAGGTACGACGCGATCGCCTGGTTGTTGATCCCCATGAAGCGCACCGACAGGCCCGGGCCCTGCTCGCCTGCGACACCCGGCTGATACAGGCCGACGACGCCCTGGCGCTTGTCGCCGACGCGCAGCAGCAGGATCTTGGTCTTGCCGTCCGCGACCGGCACCTTGTCCGACGGGATCAGCGGAATGCCGCGCCACGTGAGGAACTGCGAACCGAACAGGCTGACCGTTGGCGGCGGCACGCCGCGTCGCGTGCATTCGCGGCCGAACGCGGCGATCGCGAGCGGATGCGTGAGGAAAAACGCGGGTTCCTTCCACACCTTCGTCAGCAGCTCGTCGAGATCGTCCGGCGTCGGCGCGCCCGTCAGCGGGAAGATCCGCTGTTCGTCGGTCACGTTCGCGAGCAGCCCGTAGTCGGGGTTGTTGATCAGCTGGCTTTCCTGCAGCTCCTTGATCGTCTCGATCGTCAGGCGCAGCTGTTCCTTGATCTGGTCGTGCGGGCTGCTGTAGAGATCGGAGATCCGCGTATGCACGTCGAGCACCGTGCTCACCGCGTTCAGGAAGTATTCGCGCGGCTGTTCCTCATACGGCACGAAGGTCTGCGGCAGCACGCTTTCGTCCTCGAGCTGCGTGCAGGCGGCGCGCACGGCTTCCGGGTTCTTCACCTGGTTCAGGCGATAGATGCCGGCCTCGACCGGCACCCATTGCAGCAGATGGGTCAGCCAGCGCGGCGTGATCGTGGAAAGCTGGGGGACGGTCTTGGTAGCGTTCGCTAGTTGGCGGGCGGCGTGATCGCTCAGCGCGGCCGTGCCGCTTGCAACGGTCGACATGTGTGGCTCCGGGTTCTTAAGATGAAAAACGGGATTGCTTATGACGCTGGGTGATTATCGGAAGCACGCACCTGCCGGCTCAACATGCTATAGCCGTCACGCGGTACGACCGAAAGGGAAACGAAGCGAAACGACGTCAGGTGACGTACGCGCCCGGCAACAGCGTCGAGATCGACACGTCGAACGCGCGCGCGATCTTGTCGGCCGTGACGATCGACGCGATCGCCTCGCCGCGCTCGATCTCGCCGACGTATGACCGGTTGAGCCCCGCATGCTCCGCGAGTTGCTCCTGCGACCACGTGCGCGCTTCGCGCAGCTTGCGCACGTTGGCGCCGAAGTGATGGATGAGGTCGCTCATCGCGTCACCTATGCGGCCTGCGCCGGCGCGCGCGGCGCGGCGGTCGCTTCGCTGCGCAGCACGGCCTGCGTGATGTTCGCGCCGGCCGGCACGTCCTGCGTGAGCCACACGTTGCCGCCGATCACCGCGCCGCGCCCGATCGTCACGCGGCCGAGAATCGTCGCGCCTGCATAGATCACCACGTCGTCCTCGACGATCGGATGGCGCGCGAGCCCTTTCTCAAGATGGCCGGCCGCATCGCGCGGGAAGCGCTTCGCGCCGAGCGTGACGGCCTGGTACACGCGCACGCGCTCGCCGATGATCGCCGTCTCGCCGATCACGACGCCCGTGCCGTGGTCGATGAAGAACCCGGCGCCGATGCGCGCGCCCGGATGAATGTCGATGCCCGTCTCCGCATGTGCCTGCTCGGCGATGATCCGCGCGAGCAACGGCAGGCCGAGGCGGTACAGCTCGTGCGCGAGCCGGTGATGAATCATCGCGAGGATGCCCGGGTAGCACAGCAGCACCTCGTCGACGCTGCCGGCCGCCGGATCGCCGTGGAATGCGGCGAGCACGTCGCTGTCGAGCAGCCGGCGGATCTCGGGCAAGCGCGCGGCGCATGCCTGCACGGCCGTCGCGGCGACTGCGTCGACGGTATCGATCGGGCCATCGGTGTTGTTGCGCTGACGCGCTGCGTAACGCAGTTCGAGCGTCACCTGCGCGAGCAACGCGTTCAGCGCCGCATCGAGCGCATGCGCCACGTGGAAGTTCTCGCTTTCCTGGCGCAAGTCGGGCGGCCCGAGCCGCATCGGGAACAGCACGCCCTTCAGCGCGCGGATGATTTGCGCGAGCGCTTCGCGCGCCGGCAGGTCGCGCCCGCCCGGTTCGAGCGAGCGCCGCTGCTTCTCGCGCCATGCGCGGCGCACGGCTTGCAGCGACTGAACGATGTCGTCGATTTCGAATGCGGCCATGCTCACTTCTCCCCGTTACAACCTTGATTCAGTCCTGCGTCCACGGCAGGCCGTGAAAACGCCAGCCGTTGCTGCCGCCGCGATGCTGCCGCTCGTCGAGGTCGCCCTCGAACCCTTCGAGCACGTTGAATACCTGCGTGAAGCCGCCCTTCGTCGCGGCCTCGGCCGCCTGCGCGGACCGGTTGCCGCTGCGGCACAGGAGCAGCAACACCGCGTCCTTGCCGGTCTTCGCTTCCAGTTCGCGGACGAAGCGCGGGTTGCGCGTCAGGCTCGTGCCGGTCGCCCACGGCACATGCAGCGACTCCGGCACGTGGCCGACGAATTTCCGTTCTTCGGCAGTGCGCACGTCCACCAGCAATGCGTCGCCGGCCGAGAACAGCGCCCATGCCGCTTGCGGCGATACGCCGCCCGCATAGGGCGCGCCGGCCGATGCCGCCGCCGCGCGGGCGTCTTCGAGCGCCTGTTGCGCCGCGGTTCGTTCTTCCAATGCAACCGTCATGACACTTCCTTGTTTTCGCAGATTCGTATGAACAAAAACACCGGGAATGCGGCTGGCGCAGCTTGCGTGCTGTCTATAGCCGTCAGCGCCACTATGCGAGTGCGAACGGGCGAGCAGAACCAATAAAAATTCATTTCCTAATCAGCGGCGCGGGGAATGCAATAGCAGAGGCGCGCTATTAGGTGTGCGGCCGCTGGCGGGTGAGAAATGGAGGAGGATGACCGTTCGATGCCGTGCACCGAAGGGATTTGGGAGGAAGGACGGACCTATCCGTCATTTCGTGGGCGAGGCAATGGAATGGACACCTCCCATCCCGTCAGTTGCCGAGGTGGCAAGCCTGAGGACAGGTTCGATAGTGAAGGCTGCCCCTCACTAGCCGACGGCATCGAGGTTCCCGACAGCAATCCCAGCCTCAGATAAATCAAGTCGGGCTGACCGGCTCTGCAACACCACGCAGAACCGCGATTGCTTACCCGTGCTGCAACGCTTGCTGAACCTGTGAAAGCAGCCAGAGCACAAGCCAGATTCGCGCAAGATACATCCACAAACGATGTCTCACATTCGGAGCACAAATCCAGGCCGTTCGTACCCACGCAGCGATCAATACGAGCTGCACACAGAGCAGCGGTACCAAGTAGATATTCGGGATCGACAGGTGAACCACGTATCTGACACAGACGTTGATCAGAAATATGGCCGCTCCTGTGAGAATACCGAGTCCCCACCAGACCTTCCAGAGAGGTTCATTTCCGGCCCATGCATTCTTCAGCATCGGGAATCTCCATGATGTCAGCAATTGATCGCTCACTCCGCGTTGCCTCTTGCATTGCATCGGCAAACGAATTTCAACCCACTGCCCTATATGCATGACTGGCGTTCACGCGAATGGCTATTTGCTTTTACATGCTTCGTTCAGAATTGCGCGGTCAGCTGAAACCCAAGCGTCACGCGCGCAGTCTCAAACCCGGAAGGCTTGTAGACCGGCGTACCCGCAAAGAGATCGTAGGCGTAGGCACCGAAGCGCGTCGCGACGCTGCCTTTCACGCCGATCACAGCGCCCGCGAGCTGTGTGCCGACTAGCGCGACCGGCTCAGGTCCCCAGACGCGGCCGTAGTCGAGGCCGGCATAGGCCGCGAGCCCGGTCTGCGCAATCGGGACCTGCAATTCGTTGCGCCAGTACAACCCGCGCGATCCTGCCAGCAGCGTTTCACCGTCGAATCCCCGCACGGTATAACGGCTACCGATCGTGATGCTATCGAGGTATGAAACCGTGTTGCCGGTGTACTGACCATGAAAGGTCGTCACATATTTGAACGGCTGCGTACCGATGACGAACGGTGTCGACAGATTCGCATCGAGCACGACCATCTTGAATCTGTAAGTCTGTCCACCCTCCGCCGCGAACATGCTGTCGGTCGAGCCGAGCCAACCCAAGCCCTGACGATAAGCAAGCGAGCCGTCGAACTGCGACGAGCCGAAATAGTGCCGGTCGTTCAGCCCGAATTCGAGAAAGGTCGCGTTCTGGTGCGACGACGGTATCGTCGTGCCTTCGATGTAGCTGTCGCCGAAGCGGCGCGTCAGCCGCACCTGTGCGCCGAACACGTCGTCTTGGCTGCGCATTAGCACGCGATTGAGCCTGAAGTCGACAGTCTTCATGTTGCCGCTCGCAACGAACGTCTGGTTCACGGCCGCGAGCGGCTGGAAGTATGTGCTGGTATAGGCCGATAGCGTGCCGGTCCAGTAGCCCCAAGGAACCGAGTAGAACGCGTTCCAACCGTGCGAACCGAAGCGCTTGTCGCCGAATTCCAGGTCCTGGTTGAAGCCGACGTTGAAGATGTCGTTCAGGCCCAGCGGATTGTCGATGCCAAGCGATACATTGCCTTGCAGCTTGCCGGTCGCGCGCGTGCCGGAGTTGTCGATGGATGCGACAACGGTCCATGGTTTGCCGCGCTTCACGTCTAGCACGACATCGCTTTCGCCGGGCACGTTACCTGGAGCGATCTGCATAGTCACATCTTGGCTTGAGACGCGCTTCATCTGCTCAAGCCCTTGCTCGATGTCACGCAGGTTCAACACGTCGCCGTCGCGAGTCGGGAAAGCAGTCTTCCATGTTCCACGCAACTTTTCGTCGACGAAACGCACGTGACGGATGACGCCCGGAATCAGGGCAAGCTTCAATGTGCCGGTGGACAAATCCTGCTCGGGCACGAGTACGCGGGTCGTGATGTAGCCGCGTGCGAGGATGGCCTGCGATAGTCCCTTTACGATCAGGTCGACGCCTTGCTTACCGACGCATTGGCCGGCGTAGTGGGTGAGCCAGTCGCGCGCAAAGGCGAAGCGATCCATCGGCAAGGCTGACGCGCCTTGCGCCTTTGATGCGGCCGGTAGCGAGTCGGGCACGTCGAGCGCGAAACGATCGATTCGAAAGCACGGTGTTTCGGTCGGCAATACCGGATAGGCTTCCGGGCGCGGCACGTCCGAGCGCACACCCGGCGCTTGCACGGTGGCGTCGCGCTGCAGGGCATCACGGCGCTGTTGCACTTGCTGATTCTGCTCGGCGTTCGCGCGGGCAGCGGCGGCCTGGTCGCTCGGCGACGGCGCCTGTTGTGCTTGCGCAGCAAGCGTGATCAGAATAGTGATTGGCAAAACCGCCAGCCGTCTGGTCTTTTTCATTTGCTTATTTTTAATTAACGGGAATAAGCAGTAAGAATTCCCTGTTATCGATATAACGCCGACCATCGACTCGCATCAATGCCTCATCATGGTCGAGATTTAAATCAATTCCCCGAAACTCCGAGCCGTGCATCCTGCCGCAACTTCTCAACCAATTGATTCCATACATTCTCGTATAGGGGAAATGAATCCTCAGCCTGAGAAGCGGCTCTAGCCCGCATCACAGCCGTCAGAAAAATTGACAGCCCGTTAGAATTCAACGATTTCGTTGAGATAAAGTTCATCCCTTCCTCTTCCATAGGAAGGTAAACCTCATCCTTAACCCACATGTCGGACGAGTCAAATTGATCACCGATTCTACTGACCAAATAATCGAACTGACTCGTACTCACAGGAACGCGTACGTCTTTAGAAATAGTTACCGACCCTGCCATTTTCTGCTCACCCGACTGAACAAAATCCTCACCAGAGAGCTAAGCCTCTGTATTTCCAGTACTAAATATTAAGATTGATGCCACATTCCCCAATCTCTCAAATACGCTCTTGACGTACTCCCAAATTGCACCTCCATACGCGTCAGGAGGGCATTATCCCCACGAGCTTGCGTATACAGAGACTCCAGCAGGCCCGTTGCAACGAATGCCTTCAGATCAACGCTCTCTGACCTCATACCACGCTCGATAGTATCGAAGATATAGGTACGATCCTCGAGGGAATATCCATCGAATCTTTCGGCCACCCTCTTTCCTAACTTCCCGAAGAGAAGTGTGGTTGGAATATCTTCCCCCCAGTCCTCAACAGCTTCATCTCTAGCCGATCGAAGAGATTCTATCTTCATCAAATCGATAACAAAATATTTCCATGTGCTCATCGCCTTCCTTTCAATGCATCCTGGAGATCTCTCAGATCGCCCTGTGCTGCCGAACGATCGCTGAACAAAGCATCTAGATTTGACGCGAACCATTCTTGCAGCGCCGTTGAATAGTCTTGCACTTTCCGAGTATGGAAAACACCACCAGCTGGGCTCCCAGTCTCAGCTTCATAGCAGACCGCATCAGCAGTACTAGCAGTATTCCCGGTGGAAATCCGGGCACCATTGCGATAAATGGTCATCCATCAGCCCACTAAACTTCATGTCCGTCGCCGCGACGACTCAAGATATTCCAATCAACTCCGCGATACGACGTATCACATCTGTTTCGTCATGGTGACGACGTCTATAAACTTTCATCAGCGCAACAACATACTGAATAAATGTCCGTCGATCAACGAAGAACTCTGGGTGAGAAAGTGAATACTCATTTGGATCGACGAAAGCTCTGAATTCAGCTCCATTTGACCACCCTTCATACCCGCCCCCCTCATCTCGACGCTCAATAATCCACCCTGGATCACCCTCAACACCACCAATATCATTACCCCCTTCGATCAACTGAAGCAACTCCTGCATCCTGCTATCGAGCACCAACACGCAGAGACTAAATTTTAGCGCTGCATCCCTATCACTTTCCGGATTAAATCCGCCAAATGCCTCATTAAAATAATCCACCTTTCACTCACTTAATTGGATGCACATTAATCAGGGCAAGCTTCAATGTGCCGGTGGACAAATCCTGCTCGGGCACGAGTACGCGGGTCGTGATGTAGCCGCGTGCGAGGATGGCCTGCGATAGTCCCTTTACGATCAGGTCGACGCCTTGCATTGGCCGGCGTAGTGCGTGAGCCAGTCGCGCGCAAAGGCGAAGCGATCCATCGGCAAGGCAGATGCCCCTTGCGCCTTTGACGCGGCCGGTAGTGAGTCAGGCACGTCGAGCGCGAAACGATCGATTCGAAAGCACGGCGTCTCGGTCGGCAATACCGGATAGGCTTCCGGGCGCGGCACGTCCGAGCGTACACCCGGCGCTTGCAAGGTGGCGTCGCGCTGCTGAGCCTCACGGCGCTGCCGCACCTGCTGGTTCTGCTCAGCATTGGCGCAGGCGGCGGCGGTCTGGTCGTTCGGAGTGGGGACCTGTTGTGCCTGCGCGGTAAGCGCGATCAAGGCAGTGAGTGGCAAGACCGCAAACCGAGTAGGCGTCTTCATCGTTTGAGTTAAATTTTAATGCCGATCTCAAAAAATCGACGATACGAATACTAAAATCCCGGAGCATCTCTCCAGTGGACATCCGCAGGCAGCTCTGCACCATTCAGAAACGCGACAAACACCTCCTCCACCTTTCCAGACATGAACCACTCATCAGATTTCATCGGAATATTTCCCGCGCGAAAGGATAATATCGTCCCATCTGGACGGACAGCACTTGGGTTACCATGAAAAGCACGGAAGCGTTTTTTCTGGGCAAAATCATATCGTTCGATCATGCACGATGCACCACCACCAGCAACCTGCACGTAGCCCCCCTCCGCATCAGTTAATGACGCGTACGAGGAAGATCCATAGCTTTTCAGTGACTTAATCACTCTCTTCACTTGAAATTCCTTTGGCTCATGAATCACCTGCCTTCCTTCAGTCTCAAGCTTCATCACCTGTATCTCTTACGGTATATAGACGGTCGTTGCGCTAGCGTGATCAGAGTAGTGATTGGCAAAACCGCCAGCCGCCTGGTCGTTTTCATTTAATTATTTTTTTGATTTGACGGGAATAGACAGGAAACACTCCCCGTTATCGATATAGTACTGGCCACAAATCCGCATCAACACCTCAATCAATTGATTCCGCACATTCTCGCATAGAGGGAATGATTCCTCGGCCTGAGAAGCGGCTCTAGCTTGCGTCACATCCACAAAAAATTGAAATCCCACTCGATTACCAAAAGTCACGAAACCGAAAGCCCCCTAAAAAAAATTTTCGCTCAAGCATCCGCAATTGAAATCAGATAAAATTTCAACATTTCATCGAATATTTTCTCACATCAATCCGCCTTTATCTTTCCAATCTTCTTTTTTACGAGTTGCTTGAGCTTTTGCGTCACCCATCTCTGCTCGGACATTCTACGGAGACTCTCCCTCACCTTAGGGTCGATCGCCTGCTCACCGTCAATCCAATCCAGAGCCTTGAGAGGCCAATACTCAGAAAATGACGACTCAAATGCAAATCGAAGCAAGAGCGACGTTGGAAATGATTCAGCCATACCAAGAGAACTTCCCCGCTCCGACTCAAACAAATTTAAATGCTCAAAAAAACGCTCCCTTCTCACCTCAAGCAAAGGTAGTATAGGCATCGTATCATCTGGTGTTAGCACGAGCCTTTCTTTCCCATTGACATCAATGCACCATTGACGATTGCAATTGATGCCAAGTCGAACATTTCCAATGCACACAAGCCAGATCGGCGATTCATCAAGAACTGAAGGAGAAAGCAGTTCTACTTTCATTTTCCGCCCCAAGGTTGGTGATTGACAGGAACGCCAACTCGATCCGAGAGCCATCGTTGAAATTGATCCCAGATTTGAGGCGTCCAGTTTTGACCATAATGGCCACTATTCTCGGTTGTGACGATTGATCCGTCTGGAGCACGACTAAATGTCCCCCCTACGATATTTTTATCATTTGCCCCAATTGATTGAACCAATTGTTGATGTGGGGACCCATCAAACAAGCCCGCCTTGGGCTTTCCAACGGCAAATGTGTTAGTTGTTGGATCAAAAACAAATTCCACGCCGCCCCCGATGGGTTGTAGTTTCGCAATGCGCCCACCGATGTATTGTCGGTGATTGCAATGACACCCGGAACAGGTCCTGAGCCAGAAAAATTGGGAGCCGCAGAACTCGGAGGGGTTGCAACTTTCCCTCCTTGGGAGACATTCGTGGAGACAATAGAAATAGCTTGGCTAGGTGTCTCAACGATCGGCTTGGTTGCGTTGCTTACGACTGCGGTTTCCGTTTCAGTCCCGACTGCAGCTTTGCCACCAAGACCCAGCGTCGCCAAGATAGGCGTCCAGAACTCCGCGTCAGGACCAACCGACGTCCCCGACTTGTACGGCTTCTTCAGCCCGTCAAGCGAGACATAGCCCGGATCGCCCGGCGTGGCAAACGGCCCGCCGTTCGGAAGGTTGACGATCACCCCCGCGAAGTTGACCATTCCGTTCCAAGCACCCGCCTTGGCATCCGATGTCATGACGATAGCTTGGGCAACCTTCTTCGACAACGATGCGAAAACGTCGTTTGACTGCTGGTTGCCCGAATCGTTACCCGCATTGTAAAGCTGCACATTCGACGCCATCGACGCGCCCGCGCTACCGCCGACCAATGCGCCACCAACCGTCGCCGCGACGTTCGCGGCAATATTACCGACCAGTGAAGAGCCGGTCGAATCGCCGACCGACTTGCTGATCTTCTCTGCTTGTCCTGCCAGCAGCGACGACATACCGGCACCCGCGGCACCACCGATCGCCGTGAGCGCACTTCCGCCACCGAGGCCGCCGATCAGCGCACCGCCGCCAATCTGCAGTTCCGCGCGCGACGCACCGCCTTCCATCCAACCCTTGGCCTCGTTCAGCGCCGCCTGTGCGCCCGCCAGATCGCCGTTGTCATACGCCGCCTTGGCCGCGTCCAGCGCCGCATCGCGCTTGTGGTCGGCATACAAGCCGATCCCCTGCGAAACCGTCTGCCCTGCCGCCTGCGCCGCATTCATCGTATCGGCCTGCTGCGACAACGTCTTTTGCACATCGGGCGTCTTCGAAACGGTCCCGTTCAGATTCGTCGCATCGCGATTCAGGTTGGCGAGATCCTGCGTCTGCTCGCCCGGCTTCGTGATGTTGATCGTGCCTGCACTTACCGCGCTCTTCGTCGTCGCGCTCTGGTCGCCGCTGTCGTTCTGGAACACCATCGGCGTGACGCCACCTGAGCCCGATACAGAAGACGGACCCACGGCCTTGTTGCTCGGTCCGACTGATGCACCGGCGCTAAAGCCCGCACTGTTCGCGCTGTAGTGCGAGTGGTTCTCGATGTCGCTTGTCGTCAACGTGCCAGTCGTCAGACTGTTCTTCGACGGATCGGCCGTGCTGCCGATATACGCGCCCTTCAGATCGGTATTGCCCTTCACGGTCACGTCGAATCCGCCCGCACCCGCCTGGATGCCGGCCTGCTCGGTCACACCCGCATAGTTGCCGTCCGCGTGGCCGTTCTGCGCACTGAAACTCCCGCCGACGCCGCCCGCCTGACTGATCGTGACGCCGCCGCCCGCGCTCGACTGATGCGCGGCGCTCGAGGTCGTATCCTGGACGCTCGCGACGTTCAGGTTGCCGCCCACATCCACCACAACCTTGTTCGCGTTCACGTTCGCGCCGATCACGTTCGTGTCGCCGCCGCTCACGATGGTCGCGGTCTGGCTGGCGTTGATGTGCGTGTTGTTCTGGATCGCCGCGTCCGAATTCCCGTCGCCGTGCGCACGCTGCATCGATGCGGACACGCCGACACCGTTCGTGCCGATCGACACGCCGACACTCGATCCCGACGACGAATTCGAACTCTGCGTCTTGTCGGTATCGGTCGTGTTGACGAGATTGACCTGGTTGTTCGCGATCAGCGCCACGTTGGCGGCGTTCACGTTCGAGCCCGCGATCGTGATGTTGCCGTCCTTCGGCGTACCGTTGCCCGTCGCAATCAGCTTCGCGTTGCCGCCTGCATTGATGCTGGAGCCCCGCTGAATCGTCTGGTCTTCCGACGACTGCATCGAACTATGGCTCGAGCCAACGCTGACCTGCACGCCGATGCTCGGGGCCTGCGTCCCCTTCGCTCCGTTCAGCAGGTCCTTGGCTCCCATGCCGCCGAATGCCACGTCGCCGGCCGCCGCGATGCTATGCAGCGCCGACGCGCGCCCGTTGCTGTCCTTCGCCGATTCGCGCGCGGCCTGCGTCTCGCTGATCGCATTGTTGATCGCGTCGCCCACCGAACCCGACAGGCCGACCGTCAGCCCGCTCTTGCTCGTCTGCTGCTGCTGCGCCTGGTGCGAGGTGTCGGTTGCCGAATCGACAACGATATTCGCCGCCGTCCCGGTCACGTCCTTGCCTGCGACCAGATCGCTGCCTTGTACGTGCAGCGTATTGCCCGCGTTGACGGTCAGATTGCCGTCTACCGAGCCGACCGTGCTGGCGTTGTTCGTGACGCTGGACGATTGATTCTGCTGCGCGAGCTTGCTGTTGCCGACCGAGAACGACAGGCCGCCGCCCGACATCAGGCCCGAGTGCTGTTCCTGATAAGTGGTCGACGACTGGCTGGTGTTCTGGGAAGTCGTTATGTTCACGTCGTGCGCCGCGTTCAGCGCCACATCGTGCGTACCGACGACCGTACTACCTTGAACGTTGATGTCCTTGCCGCTGCCGATCGACACACCGTCCGCCGAAATCAGGCTGCCGTTCGCGACCGTCGAGGTCGCGTCCTGTGAACTGGCGATCTTCGTGCCGCTCACGACGCCACTACGACTATGCGTCTCACGCGAGTTGTACATATGCGTTTCAGTAGCCGCCCCGACGTTCACATCGCCGGCCGCCAGCAGGTTCGCCTCACCCTTCTTCAGATCGATCGTGCTGCCGATGACATTGATGTCCTTGCCCGACACCACATTGAGCGTATCGCCGCCCTTGACGGTCGTGCCGGTCAGCGCCTGGTCCGACCCATGCCGGGTTTCCGCATAGCTGCGATTCCCTTGGTCGCCCGAACTGTTGGCGTTGATCGTCGACGTGACGCTCGCCGCACCGAAGGTCACGTTACCCTTGGCCGCGATCGCGCCGCCCTGGCCGAAGTCGAGTTGCGCACCTTGCGCCGTCAAGTCACCGCCCACGCCGATGGCCGACCTGCCGCCGACGTTCACCGTGCTGCCGGTTGCGCTGTTGAGGTCCGTATCCGACACCCCGTTCGCGCGCTGCACGACCTTGTGTTCGCCGGTTTGCTGCACGCCAAGCGTCCAGTTGCCGCCGACATTGGCGGTCAGGTTCCCGCCGACATTCAGGTTGCCCGCGTTCTGCTGGAAATCGCCGCCGGTCTTGATCGACGCGTCGCCGGCCACGTTCAGGTTCGCAGCAGGGCCGAGCGTCGTCTTGTCGCTCGTCGCGCCATCGCGGCTGACCTGGTGCGTCTTCTGCGTCGCCGTATCCAGAATCAGCTTGTTGCCTGCGTTCAGATCAAGACTGCCGGCCTTCACATTGGCCGACGTGAGATCCACGTTGCCCGTCGTGTCCAGCGACATCAGCCCGCCGCTTTGCAGCGCGCCGAACGCGTTATCGATCTGCTTGCCCTGAAGGGCGAGTGTCGTGTCCGCCTTCACGGTGCCGCTGTTCGTGAAGACCTGCGTATTCTTCAAGTCGATATTGCCGGCCGTGATCAGCGGGCCATTCGCGTTCTGCTGATCGGCTTTCGCCAGATACACGACCGGTACGAGCACTTGCTGACCGCCAACCGTCTCGGTCTGCATGATGATCACGTTGGTCGTGAGCGCGGCCACTTGCTGCGGCGACAGGCTCATGCCGAGCGGCAAGTTCAGCGACTTCGACAATTCAGCGCCTGCGGCCATCAGCGACTGATACATGCCCTGCAGGTCCGTATACGGCCCCAATACCGCCTTGCCCGTCAGTTGCGTGACCTGGTTGCGCACGAGCTGCTGTTCGTAGAACCCGTCTCCGAGACGCTTTTCGGTGGTCAGCGGATTCACGCCGATCTGGTTCAGGTAATAGTCGCTCGACAGGAAATTGTTCATTCGAGTGAACGCGGGGTTCGTCTCGATGAGGTATGTCGGGTCCGGAGCAGGATTCGGCCGGTACAGGCCGCCTTGCGGAATCGTCAGGTTGTTCAACACGTTCACGGCGGTCGCGCTCGCGATCACCGGATCGACCCAAGTGGGCGTACCGCCCTTGATCGCGGCGGATCCCGATTGCGTGCCGCTTGCGTTACCGCTCACCGTCCCGATCGTCAGTCCCGGCACCGCCTGACCGGGCAACAGCCCCAGCGACGGAATCGTCGCGTTGGCCGCCGTGTTGTTCACGCTGACACCATTGCCCGAGATCGTACCGGTCGCGCCCCAGGTCGAACGGTAGTCCGGCAGACCGTACTTCTTCACGTCGGCTGGCGCTGCCTGCGTATAACCACCCGGGCCGCCGACGAACGGCTTGTCGCCGAACGGCAAGGTCCAGTTGTGTTCCGTATTGTCGTAGTTGTTGTAGTGGTAGTACCCGGAATAGGTGACCGTCACGCCGGGCGCCTGCTGCCCCGTCGCGCCCCAGCCGTCCATATCGAGGTTCACGGGCTGCTTGATGTTGCCGACCGCCGTCACGCTGCTCCAGTAGTTCTGGAACGTCTTGACCGTCGATGCGTCGAGATCGCCTCCGGACGCGATCTGCGCGCCCGGGCTCAGATTCGTCACCGTGTTGGCGACGGCCTTGCCCTCATAGGTCGTGTACTGATAACCGCTGTTCCACTGCCCGCCGTTCGGCGGTACCGTGAAGACCCCGCCCGGCTGCAATTTGAGCGCGGCGATGATGGGCGCGGGATCGTAATCAGGGAAATTCGGATCGTGGAACAAGTTGATCCAGTGCACGTCGTGACCGCTACAGGCCGCGATGTAGTAAGCAGCGCATCCGGACATACTGATGCCGAGCTGTTGCAGCAGCGCCGGGTCGACCTGGTCCGTATAACCCGAAGTCTGCATCACGCGTCGCGTGTTCGTGACCTTGTCGGCATGCAGTTCCATCGCACCGCCCGACTGGATCGCCGCCGACGAATTGTTGATCAACGCCGCGTTCGTATAGTTGCCGTTTGCATCCTTGCCGCCCGCCAAAACCACTTTGCCGAGCCCGAAGATCGTCGCAGTCGGCATCGAATCGCCCAACGTCGTGTCGTCGCGGTTCTCGATGTCGTGCGCAAGGATTTCGAGCAGGCCCGACGTGTCCGATGCGCCGATCAAAGCGACGGGTCCGAGGTTCGACACCGTGCTGCTCGCCTGAATGCCGACGCTGCCGCCGACCATCGCACCATAGTTCGTCAGGTCGCCAGAATGGGTGCTCAGCAGATTACCGGCGGTGATCGCCCCCGTGTTGACGATGTTTCCGGCGTTGACCGTCAGGTTGTGGACCGATTGCAGGTTGGCGCTGTTGGCGAATGTGCCCGGCAACGTAAAAGTCAGGTCGCGACCCATGTTGAACTGCGTTTGCGGCGTAGTCGTGAAGTCGCCTTGCAGATTGATCGCCGCGTCGCGCGCCGCACTGTACGTGCCGCCGCCGAGCAGCGTGGAAGCCGCTACCGATAGATCACGCGTCGAGGTGATCGACCCATTAGTATTCGTCACCGCATCCGACATCGCGACGTTCACGTCGCCCGTGGCATTCGCGACGTTACCGACCTGCCCTCCCGAGTTGTCGAGGCGATTGCCCTGAACGCGGAGGTTCGCACCCATCAACTGGCCGCCCTGCGTGTTCGAGATCGAAGCCGCACCGATCGTCACGTCGCCCTGACCGGCAATCTGCCCCATGCCATCGACACCGCCCGCGTGGCTGTTCACGATCTGGTTGCCGCCTTGCACGGTCATCTTGCCCGTGCCGAAGCCGTGCACCGCGCCATCGGTGTTGTCGATCGACGCGGCCTGAATCGACAACGTGCTCGTGTCGCCGGCCGTGCCCGCCTCGATGTGCCCTTGCTGGTTCGACAGCGCCCCGTTGCTGATGATCGACAGCGCCGCGTTCGAGCGCATCAGGCCCTGAGCATTGTTCATCGCCCCGGCGATCGCGGCCGACAGACCCAGTTTGGCGGCGATGGCCCCGCTACCGTTGTCCAAACTGCCGGCCTTCACGATGGCCTGCCCGTTGGTACCGATCGTGCCGCCGATATTTTTCAAGGCCCCCGCGCCGTTGCCCGGTGCGAGCGTCAGCGTGCCGGCGCCGCCGTGCGTGATGGTGCCTTTCGAGTTGTCCAGTTCGGCCGGTGCGAGCGTCAGGTCGGTGCTGTTGGTCTGGATGACGCCGCCATTCGAATTGTCCAGCGTGCCGGAAACGGCAAGTGTCGTCGGGCCGCTCTGCCATTGCGAAATGTGGCCGCCCTGGTTTTTCAGGTTCGCGGCGGTCAACGAAAGCTGATTGGCTTCGATGTCGCCGTTCTGGCTGTTGTCGATCAAGCCGGCGACGGTTGCCGTCAACGTGGGGGAGACGATCTTGCCGTCGAGGTTCGACAGTGAGGCACTGCGAATCGTTGTCGCCGCGGTCTTCGAGCCGAGTTCACCCCCGTCGTTAATCAGCGCGCCGCCTGTGGTCACGTCGACGTTAGCGTTCGACGCAAGCTTGCCGCTCGTATTCGTGATCGAGTCAGTGGCGTTGACGCTCAGACCCGTTTGACCGGACGCAGAACCAGCCGAGTTGTCGATCGTCTTGCCTTGCAGGACGGTTTGGCCGTTACTGGCAATCGTGCCCGCCTTATTGCTGACGGTGCCCGAGGCGTTGCCGACGGTCAGCGTTCCGGTGCCGACGTGCGTGATCGTGCCGCCGTTGTCGTTGATCAGGGCTGCGGGCGTGAGCGATAGATCGGTGCTGCGCGTCTGGATCAGGCCATTGTTCGAATTGTCGAGCGTATCGGTGATCGCGACCGTCATCGGGCCGGTGCCGGTTTGTGTGACCGTCCCCCGTGGTTCAACAAAGTCGAACCGGTAAGCGAGACGTGAGCGGCATTGACGCTACCGAGGCTGTTGTCCAGCGTCGTGCCGTTCAGCACGGCGCTTTGCCCTTCGACCCGGCCATTCGTATTCGCGAAATGATTGCCCGCGTCGACCGTCGCTGTCTGTCCAGCGTGCAGCGTGCCACTGCTGTTGTCGACACGCTGGCCCGTCACGTGCAGGTTCGCATCGGCCCCGATCGTGCCGCTGTTCGTCACGCTCGCACCTTGCACCGTCACGTCGCCCTTGCCGCCGATCACGCCGCCTGGATCGCCGCCTGCCGTCGTACCGGGCGCGTTCGTGACTGCACCCGTTGCCGTCACGGACAGACCGTCCGCGTTCAGGGAAATCAGCCGGCCCGCGCTATTGTCGACCGACGCACCCGCAATCGTTTGCCTGCCCGCGCTCTGAATAAGCCCTGCATTGTTCTGGATCGCCCCGCCGTGAACGTCAGCGGCGCTTTGCGAAATCAGTGCGCCGTTCCGGTTCGAAACGGTTCCGGCCATCTGCACGGACAGCGGCCCTTGCGAGCCCGCGCGGCCGCCCTGATTCGACAGGTTGCCGCCGCTCAGGGTCATGCCCGCGCCACTGGACAGATTGCCTCGATCATTGACGATCGTGCCGCTCGCCTGGGCATTCACAGTACCCTTGGCGCTGGCGGTCGAGCCGGTCAGGTTCACATCGCCCGCCGTCGCGGTCAGCGCGAGATTTCCGTTGGCAGCCGTTGCGCTATTCGACAGATCGACGCCGCCGCCGGCAAAGCTGGCGTTGCCGCCCGCGTTGTTCCGGCCCGTCGCGGCAACCTGTCCGGCGCCCGTGACGCTCAGGTCGCCACTCGACCCGATCGTGCTGTCGGCATTGATGCCTGCGCCGAGCGTACCCGTCGAGTTGAGGCTGCCGACGTTGGCCGTCAGATTCTGCTGGGCGGTCAACGTGCCGCTGTTCGTCAGATCGGCCGCTCCGGTATCGACCGTAACGGACTGCTTGCCGTAGGTCGTCCCGCTGTTCTGGATGCCGCCGGAAGCCGACAACGACATATTGCCGCTGGCATTCGTCTGGCCCGACAAAACGAGGCGGCCATTCGCTTGTAGCGTCAAGTCACCGGCTTGCGCAGCGATGTTGCCGGCGTTTGCGACACCCACGCCATTTTCTGAACTAACGAGAAACACCCTGTTCGCGTACATGCCACCAAGCTGGCTGACATCGATCGCGATGGCTGGCGCGGCGCCATTGCCTGCGATCGGAGTCGCGTTCAGCGAGTTGTAGTCGACCTGGTTCGATCCCGCGACGACATTCAGATTCTTCCCGTAGATCTTGGCATTGGCCTGCACCGCACGAGAAATCAGATCCACCTGATCGATGTTCGATGCATTCAGGCCTGCACCAACAACTGAAATCAACCCTTGATTGACATTGAATCCGGCAAGCGAGCCATCTGGTCCGAAATAGGGCTGGCCTGTTGTCAGCGTGGCGCGGCTCGTATTGATGAAGGCGCCACCGTCGACCACCAGCCCCGCTTGATTGGCGATCACGAGCTGCGCCCGTGCGCCACCAATTTCGATGGGACCACGAATAAAAGAAGGGTTGTTGCTGTTGACCTGATTGACGATGAGGCGCGCGGCATCGCCTGGCTGAAAATTGGGGTTGCCGTTGATGAGGCCGCCAAGCTGAGTCTGAACCACAACCGGCGAGTTGTTGAGAATCGCCCCAGGTTTGGATACGTCGAACTGATTGTAGGTATTCATCGATACGCCCGACGATCCCGGGCGATTGATATTGACTTGCGGAATACCGTTTTGTGTCTGGATCACGGACGGGGAATGGGCCCCGCCCCCGACAATCTGGGCATTCGCCCATATCGGCATCACACCGACTGCAACCAGTGCCGCGAGTGCCATCTGCCGAAGCGCGAATCTTGCGAATGTATACGGCACGCGAATGGCGAAACCGATTTCGCCCCGCCCTGCGTTACCTGACGCACAAGCGGTTTCTTCGACGGCAATCAACATACCCCGCACGCGGCTGAATACCAGCCGATAGTGATTTTTATTCATGACTTTGGTCTACTCGCGATTCGTCTGATCCGCTCTCACGGACCTCGAACATCGCATGAAATCCAATCTAATAGCGTCAAGGAGTGTCAAGCGTTACCGATACGCGACAAGTTGCGCTGTTCGAAGCACCACTTTCGTATTCGTACCAGCGGCCAGTCCACTGACCGGCAATCCAGTGCCCGGACTGGACACCGTATTAGGCCAGTTACAAACACTGATGGTGTTGGTTACAGAAACCGCTTGAATGTTACCCCGCCCTTCATCTCAAAATTTCCTGACAGAATTGCGAGGCTGGATGCACCGATCCGTATTTTTATATTTTTAATGAGGGCGGACAGGCACAACCGCTCCGCCGCTGAATTTCCGATTCGACTCACTTGCCTCGGGAAATCCAGGGAATCCCGCTTCCCACACTGCCGTGCTGATCTGCCTGGCCGGCTCGTTGTCCGTCAGGAAATCCGAAGTGGAAAGTACTACCGCGATCGAAGGTTGCGATGCATCGGCATGATGCCCAGCGGCATCGCCGATGCATGCACCTGTCAGCGCATCACGACTGTGGATCAACCGGCGCAACCACCAAACCGCGCGCTTCGATATCGCGCCCCGCGAGCAGACACAGATCCTCGCGATGATGCGCGGCAACCACCTGTACGCCCACCGGCACGCCGTTCACGAGCGACGTCGTGACAGCCAGCCCCGGCAGCCCCATTGCGGGCAGCGCGCGCAACGTGAGCTGCGCTTCCCACACCCGCTCGAACCCGTCGAGCCCCTGCCGGTCGAGATCGTCGCGAAACGGCAGTTCCGACGACACGGGCAGCAGCACGACCGCATACTCGTCGAGAAACAGCCGCCACTGTCGCGTCAGCGTGGTGCGCCGGACGAGCGCGCGGCTGATCACGTCGGCCGGCAGATCGCGCACCTTGCCGCGCACGGCAGAGATCACCACGGCCGCACCCGGATCGCCATCGCGCTCGACCGCATTCGACAACGCATCGAACCCGTCGCCGAGCCAAAGCTGTTCCTGCAACAGCGCGGCCTCGCGCATCGGCGGCGTGTCGTCGATCTCGTCGACGGTCCAGCCCGCATCGACGAGCCGGCGCGCGGCATCGCGCAACGCGGCCTCGACCTCGGGCACGACCTGCAAGCCGCCCGGCCGCACGCACAGCGCCGCGCGCTTCGGCACCGCCGGCCCGTCGAACGGCACCTGCACGTGCCACGGATCGCGCGGGTCCGGCGCGGCGAATGCACGCAACGCGAGCGAGAGATCGTCGATCGTGCGCGCGATCGGCCCCGCCGTCGACATCAGTTGCGCGCCGATCGCACGCTCGGGCGACGACGCGTTGAAGGCCGGCACACGCCCGAGCGACGGCCGGATGCCGTGCACGCCACATGCGTAGGCCGGGTAGCGCACGGAGCCGCCGATGTCGGTGCCGAGCGCGAGCGGGCCGATCCCGGCAGCCACGGCCGCCGCCGCGCCGCCGCTCGACCCGCCCGGCGTCAGCGACGGATCGCGCGGATTGCGCGTGTGACCGTGTACGCGATTCGACGTGAACCAGCGCAACGCGAACGTCGGCGAATTGGTGCGGCCGAGCAGGATCGCGCCGGCCTTCCTGAGGTTGCCGACCACCGGGCTGTCGGCTTGCGCGATCAGGTTTTCCTGCAGGCGCGTGCCGTTGGTCGTCGCAAAGCCGGCCTGGTCGACGTTGATCTTCACGGTCACGGGCACGCCCGCGAGCGGCCCCGGATCGTCGCCGCGCGCGATCGCGCGATCGACTTCGTCGGCCTGCCGCCGCACGTCGTCGGGCCGGTGTTCGATCACCGCGTTGATCGCCGGGTTCACCGCATCGAGACGATCGAGCACGGCGTCCGCCACTTCGCGCGCGGACACGTCGCGATGCCGTACGCGTTGCGCGAGTTCGGTTGCCGACAGTTGCCAGAGTTCCGTCATGACTTCTCCTTGTGAAAAGACATCGCCATCACACGCGACGCCGCGCTTCAACCCGAACGCGGCGCCGCATCCGCTCACTGCGTATCCTGCTTCGCGCGTTCCGCCGCCGCGATGATCGCATCGGCCACGGCCTTCGGCTGGCTCAGCATCGCGACGTGGCTGCCGTTCACACGCGTGACCGTCGCGCCGATCCGCTTCGCCATCGCTTCCTGCAACGTCGGATCGATCATCCGGTCCTGCGTCGCGACGACGAACGACGACGGCTTCGCATGCCACGCGGCCTGCGCGACCTTCTCCGAGATGCACCCGCCATACCACGGCCCCTGGGTCGCCGCGACGATGCGCTGCTGCGCGGGCGGCAGGTCCGGCGCGAAATCCTGCGCGATCGCCTTGTCCGAGAGCCGCGTGAACCCGCCCGCGTCCTTGCGCAGTTCACCGGCCCATGCCGGCGCGGGCAACCCCTGCGTGACGTCGGCGATCGACTGGCCATTGTCGGGCGCGAACGCCGCGACGTAGACGAGCGACTTCACCTTGTCGTCGTTGCCCGCATCGCTGATCACGACACCGGCCCACGAATGACCGACCAGCACGACCGGCCCTTTCTGCTCGTCGATCGTACGCTTCGTCGCCGCCGCATCGTCGGCGAGCGAGCTCAGCGGATTCTGCACCGACACCACGTGCAGCCCGCGCGCCTCGAGCAGCGGAATCACGCGGTTCCAGCTCGACCCGTCGGCGAACGCGCCGTGCACGAGCACGACGTTCGTGCCCTTCAGGTCGTCCTTCGGCGCGGCCTGCGCCGCGGCCGCACCGGACAGTGCGCCGATCACCGCGGCGGATACCAGAACGCGTTTCATCAAACCGGTCATCGTGATGCTCCTTTCTCAGTGTTGTTCTACATGAAGTACTGCGATGAGCCGCGCGTGCCGGCAGCAGGCGCGGCAACGGATCAAGAATGCGCGTACAGATCGTCGGCGGCGTTCTGCGTCGAGCGCGACCGCGCGGCGTCGCGATGGCTTGCCGGCGTCGACGTATCGGCCACGTTGTCGCCCTGCGACTTCGACGGGCCGTTCTGGTCGGAACGCGCGACCTGCAGCGCAGCGGCGACGTCTTCCGGATAATTCGGTTCGCTGCGTGCCGGGTTGTAGCCGGCCTGTTCGAGCCGGACGAGTTCGGCGCGCACGTCGGCGCGCGTCAGGCCGTGGCCGGTATCGGCGAACGACAGCGCGGGGATGGCGACGAGTGCGGCGACGGCGAGGATACGGGTGGTTTTCATGAGCATGCTCCTTGACGAAAGTTGGGGTATCGAACACTTGGCATCCGATGCAAACGCGTGGCATCGAACGTTTCCTGCATGTCGACAGTAGAACCCGCCCACGTATCCGGCATGTTTCCGAAACCGGTGCTTTCTGCATGCCAGTTTTTCCACAACGGCCGCAGATACAGTGCGATACAAACCCGCAATCGATGCGCTCGCCAGCGCACACGCACCAACAAAAAAAGGCGTGCCTCGCACGGCACGCCTTTCGTTGCATCGAACCCGCGATGCCGCATCACGTTACGGCGCGAGCCGCGTGAACACGTAATCGTGGTTCTTCACGCGCGCCTGGTGACACGCGAAGCACGTCTGGTGCTGGCCGATGTCGGCCGGCACACCGTTGATGAAGCGCCCGAACCCCCAGCCGCCCGTCGACGCATAACGACGCGAGTCCTTCACCATCACCTGCACGGTCGTCGCCTGGCCGGGCACCGTCGCCGGCGCGAACTCGTCGGACTGCTTGCGCTTGTACGCGAGCTTCACGAGGATCGTGCCGTCCGGGAACGGCAGCGTCGCCTGTTCGAGCGCGCGGATCGCGACCGGGTTGCCGAGCACCACGCGCAACTCGTCGAGCGGCGCAGCCTCTTCGGCCGGCGCGACCATTTCCCATTTCCGGTAGCCGGGCGGGATCGTCACGCCGTAGATCGGCGACGCGGCGGCTTTCGGCTGTTCCGCGAACGCGGCCGGGCCGCTCGCCGACCACGCACCGGCCAGCAGCGCGCCCGCGACGAGCGCGCGGCCCGCGCCGCGACGCAGGAAGCCTGCTCCCGAGCGCATCACAGATGCTCCACTTGCAGGATCGCATCCGCGAACGCCTGCGGCGCTTCCTGCGGCAGGTTGTGGCCGATGCCGCCGGTGATCGTCCGGTGCTGGTACTTGCCCGTGAACTTCTTCGCATACGCGGCCGGCTCCGGATGCGGCGCGCCGTTCGCATCGCCTTCCATCGTGATCGTCGGCACGGTGATCGCCGGGCCGGCCGCCAGACGGCGCTCGATGTCGTCGTATTGCGCCTCGCCCTTCGCCAGCCCGAGACGCCAGCGATAGTTGTGGATCACGACGGCGACGTGATCGGGGTTCTGGAACGACGCGGCCGAGCGCGCATAGGTCTCGTCGGAGAACTGCCACTTCGGCGACGCGAGTTGCCAGATCAGCTTGTTGAACGCATCGCGGTTCGCCGCGTAGCCGAGCGCGCCGCGCTCGGTCGTGAAGTAGAACTGATACCACCACTGGAATTCGGCCTGCGGCGGCAGCGGCTTGCGGTTCGCCTCCTGGCTGCCGATCAGGTAGCCGCTCACCGACACCAGCGCCTTCACGCGCTGCGGCCACAGCGCCGCGATGATGTCGGCCGTGCGCGCGCCCCAGTCGTAGCCGCCGAACACCGCGCGGTCGATCTTCAGCGCATCCATCAGTGCAACGATGTCGACGGCGGTCACGGCCTGCTGGCCGTTGCGCACCGTGTCGGCGGAGCGGAACGTCGTCGAGCCGTAGCCGCGCAGGTACGGCACGATCACGCGATAACCGGCCGCGACGAGCAGCGGCGCGACTTCCGCGTAGCTATAGATGTCGTACGGCCAGCCGTGCAGCAGGAACACGACGGGGCCGTTCTTCGGCCCGAGGTCCGCATACCCGACGTTGAGCACGCCCGCGTCGATCTGGTGGATCGTGCCCAGCGACGCAGCGCCGGCCGCGCGCTTCGCGCTCGATGCATCGGGCGCCGACTGCGCGCGCGCCAGGTTGCCGAGGCCGAGGTCGGCGAGGCTCAGGCTCGCCAGTGTCGTACCCAGGATCAGGCGGCGGCGGGTGTTCACGGTATCAGGCATGACTCGTTCTCCATTGTCGATCGCTAAGGAAGGGGCCCGCGGCACGTGCGGGCGCTCCGGTATCGCCGTTCGCAGCGGCGGCGCATGGCACTGCGCCGCCGTGTGAAACGCTTCACCGGTTTTATATCCGAACCATCCGGATGCTTTGTATCCCAACGTATCTGTGTGCGAACACGACACACAGCGATTCAAAAATCGCACGCGAAACGGCGGTTCGCGGCGGGCCGCGCGGCACACGCGGCCCCGTACGCCGATGCATCAGAGCAGCTTGACGATTGCGGGCACGCTCAGCACCGCGACGTAGTACCCCATGAACTGCACGCCCGTGTTGAACGCGAACAGCCGCGACAGCATCCCGCCGAACAGGCCGATCGTCACGATCACGGCCAGCCCGAGCAACTGCCCTTCCCACACGCCGATCACGACGATCAGCCCCGCGAAGGTCGCGATGATCGCTTCGTGGCTCAGCTTCCTCGCGACGAACGACGCCGCGCGGTGCGCGTGATGCATCGCGAGCGGATACGCGATCAGCGCGGCCAGCAGGATCGACAGCAGCCCGTAGCCGAGGAACTCGGGCCAGCTCATCAGCGTGTGCAGGTTGTGGATCTGCCCGCTCGCGGCGTCGACCGTGAAGCGCGGCGGCGCATTGAACAGCGGCGCGGCCGGGCCTGCGGCCACCGGGCTCAGCGGCAGCCCGAACGCGATCAGCGGAATCAGCGCCTCGGCGATGTAGGTCGCCTCGGTCACGCCGTTGCGCGCGGCGATCACGGTCGTCAGCCGCTGGTACGCGTGGCGCACGCGCGCGCCGACGATCTCGCCCATCAGCACGGTCATCGCGACCGGGCTGAACACGAACGTCGCGCTCGACACGGCGGCCGTCCCGACCGTCCACGCGACCTGTTCGCGGTCGAGCACCTTCAGCGGATTCGGGAAATAGCCGCGCCAGCTTTTCACGTCGGGCGCGAGCACGAAGGTCGACGGCCCGTCGCGGCGCATGCGACGCCGCTCGGCCGGCGACAGGATCGAGAACAGGTCGGCAACCAGCGGCCCGATCGCAATGCCGAGAAAGTAGCTGACGCTCAGCTTCACGCCGTAATGGCCGGTCAGCGCCTGCAACCCGACCACCAGCATCACGAACGGCACGAGCAGCAGCACCGACGCCCAGCGCCCCGCCGAGAAATACGCGATGCCGACGGCCGCCGCGAGGAACACCCACGGCGCGGCCTTCGCGATCGCCGCGCCGAACGGCGCGAGCAGCGACGCGAACAGCACGGCGAGCGGCAGCGCGACGAACGCGGCGACGATCGCGCCGGAGATCATCTTGCGCAGCGCGATGTGCGGCACGCCGAGCGCGCGCAGCAACGTCGCCTGCTGCAACAGCGGCGCGGCCATCGTGTCGCCGGGAATGCCGAGCAGCGCGGTCGGGATCGCATGCGTGATGTGCTTGGCCACCGCGCCCGCGAGGAAGAACGTGAACACGCCGGCGGGCGGCACGCCGAGCAGCGCGACGAGCAGCGTGAGCGGCGCGATCGTCGTCGTTTCGTCGGTGCCGGAGATCAGCCCGATGCCGGAGAACACGATCGCGCCGAGCAGCCCCATCGCGAACGCGGCCGGCAAGGCTTGCAGCAGCGCGTCCATCAGAGGCCTCCCGCGCGTGCGCGCTCGGGCGACGCGTCGTACGACGCGAACAGGTCGAGCAGGCCGAGTTCCTCCATCTCGGCGCGCGCGCGGGGCGACAGGTCGGCCGGCGACCCGAGCCCGCCCGATGCCTCGGCAAGCTGCCGGAGCGCCGCGTCGCGCTCGGGGCCGCCCGCCGCATGTTCGATCACCGTGCGTTTCGGCTTGAACAGCATCGCGCAGATCGTACCCGCCAGCAGGCAGCCGCCGAGGCCGATCAGCATCGCGTAGGCGCGCGCGATCGCCGCGTCGTGCACGAACGACGCGAGCGCGAGCCGGCCGATCTCGAATGCGCCGAGGCTGATCGAGATGCCCAGCAGCACCGACCACGCCAGGTGCTTCGTGGCTACCGTGTCGCCCCACACCTCGACGAGCGTCGCGGCCGGCGCATCGGCATCCGCGAACGGCCGGACGTGATGCGGCACCGGCGCGACAGCGCTTGAACCGGTCTGTTCCATGTGTCTCCTCCTTGATTGATATGTCGCCGGCGGTGCCGGCGCGGCACGCCACGCACGCCGCTTACGGCGCGCGTGCCGCGCGTCAGCCGCCGCTGCTGCCGGCCAGTAGCGCGAGCGCGAAATCGGCGCGCACGTCCTTCGCCTCGACCATCTGCTGCGCGATGCGGTCGACGTCCGCGCCGGTCGCGCCTGCCGCGACGGCGATATTGCGTGCATGCAGCGCCATGTGGCCGCGCTGGATGCCTTCGGTCGCGAGCGCGCGCAGCGCACCGAGATTCTGCGCAAGCCCGACCGCGACCGCAATTTCACCGAGTTCCTGCGCCGATGTCACGTTCATGATCTTCAGCGCGAGACGCGCGAGCGGATGCGTCTTCGTCGCGCCGCCGACGAGCCCGACCGGCATCGGCATCTCGATCGTGCCGACGAGGTCGCCATTGGCGGCCTTCTCCCAGGTCGTCAGCGACGTATAGCGCCCGCTGCGGCTCGCATACGCATGCGCGCCGGCCTCGACCGCACGCCAGTCGTTGCCGGTCGCGACCACGACCGGATCGATGCCGTTCATGATGCCCTTGTTGTGTGTCGCCGCGCGGTACGGGTCGATCGCCGCGAACGCGTAGGCGTCGATCACGCGATCGATCACCGCTTCGCCCGGATAGTCGTCGGTCGAGAGCGTGTCGGCCGCGTACCGTACCTCTGCGCGCGCGAGGCGCAGATCCGCGAGGTTGGACAGTATCCGCAACCGTACCTGCCCGCCGGTGATCGCTTCGATGCGCGTCGCGACGGCTTCGGCCATCGTGTTGACCGTGTTCGCGCCCATCGCGTCGCGCACGTCGACGATCAGGTGCGCCACCACCATCGCGCCGCGCGGCGTGTCGGGGAACACGTGAACCTCGATGTCGCGGCAGCCGCCGCCCAGGCCGACGAGCACCTTGTCGCGGCCGTTCGCGAGTTCGATCAGCTCGGCGGCGTGCCGCAGGATCGCGAGCCGCGCGCCGTACGGATCGCCGACGCCGATCACCTGCACCTGCGCGCGCATCAGCGGGCCGCTGCTCGACGTACGAAAACCGCCGGTCGCGCGGGACAGCTTCGCCATATACGATGCGGCCGCCACGATCGACGGCTCCTCGACGGCCATCGGCACGATCACGTCGCGGCCGTTGATCCGGAAGTAGCCGGCCACCGCCATCGGCAGCTCGAACGTGCCGATCACGTTCTCGATCATCCCGTTCGCCGTCTCGAGCGGCAGCGCGCCCGGCTTCGCGAGCAGCGCGTGCTCGGCATCGTCGAGCCCGACGGTACGGGACAGGTGGGACAGGCGTTGCTCGGGCGTGAGCGAGCGGAAGTTCGGCAAGGCGGAATCGATCGGCATGATGTCGTTCTGTTTCGGGGTGGCGGGGTGGCGGGGTGGCCCGGCGACGCTTGCGGCGGGCTGCGGATAGCCGAATAATAGACACGCTGTACCCATTGAAAAGGTACAGACGGCGCAGACACTCAACCATCCGTACCCATGACAGTGGGCCGGCCCGACGGAACATCGCGATGAAGCAGCGTGCAAAAGCCAGCCTGTCTGGCGCCATGGCGGACAATCTCGCCAGACAGATCGAGGAAGGCGTGTTGCCGGCCGGCGCGAAGCTGCCTTCCATCAGGGAATACGCTGAGGCGTCCGGTTGCTCGAAGAACACCGTGATCAGCGCGTTCGAGATGCTCGCGGCCGACGGCCTGATCGAGCCGCGCCGCGGCTCGGGGTTCTTCGTTACGCGGCGCGCGGCGGCCGCGCCCGACATCGACGAACCGAGCTCGCTCGACCGCGCGATGGACATCGTGTGGCTGATGCGCGAGCAGCTGCACGTGAAGCCCGACGTGCTCAACCTCGGCGAAGGTTTTCCGCCGATCGAGTGGCTCGAGGAAACGCGGCTGAACCAGTACCAGCAGCGCATCATGCGCACGAGCGCCGCATCGCTGTTCCGTTACGGCAGCCGCTTCGGCTACCTGCCGCTGCGCCAGTCGCTGCAGCAGAAGCTCGCCGGTTACGAGATCGAGGCGCCGCCCGCACAGATCGTGCTCACGCACGGCGCGAACCAGGCGATGGATCTCGTGCTGCGCTACTTCGTGCGCCCCGGCGACACCGTGCTCGTCGACGATCCCGGCTACTACCCGCTGTTCGGCAAGCTGAAGCTGAGCGGCGCGAACATCGTCGGCGTGCCGCGCGAGATCGACGGCCCCGACGTCGCGAAGCTGGCCGAGCACATCGCCGCCTACCGGCCGAAACTGTTCTTCACGCAATCGGTCGGCCACAACCCGACCGCGACCGATACGAGCGCGGCCAAGGCGCACCGCATCCTGCAGCTCGCCGACGCGCACGATCTCATCATCGTCGAGGACGATGCGCTGGCCGACCTGCGGCCGCGTTCGCTCACGCGCATCTCGACGCTCGACCAGCTGCGCCGCACGATCTATATCGGCAGCTTCTCGAAATCGGTGTCGGCCGCGCTGCGCGTCGGCTTCCTCGCCTGCAACGCGGCGCTCGCGAGCGATCTCGCCGACGTGAAGATGCTGACCCACGTCAGCAGCTCCGAATATTGCGAGCGTACGCTCGACGCGATCGTCAGCGACGGCCACTTTCTCCGGCATACGAATCATCTTCAGGAGAAGCTGCGGCGCGCGACCGCCACCGCACTCGACGCGCTCGACCGGCTCGGCGCGCAGGTCTACCGGCCGTGCGAGCAAAGCCTGTATCTGTGGGCCGCGCTGCCCGGCTGGCCCGACTCGATGCAGCTCGCGCAGGCGATGCTGGAGCGCGGCGTGATTCTCGCGCCGGGCGCGGTGTTCTCGCCGCAGGCCGATCGTCCTTCCGCGTTTTGCCGGTTCAATGTCGCGTATCTGGCGGACAAGCGGTTCGCGCAGGCGTTGCGTGCGGTTGCGTAGCCCCGCGAACCGCACGCAACGCCTGCCCGTGTCGAATGCGAACGGGTGCGAGCCGTCAGACGCATCGACGGCCGCCGCCGACAAGACATTCGACGATCGACGACGGAAAAGCCGCCAACGCCCCGCCAACGGCCGCCCATCCCGGGCTTCGCCGTTCTCCGGCATGCGTTCCTGCTATGCTCGCCCGAGACTGCCGACAGGGCAGCCGCTACGATCGACCAGGTTCGATTCCGCCGATGCGGCAAGCCAAGGAGACGAAACATGAATCGGTTGCTGGAAATCCGCACCTACCGCCTGAAGCCGGGAACGTTGCACGCCTTTCATGCGGCCATGCACGAGCTTGCCGTTCCGATGATTCGTGCCAGCGGCATGGATGTCGTGTGCTACGGTCATTCGGACCACGAAGAAGAAAGCTATTGCCTCGTGCGGGCCTACACCGACCGCCATGCCCTGGAAACGGAGCAGGCAGCGTTCTACCACTCGGCGGCATGGCGGGAAGGCCCGCGCCAGGCGCTTGTCGTCCATATCGACACGTACCTCAACACGCTGCTATGGATGACGGACGACGCTGTCGAGAGCCTGCGCACGCTCAATCGGTCGTGACGGCCGGCCGGATCGCGCGGAACGCATCATGACGAAGTGAACGCGGGCGGTAGTCAGCCAGCCCGCGCCCACCGCTCAAACCCCGCTTACACGCGACGCAACGGCCGGAACCCGGCACGCACTTCGCGAGCAAACAGTTCCGGCTCCTCCCACGCCGCGAAATGCCCGCCCTTGTCGACTTCGTTGAAGTAGATCAGGTTGTGATAACTGCGCTCGGCCCAGCTGCGCGGCGCCTGGTAGATCTCGCCCGGGAACACCGTGATCGCGGCCGGCAGCGAGATGTCCACCGCGTTGAAGTTGTTCGAGTGATCCTCCCAGTAGATCTGCGCGGCGGACGTCGCGGTGTTCGTCAGCCAGTACAGCGAAATATCGTCGAGAATCTCGTCGCGCGGAATCGAGCGTTCGGGCACGCCGCCGCTGTACGTCCATTGCGAGATCTTGTCGTACATCCATGCGGCCTGCCCTGACGGCGAATCGGCGAGCGCATAACCGACCGTCTGCGGGCGCGTCACCATCATCGCCGAGTAGCCGCAGTTGTCGCGATAGAACGTCGCGAGCTTCTCGTACGCGGCCTTCTCCTTCGGCGACAGCGAAGCCGGCGCGGGTGAATCGGTCGCGAGCAGCGCGGCGATGTCCGGCGGCACCGTCGCCGGCATGTTCACGTGAATCCCGGCCAGACCCTGCACGCGCTGCATCGCCATCCGGTGCGAGATCACCGAGCCGCAGTCGCCGCCCTGCGACACGAAACGCGTATAGCCGAGCCGCGCCATCAGTTCGCCCCAGGCACGCGCGATGTGGTCGGAGCCCCAGCCCGTCTGCGTCGGCCGGCCCGAAAAACCGAAACCCGGCAGCGACGGCACGACGACATGGAACGCGTCGTCGGCGCTCGCGCCGTGCGCGGTCGGGTCGGTCAGCGGGCCGATCGCCTTCAGCAATTCGAAGATCGAACCAGGCCAGCCGTGCGTCATGATCATCGGCATCGCGTTCTCGTGCCGCGAGCGCACGTGGATGAAATGAATGTCGAGCCCGTCGATTTCGGTGATGAACATCGGGAACCCGTTCAGGCGCGCCTCGCCCTTGCGCCAGTCGTAGTCGGTGCCCCAGTAGCGCAGCAGCGCCTGCATGCGCGCGAGCCGCACGCCCTGCGATTCGTCGGCGACGGTCTCGCGGCCCGGCCAGCGCGTCGCGGCAATGCGGCGGCGCAGGTCGGCCAGCGCTTCGTCGGGAATGTGCGCGGTGAACGGGCGTATGCCGCTGCCGCCGGTTGCGGCATGGAGCGCGGTGGGCAGCATCGCCGATACCCCGGCGGCCACGGAAGTGGCCAGCAGGTGGCGACGCATCGGGGAAAACGGTGTGGAAGACATCGTTCGGCATCTCCTTTCGTGAAGTGGAAAGTGAACATGCCGCGCGCTCGATCGCGCCTTCGCTTTCAATCCGGCGCGCCCTCGTCACGCGGCGTCGCCCATTTGAAAGGTCTGATGTATCCCGGATTTGTCTGGTTTGTACGCGTTTGTAGCCGTTGCCTGTAGCCGCTGCGGGCCGACCGAGGCGCCCCGACGATCGCGCCATCGGACAAACCGGATCACGACGGGGCGTCTTTCTCGTCCAGCCAGCCGCCTGTAACAGTCAGAAAGGTTTCGCCGCCGCGATTCGAGCCGGATGACCACGCGCTTGCGTGACGTTGCGGCATTGGCACCGATCCTTCACCAGCACGGCTCTGCCTTCGGACTCTCGCAGGAAGCGGACGGATACCTTCCGGACACCCGATGCTTCGGGCACCGGAAGTCGACATAGGCGGGCACTTCACACACGGCAACCAGCTTGCCAATATCTGTTACGTGTTCAGTAACACATTCATCGTTTCTTCAACCCCGCAAGGAGTTTTCCATGGTCAATGTCGCAGTCGTTTTCCACAGTGGTTATGGCCACACGTCCGTTATCGCCGAAGCCGTCGCTCGCGGCGCCGAGAAAATCGAGGGTGCTGTCGTCAAGCTGATCCCGGTCGACGCCATCGATCAGCATTGGTCGTACCTCGCGAACGACGCCGACGCGATGATCTTCGGCTCACCGACTTACGTGGGCAGCGTATCCGCGCAGTTCAAGACCTTCATGGACGCGTCGACCAAGCAATGGGGCAAGTGGCGCGACAAGCTCGCGGCCGGCTTCACGGTCTCTGCGTCGCAAAGCGGCGACAAGCTCGCGACGCTGCAGCAGCTTGCGCTCTTCGCGGCGCAGCATCACATGATGTGGATCAGTCTCGGGCTCATGCCCGGAAACAACAGCAGCACGGGGTCGGTCGACGACATCAACCGGCTGGGCTCGTTCCTGGGCTCGATGGCGCAGGCCAACGCCGATCAGGGCGGCGACACCATCCTGGAAAGCGACCGGCTAACGGCCGAATTGCTCGGCGAGCGTGTCGCGAAGGCCGCGCTGCGCTGGATTGACGCGTAACGCCGTCGCCGAAGAAACCGAAAGATAGCCCGACGGTCGCAGTTTCATGCCGAAGCGCGGCGACGGTTCGGGCCGCCGAGGATTCGGCGAATCGCTCAGGAGACCAGCGGCCGACATCGAGCAAATTCGAACGGCTGCATAAATGGACCGGCCCGTTGTGTTCACAACGGGCCGGTTGTTCTCCACTCATTCATCCTGCGGCGTAGCCACCGAAACGCCGATACGGCTGGGAAGGTCTCTATTCTTTATCGCCGAGGTCTGAGCGCAAGGGTCCACGCGAACACTTGCACTCAGCCCCTTTACCGCTCACTGGCTCTGATTCGTACCGCTTTGCAGCAGGCAGGCGGCTCCGTCGCGACGCTCAAAGTGCCTTGACGATCGCGCCGTCGACGCGAATGTTCTGCCCGGTGATGTAGCCCGCGCCGTCCGACAACAGGAACGCCACCGTCTTCGCAATCTCGCCCGTCTTGCCGAAACGGCCGGCCGGAATACGCGCGACGATCTCCGGCGTTTCCGGCCAGCTGTCGATGAAGCCCGGCAGCACCGCGTTCATCCGGATGTTCTCGGCCGCATAGCGTTCCGCGTACAGGCGCGTCCATGCGCTCAACGCCGCGCGCAACGTCGACGACACCGGCATCGGCTGCTCGGGCGCATCGGCCGCGAAGCTCGAGATGTTGACCACCGCGCCGCCGCCCTGCTTCTGGAAGACCGGCGTCACGCGGCGCATCACGCGCACGACGTTCAGCAGGATCAGGTCGAGCCCCGCGTGCCAGTTTTCATCGGTGATCGACAGCAGCTCGCCCTTCGGCGGATGCCCGGTGTTGTTCACCACCGCGTCGATGCGCCCGTAACGCGCAAGCGTCTCCTGCACGAGCCGGTCGATATCGGCTTCTTCCGTCACCGAGCCCTGGATGCCGAACCCGCCGAGTTCCTCGCCCAGCGCCACCGCGCTGCCCGACGGCGACATCAGCGCGACACGGTAGCCCGTCGCCGCCAGTTCGCGCGCGATCGCCGCGCCCATGCCCTTGCCTGCCGCCGTGATCAACGCCACTTTTTCTACAGTCACGATCTGCTCCTCGTTCGAATCCTGCCGCCGCGCAGCCGCCATTCGGCGCGCCATGGTGGTAATGTAGGCGCATCACCCGCGACTGTCGAACCAGTATTTCTGCCTCTAGCCGATAGTTTTTCTACAGCCTTACGATGCCGCCCCGCCCCTCCCGCCTGCCGCCGCTGAATGCGCTTCGCGCGTTCGAAGTCTCCGCGCGGCACCTCAATTTCCGCGCCGCGGCCGACGAGATCGGCGTAACCCAGGGCGCCGTCGCGCAGCAGGTGCGCCACCTCGAGGACGTGCTCGGGCTGAAGCTGTTCGAGCGCCTGCCGCGCGGCCTGGCGCTGACGCACGACGGCGCCGCGTATTTCTCCGACGTGCAGCGCGCGCTGCACGCGATCGCCGACGCCACCGACAAGCTCGTGAAACGGCGCGCGGCGCTGACGATCAGCACGACGCCTTCGTTCGCGTCGAAGTGGCTGATCCCGAGGCTCGCGCTGTTCACCGACGCGCATCCCGACTACGACGTGCGCGTGATCGCCGACCAGCAGCTCGCGACGTTCCGCCACGACGGAGTCGATCTCGCGATCCGCTACGGCAAGCCGCCGTTCGGCAAGCATCTCGCCGCGCACGCACTGTTCCCGCTCGACGTGTGCGCCGTGTGCAGCCCCGCGCTGCTGGCCGCGCCCGCGTCGCCGCGCGCGCTTGCCGGCCACGTGCTGCTGCACGATGCGCACGACCTGTGGCCCGCGTTTCTCGATGCGATGCCCGAGCCGGTCGACGTCGATCCGCACAAGGGGCTGCGCTTCAACCAGACGTCGCTCGCGATCGATGCGGCCGTCGCCGGCCAGGGCATCGCGCTCGCGACCGATCCGTTGGTCGAACGCGATATCGCGGCAGGCCGGCTGTGCAAGCCGTTCGATTTCGCGTTTCCGCTGTCGGTGGGGTTCTATCTCGTGTATCCGGCCGAGCGCCGCGACGACGATGCGATCGCCGTGATGCGCGACTGGATGGTCGGACAGGCGGCGAACGAGCCACCTCCCGGCCGCACGACGGACAAGGAATAAGCGCCATGCTCGATCTCGATCACCCGATGGCCCCGCACATTCTCAAAGCCGCTGAAATCGAAGATCGAATCCGGCGGCGGCTTCTCGCATGGCGTGACGCGCCGGCGTCCGGACAGGCCGCGTCGGCCACCGCTGAAATCACCGGGCAACTCATTCCGCTGCTGCGTGCGCTCAACGATGAGCGCTTCGGCGCCGATCAGGGCATCGCCGCTACGCTGGACGAACTTCACGCCGCCGTCGGCAATGGCGACCCCGAGACGAGCTGGCAAGTCTTCCTGCAACTGGCGGAAGGCCCGGGCAGGAATTTCGGCACCTGGGCGATATAGCCTGAAGGGGAGCACGGATGGGATGGGAAGAAAAGTACGGCGGCATCTGGAGCGGCGCGCTCATGCCCGGCGAGATGCCCGTCGTCGAAACGCATCTCGCCGATCGCCATCTGGTCGCGCTGATTGCTCGACGTCCCGACGGCTTTTATCGGGCCGTCGTCCTCGGTCATCACCATGATCCCCAGTGGCGCCTGCCGTTCTGGGGTGAAGTCACCGCACCGGCCATCGTCCCGTCGGCCGACGACGGAGAACATGACCTCGCGGCCGCATTGGCCAATCTCGCGGATCGCGGGTCGTAATCGACCGATGCGCGTCGACGTGCATCAAGGCGCGATCCAGCGGCCTTCGTACCCGCCTTCATGCAGATCGAACACCGCGCGGCGATGGCCGGCGCGTGCGAGTTCGAGCCAGTCGATGCGCGTGATCGTCATGTGAATCAGGCAGAAGTTTTCATAGCCGTCGCCGGTTGGCGCCGTGCCGTCGACATGCGCATCTTCGGGCGACTCGACCGGCGTGCCGGGTGGCAACGGTGCGCGATACAGCAGCAGCGTATGCGGGCGGCTCGATTGCCAGATCGCGCGCCGTTGCGCTTCGTCGTCGCAGATCGATGCCGCGCCTTCCGCGCGAATCTGCACGAGCGAATCGAGATCGTTCGCGACGATCGACATGCGCGGATCGCGGCGCAGCTCCGCGACCTTCTCCGAACGCGCATCGGTATGAAACGACAGCACGCGATCGGCGCGGCTCACCTGCCGCAGCACGATCGTGCGCACCTTCGGTGCGCCGTCGATGCCGAGCGTCGCGGCCTGCAGCATCGTGAACGGCGAGCGTTGCACGCTGACGCCGGCTTCGAGGCAGGACCACACGCGGTCGTATGTTCGCGCGAGCGATTCGGAGGATGAGTCGGGCATGAGGGAGAGGCGATCGCACGTGTTTCGATCGCGCAAGCTTAACCGTTTGCTTCGGCGACGGCTCGCGCCTGATGCGGCCGCCGCCTTCCTTCGCGACGCTCAGTTGTAGCCGAGCACGACCGGCGCCGCATCGCCGGCCTCCGTCGCCGGCTCCGCGCCGAACCGGCCGAGCACGTCGGCCACATACTGCGGCCCCGCGCTGATCTGCGACGACCGGTGTTCGACGGGCCGGTTGTCACCGGCGCGTGACGCCGCGCCCATCGGCGCGGTGGGGTTGACGATGATGTTCACGTTCCTGTCTCCTCACGCGGCCAGCGCCGCACCATACGCGCGCACGAGGCGCGCGACGCCTTCCCGGATCGCGTCGACGTCCGGCGCGGCGAACGACAGGCGCAGCGACGCCGCGTCGACGTTGTCCGCAAAGAACGCCTTGCCGGGCACGAACACGATCTTGTTCGCGATCGCCTGTTGCAGCAGCACATCCGACGACACCGCGCCGATCCGCGCCCACACGAACATCCCGCCCTCGGGGCGATGGAATTCGATCGCATCGCCGAAGCCGTCGCGCAGCGCATCGCACATCGCGTCGCATTTGCGCTGGTACGCGGCGGTGATGCGCGGCAGATGGCGTTCGAGCGCGCCATCGGCCAGGTATTCGGCGGCGGTAGCCTGCGTCCACGGTGCGCTGCACAGATCGACCGTCTGCTTCGCGATCACGCAGCGCCGCGCAATCTCGGCCGGCGCGATCGTCCAGCCCACGCGCAAGCCGGGCGCGACGATCTTCGACAGGCTCGCGAAATGCACGATCCAGTCGCGCGCGCCGTCCACTTCGCCGGCCAGCGCGAGCATCGACGGCACGGCTTCGCCTGCGAAGCGCAGATCGCCGTACGGATCGTCCTCGACGATCAGGAAACGGTATTGCACCGCGAGACGCAGCAGTTTCAGCCGGCGTTCGCGCGTGAGCGTCGCGCCCGTCGGGTTCGCGAAGGTCGGAACCGTGTAGAGCAGCTTTGGCTGCGCGATCGCGCCGGACGCGAGTTGTTCGGCGAGACGATCGACGTCGAGACCTTCGCCGTCGACGGGGATCGTCACGATGCGCGCCTGCTGCAGACGCATCGCCTGCAGCGTGGCCGGGTAAGCCGGCTGTTCGGTCAGCACGACGTCGCCGGGCGACACCATCACGCGCAGCAGCAGGTCGAGGCCCTGTTGCGAGCCGGTCGTGACGAGCAGTTCGGCCGGCGTGCACGCGACGCCACGGCGCGCCATCAGCGCGATCAATTGCTGCTTCAGTTCGGCGAGGCCGTCGGTCGGCCCGTATTGCAGGCAGCGCACGGGCTGCGAATACGCGCGTTCGGCGGCCGCGTTCAGGCCGTCGACGTCGAACAGGTCGCTGGCCGGATAACCGCCCGCGAAGGAAATCATGCCCGGTTCGGACAGGTACTTGAACAACTCGCGGATCGGCGAGCCGGCGGGATTCTGGAATGAGGGAGTGAACGCGTACATGTCGTCGTGAGCTGGATGGCGCGGACGGCCGGGATAGCCGCCAGATACCGGCCGCCGCGCCGCTTCTGGCGCCACGGCGGCGAATTCGAGCCACGATTGTCGATAGTCATTAAGGCCGCGGCAAACGATATCTATGCACTAGGTCTTGCGGTTTGGTCATCAAATGGGCGCGCGGGATGCGCCGGGGGATGGGGGTTGATGCGGGGTTTCGGGTGGGTGGGCTGTCGCGCGGGCATGCAATCGGGGCGATTGTTTCGTCGGGCGTCGTGCGGCCTTGGGGGCCTTGCAGCGAGGGGGTTTCGTCGCCCCCGGAACCCGGCGCGCGCGTGCTCCGTCAATCCGATGCCGCCGGCGCCTCGTTGCCCTGCGCAGCACCGCATTGATGGCAATGCGGGAAGAAGAAGAAATTGCGGCCACCGCATCCGCATACATTGAAGAGCCTCAACCCGCAATGCACGCAGAACGTGGAATCGTCGCCGCCGAGATTCCATTGTTTGTCGCATGACGGGCAGCGCTTCTTTTCGAGTGAGCGAACGGCCTTTTCATATCCGATCGTACGCGCGCGTGCGCCCTGATCCTGCTGCAATTCGAGCCGCTTGCGTTCGGCGTAGCGCTGAAACGCCTTCATCATGTAAAGGCCGGCGAATACCGTGAGCGCAATGCCGACCAGGACCCGGACATAACCGCCGAAATTCGGCAGGTACGGAACCAGTTCGATGAAAAACGCGCTCAGCGCAAACAGGCCGAACCCGTACACGAAAGGCCAGTAGCGCGCCTTGCGGTAGCGGATGAACAGCCAGATCGCAATCAGCAGTATCGGTAACGTCAGCGCAAGCCGCAGGCCGAACACCTGCAACTCGTAATGCCGGGTCGCCGCGTCGAGGCGCCGTTCGGCTGCGGCGGCCGCATCGGCGATTTGCGTGTCCACGCGAGCCTGCTGCGATGCCAGTGCCCGTTGCTGGTCGCCGATCGCATCGATCTGATGCTGCCAGTGGGTGACCACGGCCTGCAGCATGTCCAGCTTGCGCGTTCTCGCCAGAATGTCCGGGTCCCGCGCGCTGTCTCCGGTCACCGAGCGGGTGGCCAGCCAGTTGCGGAAGCTTTCCTTCTCGGCCGCGTACTCCTTCGCGGCACGCCCGCGTGCCACCTCCATGGCGTCGGCCTTCCCGGCAAGCGTGTCGTGTTGCGCCTGCAGATCGCGCCGCGCAGCGTCCAGCCGCGCTTTCGCCGGCGCATCCGCGAATTGCTCGATGACGGGCGGCCCGCCTCTCGGGGCGAAGGCCATGTCGCGAATCACGAGACTGCCGAGCATGTTCAGAAAGACGGCGAAGATGATCGCAATCACCCATGAGGCGAGTCGCAGGAGCCGCGCGGGACTGGTCAGGCCGTCGCTGGAAGTCATCATCGTTTTGCCTGTGCTGGAAGGGTTATGTCCGTGTTCGACCCGGGCGTTTTCGATTGTTTCAGGCTTGCCTTAACGCTTCGCACAGAGACGGACGACATGCGTCATGGCGAATCATCGCGAGCCGCTGCCATCGGAGGATATCGCAAGTTTCAATGCCCGCCGCCGCCCCGCCCTGCGCTGGAACGGCTTCCGAACCGGCGCGACAACCGGAGGCAATGCATGTCGGGCAATTCTCATCGGGATCAACGGGGCTCGCGACCTGGCCATCAAACGATTGAACGGCGCGACAGCGCCGAATCAATGCCCCGGCCCGGCAGGCGCGACCGGAGCCGGCTTGGCCGTCCAGTTCGCGAGTTCGCGCGTGAGGTCGTCCGACACATAGTGCGGACCATCGAACAGATAAACCGAATAGCCGCGATAGGCCTGAAGCTGCCTGCCCAGCTCCTCGGCGCTGGCCGAACGGAACCCGCCATGCTCGGCCGGCCGGAACGCTTCGGCGATGACCCGCACGCGTCGTTTGCCCAGGCGCGCCGTCAGCTCGTCGAGGTAAGTGCGCGCGACGTACGGCTCGCGGGCATAGACGCCGCAACCATCCTGGAAGAACACGCCGACGTCGGCAGGCAGCCACGCGGCGAGCCAGTCCGCCAGCGCTTTTCCGCCGATGTTGGTCTGGTCGTAGACGCTCACCCACAGCGGGTGCGGCAGCCGCTGCAGAATCTCGGCGAGCTTGGGCGCGTCCTGCCAGGTCGGGTCGATTTCGACCGGGAAGTAGTAGCCGGTCACATGCAGCGGGATCGGCGCGCGCGCCGCCTCGACGGACTGGTCCGCGAGCGTGGACAGGTGGGTGCGCGCACGCTTTTCGTCCTGATAGCCGGCCAGGCCCAGGATCACGTTCCTGGCCCACGGCGCGCGGCCGATGCGTTCCCAGTCGGGAAGATGCGCCGCGGCAGGCAGGCGCGTGCCGACAACGTACGCGGTATCGTCGACGACGACCCACTGGATCAGCAGATCGCTTACACCGAGCGCCTGCCAGTTGCCGACGGGATTCGTCGTCGCGTTGTCCACCTGCCAGACGATGCCGTCGGCACGCACGCCTTGCGCGGCCCAGCTGCATGCGGCCAGGACGAGCGATGCGCCGATGGCCGCGAGCGTCGCCGCCCGGGGCGCGCGCGGCGCGCCGGCAAGCCGGAGCCGGCCCATGCGCTGTCGAATGCCGCGCCTGGCCGGGTTGGCGGACTGGGTCATTACGGATTCCCCGGAAGCCTCTTCGGGCCTCATCGTAGTCGATCGAACACGAACGTGCGACCCGCGTTGTCGGCGCGGGTCGCACAAGCTTGCCACCACGCCCGCCTCACTTGGCGGTCGTGCCATCCACGAACTTGTAGCCGAGATTCGTAATGCCGGTGATCAGGCTCTGGAAGTCCTGGTAGGCCGGCAAGTGGAGATCGGGTTCAAGCCAGTACGGGTGGAAGAAGAAGGACGCGAAACCGTCCCGCACCGCCAGGCCGTATTGCGCATTGGTGACGAGTTGCTGCCACGTGTACGAGATGCACGAGAACGGGTCGATATTGCAGATGTTGTACTGGATACTGCCCATGTTCTCCGGAACGATCCGCTGTCCGTAATAATCGGAATTGATGATGTACGGGAAGAACTGCCCGGCCGAAAAGTCCTGGTTGGGCGCCCCCGTTCCGATTTGCGGATTGGTCGCGGTGTAGTAGACGGCCCGCTGGAACGTCGTCGGGAACGTGAGGGCCGTAGCGGTCGATGCATTCGGCGACATCTGGTATTGCGGCGCGGCGAAGCCGACGATCTTGTAGCCGCTGAGCGTGAACTCGAGCAGGCCCGCAGCCATCCTGGCTTCCGCCCACGGAACGGAATCCTCGTCGACGGGGCGGTTCTGGACCGCGAACCAGAACTCATAGTCGTTGCCGGTGACCGCGTTCAAAAGGTTCGGCGTCGAATCGTACTGGTGCGTCATGCCATGCATCACGATCGAGCCGCCGCGCGCGAGCGCATAGTTCAGCGAACTCTTGAGGCCTGTTGCCTGCGCAAGATGGATCGTCTCCGAGACGCCGCCGTTGTAATAGCCGTTCGGGTCCGTATACACGGGGATGGTGGCCATCGTGAACGGGATGCGCTTCGAGTACAGGTAATTCGTCAGCAACGTCATCGAGCTGGTCGTCGTAAATGCGTCGAGGTCTTCCAGGCGAACGAGCGCACGGTGATTCACCGGTGCATTGGTCTGCAGGATGTCGTGCAGGATGTCGCAGATCACCAGGTATCGATCCGTCGGCCCGATGTAGGAGAACGGTACATCGGCGAAATACCAGAGCTTGCCCGAACGCATGATGTACGGCGCGGTTGCGCCGCTCACGCTGTTCTTGATCGTGACGAGCGCCTGCGCCTTGGTCGAGTCGACGACCTGGGTCAGCCCGACGTCCGGGTCCGCACTGATCGCGCCGGTCGACGCGTTGTACGCGTAGTACTTCACCATCGACAGGTTCTTGTACGTGACCGTGTCGTAGAACCCGGGGCTCGGATTGCTCGACGATGGCGTCGTGTTCAACCCGGCAATGCCCTGGAAGCTGAACCCGAAGGTCTGGTTGAAGGTGTACGCCGTGTTCCACGCCAGCTGCCACAGGTTGTATTTGAACCAGACCACGGTCTTCGTGGCGGTCATCACGTCGCTCATGAACGCCGTCGGGATCGGGTTGTTGTAGTAGTCGCCGATGTAGAACGTGACGTCGTGGTTCGCGACCATGCCGGCCGTGTAGTTCTGGATCGGCACCAGATCGACCGTCGCGTTGAAGTGGCCAAGCAGGTTCCTCAGCATGATGCTGTACATCAGGCCGAGCTTCGAATACGGGTCGTTGGCCGGGTTGTCGTACAGCACGAGCGTATGGGCAGTGGTGGTCTGCGCTTGCGCGGTGCCCGGCAACGTCATTTGCGCGAGCCCGGCCAGCAGGGCGATGACAAGCAGGATCTTTTTCATGGCCGTTTCTCCCTAGTCGCGTTGGACGTTGTCACCGGTTTTCTTGATCGACTTCCTGTTGAACTTGGGGCGCCCCGTCTCCTTGTAGGCGTTCTCCCAGTCCTCTTCGGACATGCCCGGCTTCACGTTGGCCTGGGCGGAGCCGTTCGGCAACGGCGGCGGCTTGATCTGGCCGACAGCCGGCTTGCCTTTCTCGTCCGCATTCGCATCCTGAACAGCGACGGCAAAGACGAGCGTAGAGATTAATGTGACGAGTGCTCCGACTGTGCTCAATCCGAGCCGAAAAGATTGATTGCGGTGAGAAGGCATGATTTTCATCCTTTGATATGCAAAATAAGTTCATCTCGTTAACGAAACGAGCACGGCGACGTGCCATTCAGAATCGGGGTGTTATGTCGTGATTTTTTCTGTGCGCTTTATGCCAGACAAAAAAATCCGGATTCTTATAGTTCTGCTTTCAAGCTAGAACCGTACCATCGGTCGCAAATGGGCACCGGACCAAGGCGCCGAAATTGACACGTCATCGCAATCCAAAATTGCGTCGATAAAACGTTTCAGGCATGCAACGTCGTGAACGTCGCAGCCTTCATCTGACAAACGAGTGAAATCAGCTCGGATGATTCAGGGAAAACCAGTTCCTGGCCATGCTCCGAAGGAGCAATGCGGAAATCGTCCCGGGTTGCGCGCATATGAAATGACGACTGGCGAACCTGATTTTCGGATTCAAATCCGATCTTTCCCTCCGGCGCTCGCGGAATTCGCATGACGATTTCCCGGCAGCTACCGCGCGGGTCCGCCGGAAAGTCCGAAATTCGTTTTCCATCAGCCCCTTTGACCGGGCGTTTCAGCACTGAAACATTTGGCTCGGATTCGGTGAGCCGATCCCGCTCGACGTCCCTCGACGCCCGGAAGGTCAAGGGCGGCGCGGCAATGGCGCACGAATTGCTTGATGGGCTGTGTGCCGCGACGACGGTACGCGGAGCCTGCGGCGAGGCGCGGGATCGGAAGCGGCTGCAAGCGTTGATGGTGCGTGATCCATCCGGGCCGGAAACAGGGGCGGGCAAGCGAAGAACCAGCTTTCAAAAGTCACCCACCGAACACGTTTCATTTTTAATGATGTTACGTGGCCGCATCGAAAAAGCGCCGGGCCGGACAGCGCTTTTCCGTGCGACGGAAATGCGCATGGCACGAGCCATGGAGTGGGCGTGACGGGGTCGACGAGGACGGGAATGATTCGTCTTGCGTTGGTACGAGGGAGACGATTTACCCATAAGAGAAAATCGCGGGAAAATGATGGACAATACAATATGGATTGCATATTTATATGCACTAAACATTATTGCCATTATGACCGCAATCGTCATCTTGGTAAGCACGCTGGATGACCTTACGCTGGACATCTGCTATTGGTCATTCGAATTAGGGCGATTTCTGCGTCGCGAAAAATCGCAGACCATCGATATCGCAATGCTGCGCGCGCTGGAAGAGCGGCATCTGGCGCTGATGGTGCCGGCCTGGAAAGAATATGACGTAATCGCCAAGATGATTGAAAACACCTTGGCGACGCTCGAATACGAGCGATACGTCATCTTCGTCGGGACCTATCACAACGACGCGGAAACCACGGCGGAAGTCGAGCGGATGATCCGCCGCTATCCGGGCCGGGTGACGCGCGCGACCGTCATGAACGACGGGCCGACCTGCAAGGCCGACTGCCTGAACTGGATCGTCGAAGCGATCCTGCGCTACGAAGAGACGCATCACATTCAGTTCGCGGGCGTCGTGATGCACGACTGCGAAGACGTCATCCACCCGATCGAGCTCAAGTACCTCAGCCACGCAGTGGCGGACAGCGATCTGGTCCAGCTTCCGGTTCTGTCGTTGCCGCGGAAGTGGAACGAGTTCGTGGCCGGATGCTATCTGGACGACTTCAGCGAAACGCACCAGAAGGACATGCCGGCCCGGGCCCGCCTGACCGGCGTCGTGCCCGGCGCGGGCGTGGCGTCTTGCTACAGCAGGCGCGCGATCGAAGCGGCGATGAAGGAACGCGACGGCTGTCCGTTCAACACCCGAACGCTGGCGGAAGACTACGACTTCAGCTTCCGGTTGAGGGACCTGGGCATGAAGGAAACCTTTGCCCGCTTTCCGCTTTCGGATATCGCGCAGGATGCCGGTGCCGGGCGCGCCAGGGGCGGCGCCGTCAAGCGCAACCTGTTGGCCACGCGCGAGTATTTTCCGAAAACATTCCGGACCGCCTATCGACAGCGTTCGCGCTGGATCCTCGGCATCTCCTTCCAGGGCTGGGAGCAACTCGGCTGGAAGGGCGACCTGCTCACCCGCTACCTGTTCTTCCATGACCGCAAGGGCATCGTGACATCGCTGTTTTCAGTGATCGCGTATGGCGTGCTGATCAATTTCGTCGCGTTGGCTGCACTGCAGAAATTCGGCCATGTCGTGCCCGTCAACGCGTCGCTTGTCACCGCGGGCGACTGGATCAGTCCGCTGCTGTGGGTCAACACCGTCATGCTGTTTGCCCGCGCCGGGCAGCGCTACTACTTCGTCAGTAAGCTGAACGGCCCGCTCCAGGGGCTGTTGTCGATTCCGAGGATGTTCGTCAACAACCTGATCAATTTCTACGCGGTTTGCCGGGCATGGCGCATCTATATCGGCCACCTGGCGAGCGGCAAGCCCATCGCATGGGACAAGACCAGCCATACCTACCTGTCGAACGAAGAGCTCGGAAAAGCACACCTCAAGATCGGCGAGATCCTCGTCGGCTGGGGTGTGGTCACGCTGGAGCAACTGCAGGCAAGCCTCGAGAAACAACTGACATGCGGCAGGCGGCTGGGCGAACTGCTGATCGAAGGGTGTGCGATCTCCAGCGAATCGCTCGCGGATGCGCTCGCGGAGCAGGCCGACCTTCCCCGGGTGAGCCTGGGTAACGTGGCGGTCGGCCACTTCGCGGATTCACTCGCATTCGAGCTGCAGTACGCGTACCACGCCGTCCCGTTTTCGACGGCGGACGACGGAACGTTGAACGTGGCGGTCGGGCGGCCGCTCACGCAGGACGAGCAGGACATCGTGCGGCGCGGCGCCAGGGCGAACGTCGCCTATTTCATTGCCTGCGATGCGGAGATTGCAGCCGAACTCGCCCGACACTCCCGCTTCGTCGAACTCGCGCGCGCACGCGACGGCGACGACGCGGCATCGCAAGCATCTCCGGTGAAAAAGCCGTCGGGAGAACAGGCATGAAACACTCACAGCTCCCGATCACGGACGGCCTCAGGCGCTACGCGCGGCTGAGCGCATTGACGCTCGCGCTGTCGCTGGCCTGGCAGGCCCCGGCTTACGCCGCGCAGCCGCTCACCCACAAGGCGTATCGGCTCGCCGATGGCGCCTACAAGGCGATCAGCGCCGGCGACCTGCCGCGCGCGGAAGACTATGCGCAACGCGCGCTCAAGATTCAGCCCGGCAGCGAACAGCTCGGGTTGCTGCTCCTCGATGTCTACAAGCGGGAAGGCAAAGTCGACGCGGCGGACGCGATGGTGGAATCGATGCGCGAGCGCTTCCCGAAGAGCGCGGCGGTGATGGCGGAACATGGCTACCTGGCGCAGCGGCAGGAGCGTTACGACGTGGCGTGCAGCGATTTCTCGGCTGCCGTCGAGACGGGAAAATGGAGTGCGGAGCAACAGCGCAACCTGCGTCTCGCCTGGTCGGACAGCGCGCTCGCGGCACAACGCCCGCATGATGCCGGCGTGGCGCTGGCGCCGCTGGCCGATGAAAAATCAGCCGCGATCCAGCTGCGGATCGCGCAGTTGAGCCTGATGTCGGGCGATCGCGAAAGCGCGATCCGCGTGGCGGACCTCGCCGCCAACGATGCAAAGACGGACGGCGAGCGGAAAATGGCCGAGTCGATCGTGGCGCAGGCGCAGCAACCCGAGGATGCGCCGCAAGTACCGGTCGACAATACTGCGCAACAGAAATTGCAGCAGGCCTACGACCTGCTGCGCGAGCACAAGGATCGCGAGGCGCTCGACTCGTTCCAGGAAGGGTTCGACGGCGGCGCCGGCAACGCGATGAACTACGCGGACGCAGGCTATGCCGCCAAGCGGATCGGCCTGAACGAGCAGTCCATCCAACTGTTCGAGCACAGCCTCGACGCCGATGAAAACGAACACGCATTCGATGCGCAGCACAAGTTCGGCTATCGGCGGGAAGTCGAGCAGCTTCAGCGCACCTGGGGTTTCGTGCTGAGCGCGCCTTACCAGTCGGCCGCGTTCGGTCCGCAAGGCACCATCAGCGTGTTGCAGCCAGGGATCGAAGCGTACTGGCAGCCGCCGAAGATCGGCTACCAGAACGGGCGCATTCTTCAGTTCTTCCTGCGCGGGTACGGCACCGCTTACGACGGGACCGGCAACGTCACCGGCATGCCGACCGTGCAAGGCTCGGTCGGCGTGCGCTACAAGCCGATACCCGACCAGAACGTCGTGTTGACCGCCGAGCGGCTGTTCCACGTCGGCAGCCTGTCGATGACGGACTGGCTGGTGCGTCTGGGTTATTCGTCGGAAGCGGGCACCGACCTGCAGGTCACCGAGCCGAGCTGGCGCAGCTGGCAGGCGTACGTCGAAGGCGCCTACTTCATCAAGGCGGGCCGATACATCATCTATTCGGAGTTGCGTTACGGGCACACCTGGCGTTTGACGGCGATCAGCGACCGGCTGACCGTCTACCCGCACGCCGCGGTGGCCGGCGATCACGACAACCGCGAGCTGGACAAGACCGCAATCGGCGCGGGGCCGGGCATCCAGTTCCGGTACTGGTTTCGCGAAGGCAGGTATAGCGCACCGGCGAGTTATCTCGATGTCACGGTGCAATACAGGTTTCCGTTGACGTCAGCGGCACGCGCACGTGGTCTCGTGGTACGCGCGACATTGTGGTTCTAACCAGCGACGCTGACGCTTGCGCACGGATGGCGCGATCAGTTGGGCGATTTAAGCGTGATGATCGTCTGACGCAGCAACTGGAAGTACGAGCTGGTCGAGTACGGGAGCATCTGTTCGACGTAGTTCCACCAGAAGAAACCACCGATGAAACGCGGGTCGTTCATGCTGTTGACCATCGGGTAGTAGGTTTTGATCAGGTTCTGCTGCACCGACGCCGGCGCGGAGGTGTCCGAGGTGCCGATTTCGCCGAAGCCGACCTTCGCGTTCGGGAAGATGCTTTCCAGCGCCGCGAAGTCGTTCTTCCACGTCGGATTCAGCCCCGGGCAATCCTGGTACGGGTAGTAGCTGAACAGCGCGTAGTCGGCCTGCTGGCGAACCGTCGACGACAGGAAAGTCGTCGGCCACGTCTTCCAGTAGTCCTGCGGCTTCTCCCAGCAGTTGTTGCCCTTGCTGTCGTCGTTGTAGTACAGCGTGATCGCGGTCTTGCCGCCGTTCGATTTGACGATCGTGTTGGCCGCGGCAACCATCTGGCCGATCTGCTGTTCTTGCGCATTGACCACCGAGTTCGTCCCGCTCGGGTTGTTGCGCAGCCATTCGCCGTTGATTTCGTTGGCGATTTCCCACACGTCGACGGTGTTCTTCAGTTGCGACACCAGTTCCTGCGTTCTCGCCTGGTACGTGGCGAGATTCGTCGGGAAATAGTAGGAATCGTAGATTTCGCCCATCACGTACGCGACCGCGTGCAGGCGCAGCAACGGAGCGTAGTAGTCGGCGGCCGACGTGCCCGGATCGAACACGACGCGCACGGTCGGCCGGTACGGCAGGTTCTGCAGCGACGCGATGATCGAATCGAGTTTCGTCAGATCATCGAGCGTCACGCCGTAGACCGGATTCTTCAGGGGTTCGACCTGGGCTTGGGCGGATTGGGACAAGGGCAGCAGCCCGGCATAGGCAATGCACGCGGCAACGGCCGTGCGCGAGAAGTTTTTCGTCAGTCTTTTCAAAACGTCCTTCCATCCTAAAGTAAGAAGAAGCGCGATTTTAGACGAAAATAAAAGCTAATTATCGGACGATATCGGCAGAAATGGCGACGGAACGCCGCAATGCTGCGATTGGCGGCGGGCGCCAGGGCGTCACGCGGGAGAAGTTGCGACGCCGGGAGACAAGTGCAGTATCCCTAAACGAATGCCCTGCGGCGGCGGCCGCAAGGCGTCCGGACGGTGCAACCCGCGCCGCCGTCCGGCTCCGTCACGCGGCGCCTTGCGAACCCGTCGCCGCACCGCTTGCGACGCCTGCTCAGGCAGGCATGTTGCGATTGGCTTCGATCACGGTCAGCGCCGCCATGTTCACGATCCGGCGCACCGTCGCGCTCGACGTGAGGATGTTCACCGGCGCGTTGACACCGAGCAGGAACGGCCCCACCGCCACGTTGCTGCCCGCCTCGGTCTTGAGCAGGTTGTAGGCGATGTTGCCTGCGTCCACATTCGGGCAGACCAGCAGATTCGCGGCACCCTTGAGCGGCGACATCGGCAGCAGGCGCGAGCGCAGGCCCTCGTCGAGCGCACAGTCGCCATGCATCTCGCCGTCTGCCTGGATGTCGGGCGCCTGCTCCCGGACGATCTCGAGCGCGCGGCGCATCTTCACGCCGGAGGCCGCGCTGCCCGATCCGAAGTTCGACCGCGACAGCAACGCGACCTTCGGCGTCAGGTTCAGCCACTCCATCTGCCGGGCCGCGGCGATCGTGAATTCCGCGATCTGCTCCGCGTCAGGATTGTCGTTGACGTGCGTATCCACCAGCGCCACCGTCCGCTGATCGAGCAACAGGATGTTCATCGCCGCGTAGGTGGATGCGCCGGCCTTCCGGCCGATCACTTCGTCGACGAACCGCAGATGATTGTGATATTCGCCGACCGTGCCGCAGATCATGCCGTCCGCATCGCCCAGCCGCACCATCATCGCGCCGATCAGCGTCAGGCGGCGGCGCATCTCGACCCGCGCCATCTCCTTCGAGATGCCGTCGCGGCACCGCAGTTCCCAGTACGTCGTCCAGTATTGCGGGAACCGCTCGTCGTATTCCGGGTTGGTCACTTCGACGTCCTGGCCGAGCCGCAGGCGCAAGCCGAAGCGCTCGATGCGGGCCAGCAGCACTTCCGGACGGCCGACCAGGATCGGACGGGCCAGCTTTTCGTCGACGATGACCTGCACCGCGCGGAGCACGCGCTCATCCTCGCCTTCGGTAAACACGATGCGCGCCTTGCCGCCGTCGCGCACGAGCTGGCGCGCCGTCGCGAACAGCGGCTTCATGAACGCGCCGGAGTGGTAGACGAATTGCTGCAACTGCTCGACATACGCGTCGAGGTCGGTCAGCGGGCGCGTCGCCACGCCGCCTTCCATTGCCGCTTTGGCCACGGCCGGCGCGATACGCACGATCAGACGCGGGTCGAACGGCTTCGGAATCAGGTATTGCGGGCCGAACGACACGTCGTAGGCGCCGTAGGCCGCCGCGACGACTTCGTTCTGCTCTTCCTCGGCGAGCCCGGCGATCGCGTGTACCGCGGCGATCTCCATGTCGCGGGTGATCGTCGTCGCGCCCACGTCCAGCGCGCCGCGGAAAATGTACGGGAAGCAGAGGACGTTGTTGACCTGGTTCGGGTAGTCCGAGCGACCCGTCGCGATCACGACGTCGTCGCGCGTCTCATGCGCCAGTTCGGGGAAGATTTCCGGCGTCGGGTTGGCCAGCGCGAGGATCAGCGGGCGCGGCGCCATCGCCTTCAGCATCTCCGCACTCAGGATGCCGCCGACCGACAGGCCCAGGAACACGTCCGCGCCGCCGATGACTTCGGACAGCTTGCGCGCGTCGGTTTCCTGCGCGAAGCGCGATTTTGCCGGGTCCATCAGCGCAGTACGGCCACGATAGACGACGCCTTCGATATCGGTCACCCAGACGTTTTCGACCGGCAGTCCGAGGTCGACCAGCAGGTCCAGGCAGGCCAGCGCGGCCGCACCCGCACCCGACGTGACGACCTTCACCTCCGAAATCGACTTCCCGACGACCTTCAGCCCGTTGATGAACGCGGCCGACACGGTGATCGCGGTGCCGTGCTGATCGTCGTGGAAGACGGGAATTTTCATGCGTTCGCGCAGCTTCTGCTCGACCGTGAAGCATTCCGGCGCCTTGATGTCCTCGAGATTGATGCCGCCGAAGGTGGGTTCGAGGCCGGCGATGATGTCGACCAGCTTGTCCGGGTCGGTCTCGTTGATCTCGATGTCGAAGACATCGATCCCGGCGAACTTCTTGAACAGGACGGCCTTGCCTTCCATGACCGGCTTGGACGCGAGCGGGCCGATGTTGCCCAGACCGAGCACGGCGGTGCCGTTCGTGATCACGCCCACCAGGTTGCCGCGGCTCGTGAAGCGGTGCGCCTGCAGTGGATCGGCCGCGATCGACTCGCACACGCTCGCGACGCCGGGCGTGTAGGCCAGCGACAGATCGCGCTGGGTCACGAGCGGCTTGCTGGCGACGACCGAGATTTTCCCGGGCGTCGGAAACTCGTGGTAATCGAACGCTGCCTGCTGCTGTGTCTCTGTCTGTTTCATGTTGTTCGGTCCGGGCTCGCGCGCCAGGCCAGCCCCGGCGCGATCGTTGGAGACGATTCTAGGGTTCCGGCATAAGGCGATGATTCTGTTTTAATATCGGCCCATCACTTTTTCCTGATGGCTACACGGTCGGCCCATGAGTTTCGACGCGAACGAGGTGGTCAGGCGGCTTGGCGCGCGCCTGAAGATGCGGCACCTGGTGCTGTTGCTGCAGATCCAGCAGCACGGGTCGCTGACGCGCGTCGCCGAGCACATGGCCAGCAGCCAGCCGGCCGTGACGAACGCGCTGTCCGAGCTGGAGAGCATGTTCGGCACGCCGCTGTTCGAGCGCACGTCGCGCGGCATGCGGCCCACCGCGCTCGGCGCGGTCGTGCTCGAACGGGCAAAGGCGATGATCCAGGATCTCGATCACCTCGCCCGCGAGATGGAGACGGTCGCCGCCGGACATGCGGCCCACCTTCACATCGGCGTGATTCCGTTCATTTCCGGCCAGATGCTGTCGGCGGCGCTCAAGCGACTGCAGTCGCGCATGGAGCGGCGCCTGACCGTGACGATTCACGAAGGCACCAGCGATCAACTGCTTTTGCAGCTCAAGGATCACAGCGTCGACATCGTGATCGGGCGCGCGTCGTCGGCGATCGATCTGGGCCAGGTTTCCTTCGAGGTGCTGTATCAGCAGCAGCCGCGCATGATCGCGAGCCGGCGTCTTGCCGCGAAACTGGCCCGCATGCCGCTGGACTGGCACAAGCTGCACGCGCTCGACTGGATTCTCGGCGCGCCGCATACGCCGATGCGGGAACAGGTGACCGATCTCTTCCTGTCGGCCGGCATCGCGCCGCCGGTTCCGGTCGTCGAAAGCTATTCGTCGAAGCTGATCGGCGAAATGATCGCGTCGAGCGACGAAGCCGTATCGATCGTGCCGGCCGACATCGCGGAGGAGCTGGTCCGGATTGCCGGCGTGGCGATCGTGCCGTATTCGCTGGTATGGACGCTTCCGCCCATCGCGCTGTTCACCCGCGCCGCCGATTCGCATTCGCCGGCGCGCGATCTGCTCGTCGACGCGCTGCGTGAGGTATGCAGGGAAACCTACGGCGAAGCGCAGCGATGACGGCGCGCCTGACGAGCACGCTCGCCAAATAAAAAACGCCAGCCCTGACGGGCTGGCGTTTCGCTTCGGGGATGACCGGTATCAGAACTGGTTCATCGTGTTGTCTTTACCCGCCGCCTTCAGCGCCGCTTCGCCGCTGAAGTATTCCTTGTGGTCGTCGCCGATATCCGAGCCGGACATGTTCTGGTGCTTGACGCACGCGATGCCCTCACGGATTTCCTTGCGCTGCACGCCAGCCACGTAACCGAGCATGCCCTGGTCGCCGAAGTATTCCTTGGCCAGGTTGTCGGTCGACAGCGCGGCGGTGTGGTACGTCGGCAGCGTGATCAGGTGGTGGAAGATGCCCGCTTCACGCGACGCATCGGCCTGGAACGTGCGGATCTTCTCGTCGGCGAGCGTCGCCAGTTCGGTCTGATCGTATTCCACGCTCATCAGCTGCGCGCGGTCGTATGCCGACACGTCCTTGCCCTCGGCCTTCATCGCGTCGTAGGCCTGCTGGCGGAAATTCAGCGTCCAGTTGAACGACGGGCTGTTGTTGTACACCAGCTTCGCGTTCGGGATGACCTTGCGGATTTCGCTGACCATGCCGCCGATCTGCGCGATATGCGGTTTTTCGGTTTCGATCCACAGCAGGTCGGCACCGTTCTGCAGCGACGTGATGCAGTCCAGCACGCAGCGCGCTTCACCCGTGCCGGCGCGGAACTGGAACAGGTTGCTCGGCAGGCGCTTCGGACGCAGCAGCTTGCCGTCGCGCTTGATGATGACGTCACCGTTGCCCAGTTGGTCGGCCGACAGCTCTTCGCAATCGAGGAACGCGTTGTATTGGTCGCCCAGGTCGCCCGGCGTGTTGGTCACGGCGATCTGCTTGGTCAGGCCGGCGCCGAGCGAGTCGGTACGGGCGACGATGATGCCGTCGTCCACGCCCAGCTCCAGGAACGCGTAACGGATCGCGCGAATCTTCGCGAGGAAATCCTCGTGCGGCACGGTGACCTTGCCGTCCTGGTGGCCGCACTGCTTCTCGTCGGACACCTGGTTTTCGATCTGGATACAGCACGCGCCCGCTTCGATGAACTGCTTGGCCAGCAGGTAGGTGGCCTCCGCGTTGCCGAAACCGGCGTCGATGTCGGCGATGATCGGCACCACGTGCGTGACGTGGTTGTCGATCTTTTCCTGGATCGCGGCCTTGGCAGCGCCTTCGGCGGCATCCAGTTGACGGAACAGGCCGCCCAGTTCACGCGCGTCGGCCTGGCGCAGGAACGTGTACAGCTCGCGGATCAGCGCGCTGACCGAGGTCTTTTCGTGCATCGACTGGTCCGGCAGCGGGCCGAACTCGGAGCGCAGCGCGGCGACCATCCAGCCCGACAGATACAGGTAGCGGCGTTCGGTGCTGTTGAAGTGCTTCTTGATGGAGATCATCTTCTGCTGGCCGATGAAGCCGTGCCAGCAACCCAGCGACTGCGTGTACTTGGCCGGGTCGGCGTCGTAGGCGGCCATGTCGGCGCGCATGATCTTCGCGGTGTACTTGGCGATGTCCAGGCCCGTCTTGAACTTGTTCTGGGCACGCATGCGAGCGGCGTACTCGGGGCTGATCGCATTCCATGCGCTGCCGTACGTTTCTTTCAAACCGGCAACTGCCTTGATGTCGTCTTGATACTGGGCCATGTCTATCTCCTAAGAGCAAAGCACGTTTGAATGAAGGATTCGGTTTGCCGCTTCGTCTGCCGAAGCGAACTGCATGGACTTAATAGTAACGCCGCTTCGATCGGCTTCGGCGAAGTCTTATATAAGACATAAGAGATAATTTTTCTTTGTTTTTCAATGAGATACGCTGATGTTTTTGCGATGCAAAACAAGTTTTCAAGCGGCGAAAAAGGGACGCGGCAGGAATTCGACGGGGATTCCGCAATGCGAAACGTGCTTTCGGCTGCTGAAGGCGGGGCATGCGATGGATGGCTCGGGCAACGGCTGCCGATGTCTTCAAGACTGCACTGAGCGAACACCGTCCCGCATGAACGGCTTTGCTGCCGCGTCGCATGCACGACTCAGCGGAGCACCGACTCCGTCAGCCACTCGCGCGCGATCGCCGTGCAGCGCGACGGCCGCTCCAGGGTCGGGAAATGGCCACATTCGTCTATTGATTCGAAACGGGCGTGCGGCATCAAGCCGGCGATACGACGGCCGACATCGACGGGTACGAAGCGGTCCGCTGCGCCCCATATGAGTAACGTCGGGACCTTGTTCGAGGCGAGTGTCGACCAATGGTCCGAACGCGTCAGCGTGGCGTCGGATTGACGGGCAAACAAATCCGCACCGGCATCGCGTGCCATCTGCGTGAACGCCACCTTTGACGTGCCGTCGTGTGCCGGGATTGCATGCTCGGCAAACTCCGCAATGACGCGCTCGTGTTCGCCGGCGCGAATTCTCCGGCTGGTGGCGCGCGCGGCGTCCGGGTCAGGATGAACGCCCGGCTGGCAGTTCATCAGCCAAAGTCCACGGACACGCTCAGGTGCTCTCGCGAGCACTTCCATGGCGAGGCACCCGCCATACGCCGTCCCCGCGAGAATGAATGCGCCGCTTGTCGATGCGAGGAGACGCTCGGCACTCTCGACGAATGTCGCATGCGCCAGGATCGCCACCGTCGGCCGGACAAGATCCTCGAGTCCTGCAATCTGGTCGGCATACATGCGGCCGTCGCACGGCATCGCGGGTAGAAATATGAGCGGTAGCGACATCGGAATGGTTCGGGCTGACGGTTGAATCGGGCCAACTGGCGGCGCTCGCATCACGGTGCGGCGGCAGCCCGATTGATCGCACGCTGGCCAACGTGACCGGCTGACCGCTCGCGCGGCATTCCGGACACCGACGTATATAGCACCCTTTTTTCTACCGATGAGCGGAATGCTTACCTGTCAGCCTTTTGCCTCGGTACTTCACCACCTTAGATGAATCGGTAGATACGGTGACCTGCTTCCAGCGGTGTGGATCGTCGAGGCCGACTCAGCACATGGCAAACTACATCTGGCGCTTGCCGCTGCAAGTCGCGACGCGGTCAACGCGTTCCATCGTGAAGCCCTGGAGGCGGGTGGAGTGGACAACGGCGGCCCGGGCTACAGGCAGTATCACGCGGGTTACTACAGCGCCTTTGTTCTCGACCCAAACGGGAATAACACCGAAGCGGTATTTCACGATCTGTCGAGGGTTTGAACCTGCTGGGCGGCGCTCCCACCGTCTCTGCTATGCCGCCCAAGCATCATGTTATGCCGATGCGGCATCAGGCATTCGAGTTGATCGTTTACGATCGGCGACTGCGAGTCATCTCAAGAACTCGCACCGTTGGCTCAGACCAACCGGGCGCCGGCTTCTTCGGCCGACGCGCTCGCTCTGAGCCGCTCCTCCAGCAACAACTCATATCTCCATGCAAGCTTTACGTTCGTCGATGCGACGATTGCATTCACTCCTTCAACTCCCCCTCTTGCTGGCTGGTGCTACATCCTGTCTGGCAGGTGGGGCAGGCAGTGCCATGGCACACGAACCGCCGAGCGTCCAGGCGGTGTCATGGATGGTGGTCGACGGCGAGTCGGAACAGATTTTGGCGGAACATAACGCGGATGCAGAACGTCAACCTGCATCGCTCACCAAGCTCATGACCGCGTATATCGTCCTTCGCGCTCTCAGAAACGAAACCCTGCGCTGGGACGAGAAGGTAAAGGTCAGTGCTTCAGACGTTGGAGTGGTTGGTGGTGACGAAGCCAAAATGTATTTGGCTCCTGGACAATTCGTTCCCGTCAGGGACCTGGTTCAGGGGCTGATTGTCGCGTCAGCGAACGATGCTGCCATGGTTCTCGCTCAACGCGTCGGCGGTTCGCTTTCCGGCTTTGAGCTGTTGATGAACGACACGGCCCGGCAGCTCGGAATGCAGCACACCCACTTCTCGACGCCGTCGGGCATCACGACTCCCGGGAACTATTCAACCGCCCGGGATCTGTCCACGCTGGCGCTGCGCCTAACCAGCGATTTCCCGGAATACTACGGTTATTCTTCCGAGCAGCATTTCGCATACGGAAAATTTGCAAAGCGGAACAAGAACTGGCTGCTGGGAATGGATCCGTCTGTGGACGGCCTGAAGACTGGACACACCAAGGCCGCGGGATACTGCATCGTTGCAACCGCGAGGCGGCCACAGGAAGCGCCTGCGATGAAGCGACGTGTATTTGCAATCGTCCTCGGTGCGCCTACAGCCGGCACTCGAATATCGAGCGCCGGTACGCTACTGAACTATGCCTTTTCGTCGTACAAGGACTACCCGGCATCCCGCGAGTCCGGACACCGTTTCGTCACGCGCGCGCTTGAGCCGAGTTGAGTGACGCAAAGGAGAACGTATCTGGCTCCGAGGTGCCTGAGCGCACCTCGGACTTGATGCATCGTCAGTTGAAAGCGAGGGGCTTCCTCGGCAGCGTCAGCATTGTCGGCTGGAGAATTTCGTCGAGTTGCGCACGTGTCAGCAGGCCTCTTTCGATCACGATCTCGGCGACGCCTCTGCCCGATTCCAGCGCTTGCCGCGCAACGTCGGTGGCATTTGTGTAGCCAATATACGGATTGAGCGCTGTCACGATTCCGATAGAATTCTCGACGATCGACTGCAGTCTTTCTCGATTCGCGGTGATCCCGTCGACACATTTCGATGCCAATGTGAGACAACCTGCACGCAGATGGGCGACGCTTTTGAAAAGACTGTAGGCGATTACCGGCTCAAACGCGTTCAACTGCAACTGCCCCGCTTCGGCGGCAAACGTAATCGTGACGTCATTGCCGATAACTTCAAAGGCGATCTGATTCACAACTTCGGGGATGACCGGGTTGACCTTGCCGGGCATGATGCTCGATCCAGCCTGAACCGCTGGCAGATTGATTTCACCGAGGCCCGCACGCGGCCCACTCGACAGAAGCCGGAGATCGTTGCAGGTCTTGGAGAGTTTGACGGCCACGCGTTTCAACACGCCCGACAACTGAACGAACGATCCGACGTCCTGGGTCGCCTCAACGAGGTTCGGTGACGTGGTTACCGGTATTCCGGTGATGGAAGCGAGATAGCGGCACACAAGGGGCGCGTACTCCGGCGAGGTATTGATACCGGTACCGATCGCCGTCGCTCCGAGATTGATTTCACAAATCAGTTTGGATGCCTCTCGGAGGCGCTCCTCGTCCTCTCCAAGCATTACCGCAAACGTGCTGAACTCTTGACCGAGCGTCATCGGAACAGCATCTTGCAACTGCGTTCGCCCCATCTTCAGGTCGTTGCGAAACTCTTCCGCTTTGCGTTCGAACGACGCACGCAGGACACCCATCGAATGGACCAGCTGCACAATCCCCATGTAGGCGGCAATCTTAAGCGCCGTCGGATAAACATCATTTGTGCTCTGCCCCATGTTGACATCTTCGTTAGGGTGCAGCATCGCGTAATCACCCCGCTTATGGCCGAGATACTCCAGGGCCAGATTGGCAATTACCTCATTCGCGTTCATGTTCGTGGACGTACCGGCGCCCCCTGGATCACATCTACGACGAACTGCTCGTGCGCGCTGCCATCACGTATCGTCCGACAAGCATGCGCGATCGCCAGCATCTTATGCTCCGGAAGCAGCCCCAAATCGTGGTTCGCCAACGCTGCTGCCTCTTTGACGCATGCCAGCGCGTTGACCAAGGCCGGATAGGTCGAAATCGGGACGCCTGAAATCGGGAAGTTTTCGAGTGCACGTAGTGTGTGGACGCCGTAATAGGCCTCGTTAGGTACTGCGCGATCGCCAAGAAGATCGTGCTCGATGCGTGTGTCGATATTTTTCATGCTGGTGATCATGGGATATAAGTCGATGCGAGGGGCCGGCGCCATATGCGACTGCAGGCACGCCGGATGTCTGAATGGGTTGGGGGCTCTACGGTTCAACCGCCGGCGGTGGTCGCATAAGCTATGCATCTGCGCGCCAGTACTTCGGTCGGATCGACAAGCGTGACCCGTGCGCCGTTTCGTGCGACGTACTCCCCGCTTGGCAGCAGAATCGGAAGCTCGGTACATCCGAGGACAATCACTTCGACACCGTCGGCAATCAATCCGTCGACAGCTGCGTTGATGTCTTCTTCACATCGTCCTGTCGAGAAACCTGCCTTGACGCCGTTCTTGCCGTAGATCGCTTCCATCACGCGCGCCTGCAGCGCTGGCCCTGGCGCTACCTGTTTGAGTCCGTGCGCCTCAAGCGCCTTCTTATAGACGCCGCTTTCGATCGTGCCGGACGTTGCGAGCACACCGACCTCTCGCAGCGCAGGGTAGGTCTCGCGCAGGTAAGCGACGGTGACCGTCAGCATGTTGACGATCGGGATGCCGAGATAAGGTTGAATCCGCTCGACAAACGCATGGGCGGTGTTGCATGGAATCGCAATGATGTCTGCGTCTCCGTCCTCGAGCTTCTTGCATGTCGCATACAACGAGATCGTCGGATCCGCACCGGTGCCGACGAGGTTTTCCGTCCGGTCTGGAATTTGTGGATTCTGTTCGACAAGCAGCTTGATGTGGTCCTGATCACGCGACGCCGGTGTGTTTCGAACGACCTTGTTCAAAAAATCGACTGTCGCCGCCGGCCCGACACCACCGACGACACCGACCTTGAACGTCGGTGCGCGCGAGCCGCCTGGCGCCGAGACGGCGTACTGCGCATATGCCAGATTGGAGTCAATCAGCGGCACCCGCTGCGGGCCGAGCTCGTCGGCTACAAGTGCGATTTCAGTCAGAGCCGGGACAATGACCTGTGCCCCCTGATCCACCAGATCCTCACTCGCAGCGCGCAGTAGTTCGATCGGCCGCCCGCGGAGGTTGCCACGTTTGATCCCGTCCGGCCCATAAATCGCGTCGGTCACAAGATCGTTATCGCCATGCGCCCGCGGATAGATGATGTCGAACTGCGGTGACGGGAAGTACGTCTCGAACAGTTTCTTGCCGCGCACATAGTCCGAAGCCATCACGCCAATGCGGGTAGCGCCGGGGAACTTTCGCTGCACGTAACAGCGAATCGCCTCGACGATGTTGACGATCGGCAGCCGCGTGTTCGCCTTCAATTCGTCAATAAACGTGTGGCTGAGAAAACATGGGAGCACTACGGTCGTCACACCGCGCTTTTCGAATTCCCGGATCATGTCGAAAACGTAAAGCTTGCGTTCCGTTGTAGCCGCGCTGCTTGATCCCGAGCCGCTGAATGGGCGCTGTTCGAAGATCAGATCGACATGCTCATCGTCGGACGATGCAGGGGTCGCCTTCACCAGCTTGAAAAAGACGTCCGCACTTCCGAGCGGCCCAAGGCCACCGACGACGCCGAATTTCTGCCGAGTGCTCATGGATTCGGGCCGTTTCATGCGTTCAGCTCCGGTTGGTCGAATGAGGCGTTGCTCGACTTTGCCGGCCGCTTACCTTCCCACTTCGCAATCACCGCAGTCGCGACACTGTTGCCGATGACGTTGGTCACCGTGCGTCCCATATCGAGAATCTGATCGATCGCGAGGACCATTGCGACGCCCGCGGCCGGCAGATGAAACATCGGTGCCACGGCAGCGACGACGACGACCGATCCGCGTGGCACGCTTGCCATGCCCTTGCTGCTAAGCATGAGAATCAACAACATGAAGATCTGTTGCGACAACGGCATGTCCACACCGAAGGCTTGCGCGATGAAGATCGCCGCGAATGCCTGATACATCATCGAACCATCGAGGTTGAACGCGTAACCCAACGGAAGCGTGAACCCGACCACCTTCTTGTCGACGCCGAACTTCTCCAGTTGTTCGGTCAGGCGTGGATAGGCGGCCTCGCTGCTCGCAGTGGAGAAGGCGATCAATGCGGGTTCACGCACCGCTTTCAGCAGACTGCCGATACGTCGCCCAAGAAATGCATAACCGATACCCACCAGGATCACCCAAAGGATGAGCAACCCGAGATAGAACGAGCCGATCAGCTTGCCGTACGTATAAATCACATCCAGACCGCGAAGCGTGACTGCGGAAGCAATTGCGCCGAATACGCCGAGCGGCGCCGCACGCATCACGTAGTTCGTAAGACGCAACATCACCGGCACCAGACCGTCAATTGCCTGGATAACAATGCCGACCCGTGGGTCTTTCTTCAGCGCACTCAGCGCGATGCCAAGGAACACCGAAAATACGAGAATCTGCAGAATGTCGTTGCGTGCCATCGCGTCGATCAGGCTGGTCGGGAATGCGTGCGTGATCACGTCCCGCGCGTTTAACGCAGCCGTATTCAGCCCAGTGTTTACCTCGCCGGCGGTGTCCGTGAGATGAAGACCGGCTCCCGGTTCCAGCGCATTGGCCATGATGAGCCCGAGGCCCAACGAAATCAGTGAGGCGCAGATGAACCAGCCGACCGAGCGAAGACCGATACGGCCGACGTCTTCGCCACTGTCCATCCCGGCCAGACCGGAGATGAGTGTGGCGAAGACCAGCGGCGCAATGATCATCTTGATCAGCCGCAGAAAGATGTCCGTCACGATCGAGAAATAGCCGGCGACCGTTTTGAGCGTGCCCGGGTCGGTGATGCTCTTGTGACACGCGTAGCCGGCAATGACACCGAGGATCATGCCGACAGCGATGCTGAGAGTGAGGCGATTTTTCATGTCCATTCGTCCTTGGGTGACGCCGGGCAGCCGAAGGCTGCCGAGCGCTAGGAATGGGCCCAAATGACGCTGGCCAGGCGTCACATTTGCCGTTGGAACGAATGGTAGGGAGCGTCAATAAAACCGTGATGCTAGTGCATCATGATGGTATGCGAGATCCGCATAACGTGGGAAAACCCTAGCTGAGTCGGGGCGACGCAGCACGGAGGTGTTGCCAAAGCGTATCTAGAAATTCGCTGCGGTTGGTGGCGTCGCGATAGACGCGCAGCTCGACTTCGAGATACCACGCTGCCGGGCCGGCAGGCACGAGGTCGCCAGTCTCCAGCTCGGCGGCGATCGAGCTCTTGGGCAACCACGCTACCCCCTCGCCCTCCAGCACGAGCTTCTTCAAGACTTCGGCCATGTCGGACTCGTAGTGCAGCTGCAACGCAGGCGTATCAGGTGCTCGAGCGAGCAGCAGCGCAAGACAGCGTCCGAAGTAGCTAGTTTCCGTATACGAAATATGCGGAAGCGGATTCTGCTTCGTCCCCGGCAGGCGAAAAGTGGGGGCCGACCGCCGGTTGGGCTTGCATGTTGGCATCAGCGTATCGATACCGACGGTCACGTGCTCGTATCTGCCCGGGTCGAGATGCAACGGCAGCTCGGGATGATGATAGGCAAACATGAGCTCGCAGTTTCCGTTGACGAGCATCAGGATCGAGTCGTGGACGTTCGTTGGAATGACGCGCGCCCGCACCTCGCCGAAATGGGGCGCAAGCGCTTTGAGCCAGCCCGGCAGGAAACTGAGCGCGATCGTGTGGCCGGCAGCAATCTGCAGGCTCTTGCCGGCGATTCGTTGCTCAGTCCGGATGATTGCACGTGTGTCGAACAGCCGGCTGAGCACGTCTTCAGCCGTCTCGCGAAATAGTTGTCCGGCCGGTGTCAGCACAGGCGGGAAGCTGCTGCGATCGATCAGTTCGGCGCCGATCCACTGCTCGAGCGACTGGATTCGGCGACTAAAACCCGACTGCGTTACGTTACGAAACTCCGCTGCTCGGGAGAAGCTTTGGTATTGGGCGAGAGCGATGAAATCCTCGATCCACTTGATTTCCATATTTGCCTTGGACATCCGGGGGCTGAATCGAAGACACATTAACAAAGGGGCGGGCAAATCGGTAGAGGATCACCGGGTACCATATCGCGCTAGATAAATTCGGCGACGCGGACGATCACCCATGCCGCCGGAACGAGCACAGCCTGCGCGCACAGCGTGCCGAGCACGCGCGCGCCGGCGAGCGTCGTGATGGCCCGGCGAAAGCTGTTTTCCGAGATCCGGCCTTCGATGACATCGTCGGTCATGACGGAAACCTGCGGGTCGATGACGACGGCCAGCACCACGGTCGCGAAACCGTTGATGACGGACGACAGATTCGCGCACGTCACTCTCAGGTCGGGTTTCAGGTAGCCCGCGTACAGCGACGCGAACACGCCGACCGTCCAGATCGCCATGGCAACGACGTTCAGCACGATGACTTTCCGCGACACGCCGGTACTCGAGGCCAGTTGCGTGACGTTGTGACGGGAAGGCATGCGCGCGCCGATCCGCAGATAGTTGACGCCTGCGCGACTGCAGGCGTCCAGCAGCAGCCGGGGAATCGAACGGTTCGCCTGAAAGTGCTCGACGGCGCGGCTGAAATACCGCTGGAAGGTCGGAATCAGGAACGCTCCGACGATGCTCGCCACGGTGGCGCTCAGCAGGAAGAATCGAAAGTCGGTGAGCAACCCGCTGCCCATCCGGTGCGCGATATCCATTTCGACCCGCTTCGCAATGAACGGCCCTTGAAACGAATTGGCGGTCCGGGAAACCAGCGCGATGATCCCGAACAAGGAAAACGACAACGCGATACGACGTGTGCGAACCCCGGCGATCCGCACGGCATACGCCAGTGTCGCGATCACATGGATGACAAACGTAAGCCCGCAAATGATCCAAAGCTGACTGTCCATGCTGGTGCCGTTCGCGTGACGAGAGCACGAGTGTACTTGAGCGAAGTACGGTGCCGACGACCGGCGAATCAGTCGGTCGCTCGTGCGACGAAAAAAAGGCCCGACATACAGTCGGGCCGCCAAGCTGAGAACACAAGAAGAATCCCGACCACCCCATCCCGGGCGGCCACGCCGCACTACACGACGTTCTGTCGGACGATCGACCGGTTGGCGCCCGATCGTCATGTTGCTGTCCCGGAAGCTTCCGGGGAAAAGCGGCTACTGCGAAACCGGCGGATTGGCCGGCGTGTCCGCCGGCATCGTCGGCAGCGGCACGGCCGCCGTGTTGTTCCCACCGCCGCCCGCCGCGCTCGTCGTACCCGCCTGTCCGCGACGGCCCCGGTGCGAACCGTGCACGGCCGTTGGCGCACTCGCGGCGACCGGCCGTATCGGCGGATGGGCGATGTACTGAAAATTCTCGTTGATCGCGCTGTTGCCCGTATCGTAAGGCGGGTGCACGAATACGCTGCTGGTCACGGGCGCACTGGCCTGTGCGAAAGCGGCCGGCAACGTGGTCATCAGGGCGGTTGCCGTCGCCGCGCTCAACGCAATGATGCGCACGAGCGAACCGGCATCACGGGCTGTCGGGCGAATGGTCACGCAGGTTTCCTCCAATCTGCATCCGGCCGGTGATCGTTCGATCGCCGCCGATGCCAGCCCGAAAAATTGGCCCACGCCGGAAAGCGCGGGCCAAGCGGAGACTACACAACGCCTTGGGGGGACAAGGCGAGACCAGTCTAGCCCGAGCCATCGAAAAGAAGATTTCATGCCGGATTACAGCTATTACCTCATATGACGAAGTGACGAAGCGGCGGCCGTCACCCGGCCACGTGGTGACACATCGCCCGCGCGGCCGCGTTCGCCGATCGTCTGCGCAGAACCGCAGCGCAAAAAAAAGCCCGACAACGTCGGGCCAATGGGTTGAGACACAAGGAGAATGACGCCCGCCCCACACCGGACGGGCGCTCACGCCGCGCTACACGACGTTCTTTTCGACGATCGGCCGGTTTTCCAGCACACGCGCCCAGCCGAGCGACGACAGGTCGAGCGTGTCATACCGCCCGCCCAGAATGAGTTCACTGACCCCGCGCCCCGTCGCCGGCCCCTGCTGCAGCCCGTGGCCGCTGTAGCCATTCGCGAACACGACGTTGTCGAGATCCGGGTGATACCCGATGATCGCGTTGTGATCGAACACGTTGTACTCGTAATAACCGGACCAGCAGTTCTCCACGCGCAGCGCCTCGAACTCCGGCACGCGGTTCGCGAGCGTCGGCCAGATCACCTCGTCGAACAAGTCGTGATCGACTTCGTCGAGCGGCAGGTCGTCCGGGTCGCGATCCGGGCTCGGCGACGTCCCGCAGATATACGTGCGCCCTTCCGGCCGGAAATACACGCCCGTCGGGTCGATCAGCAGCGGGCAATCCGCGAGCTTCGCCGGCGACGACACGTTGAAGATGCTGCGGCGCCGCGCATACACGGGAATGTCGATGCCCATCATCGATGACAGCGTGCGCGTCCACGCGCCGGCCGCGTTGACGACGGTGTCGCACGCATGGCGTTCGCCGTCTGCCGTCACCACGTGCGTGACCTTGCGGCCGTCGCGCACGACGTCCTTCACATCGGCCGCCACATAGCGCGCGCCGAGCGCCTGCGCTTTCTTGCGCAGCGCCTGCACGAGCCCGTAGCCGTCGAACCAGCCTTCGCCGCTCACGCCGTATGCGCCCGACACGAGATCGTCGACGTTCAGCCACGGAAACTTCGCGTGCAGCGCATCGCGATCCATCAGCCGGATATCCGCGCCGAGGCGCGTCTGCAGCGCATGGTTCTCGCGCAGCGTCGCCTCGCCGGCCGGCGTCGCGAGGAACAGGTAGCCGCCTTCGTGCAGATCGATCGACGGCCGGTTGCCGTCGACTTCCAGCCGCTCGCCGATCGTGCGCAGGAAGTCGATGCCGAACAGCGACATCTCGATCGACAGCGGCGTCGAGAACTGCTGGCGAATCGACGCGGCCGACAGCGCCGACGACGAGCGCGCATAAGTGGGATCGCGCTCGATGACGGTCACGGATACCGTTGGATCGGTGGCGCGCAGGAAGTAGGCGATCGAGCTGCCGATCACACCACCGCCGACGATGACGACTTGAGAACTCACGACTGACTCCAGTTGCACGTAAAAAGCGCGGCCAGCCGGCCGCGCCCGAGGGTTGTTCGTGCCGCGTCGCGCGCGGCGCCGCGCGTGCAGTGTTCCCGGGCGATCGCCCCGGCGTGCGCCGCGATCGCAACCGATCGCTCCGGGTATTTCAGCACGTCCGGCATCGCCGCGAAAGCCTGCGCGCGGGCGTTCAGTCCGCCGATTTCGTCGTGACGGGCTGCCACGCGGCGTTCTTCACTTCATAGAGCGTCGAGCTCGGGTTCTTCAGGTCGCCCGTGTTCGTGAACGCGATCGTGCCCGTGATGCCGTCGTAGCGCGTACCCTTCAGCGCGCCGTTGAAATCGGCCGGCTTCGTCGAGTTCGCCTTCTGCATCGCGTTGATCGCGATCCACGTCGCGTCGTACGCGAACGGCGCATACGCGAGCATGTCGACGCCGTACTTCTGCTTGAATTTCGTTTCGAACTGCTTGCCCTTCGCGAGACGCGACAGCGGCTGCCCGTATTCCCACACGGCCGCGCCTTCCGCCGCGTTGCCGGCGAGCTTGATGAAGTTCGCGTTCATCACGCCGCCGCCCGCGAGGAATTGCGCGCGGATGCCGAGCTGACGCATGCGCTTCACGAGCATCGCGGCCTGCGCGTCGAGACCGCCGAAGAACACCAGATCGGCGTTCGTGCTCTTGATCTTCGTGAGCTGCGCGCTGAAGTCGACAGCCTTGTCGTTCGTGAATTCACGCGCGACGATCGTGCCGCCGTTCGCCTTCACCGCCTTCTCGAATTCGTCGGCTTCGCCCTGGCCGAATGCGGTGCGATCGTCGATGATCGCGATGCGCTTCGCCTTGGTCACGCTCGCCGCATACGCGCCTGCGTTGCCGGCGTTCTGCGTGTCGGTCGCGATCACGCGGTACACGGTGCCGAGCCCGGCGCGCGTGATGTCGGGATTGGTCGCCGACGGCGTGATCATCGGAATGCCGGCCTTCGCGTAGATCTTCGACGCGGGCAGCGTCGTGCCCGAATTGAAGTGGCCGATCACGACGGCCACCTGCGCGTCGGCGAGTTGCTGCGCGGCCTGCACGCCGGTGCGCGGATCGCTCTGGTCGTCCTGCGACGCGACGACGAACTTCACCGGCTTGCCGCCCACCGTCGGGTGTGCGGCGTTCGCCTCGTCGACGGCCATGCGCACGCCGTTCTCGATGTCCTTGCCGTATGCGGCGCCGCCGCCCGTCAGCGGGCCGGCCACGCCGACCTTGACGACCGTCTCCTGCGCATGGGCCGCGCCGGTCTGGAATGCGAGGATCGCGGCGGTCAATGCGACGCCGGAAAGCGAGCGGATGCGGAACGTCATCGGGCAGTCCTTCTTCTGTGGGTCGGGGTGCAACGCGCGACTGCCGCGCGTCGGCGACCTCCTTCGGGCCGATGTTTTTTCGTCCGTCGCCAGCGTCATTCGACGCGCGCCGGACGGTCACCGCGGCTCCGTCTCCGAAGAACCTTTCACCGCGAAAGAGGTGAATGGATTGTGGGTAGCCAATACCCGTGCAGCAAACGAAATATCGGAACTATGTTGTGAGGATTTGTCATCAAGTTCCGGCCGCCCGAACGGCGCACTGCCCGCGCGACGGCGGGCCGCGGGTGAAACGCGTCAACCCGAATGCGCGCTGACGCCCGCGAACAAAGGCGCGCCGCGGTCATGCCGATCGGGCATCACCGCATCGGCGGCCCGTCGCGATGCGTGATCGGTCAGTGCCGATCGGTGCCCGTATGCTTGCGCACCGCATCGGCCGCCTCGCCGGCCTGCTCCTGGATCTTGCCGGCCTGCTGTTCGGCGACGCCCTCCGCTTCCGCCTTGCGGTCGCCCGTCACCTTGCCGAGTGCTTCCTTGACCGAACCCTTGACCTGCTTGAGCTTGCCTTCGATGCGATTCCTGTCCATGGTCGTCTCCTGCGATGGTTGGGGAGAACCGGCGATGTGACGGCCTGCGCCGCACCGCCGAGTGGACAGGATCGCAAGCGCGCGCCGCATGCGGCAGATACGGATGCACCAGCACGCATGGTGCATTCGTACCGACGGCGTCAGTCCTTGCCCTTCGCGCCGCCCTTCTCGCGCGCGCCGTTCGCTTCGGCCGCGCCGACGATTCCACGCTCGCGCGCCCACACGATCGCCTCGCCGCGGCTGTGCACGTCGAGCTTCGCGTAGATCGTCGCGACGTGATTGCGCACGGTGTTCGGCGCGAGCCCGAGGCGGCCGGCGATCTCCTTGTCCGCGAGGCCGTGGCACAGCAGGTCGAACACGTCGCGCTCGCGCGCGGTCAGGTCCGACAGTTGCGCGCCCGCATCCGGGGCATTCGCGCGCCGCACGTTCGCGAGCTTCTCGATCAGCGTGCGGCTGAACCACGACGCATCCTGCATCGCGGTTTCGATCGCATAGACGAGCTCCATCTCGGTGCGCTTGCGATCGCTGATGTCGAGCAGCGCGACGAGCAGGCAATCGCGCCCGTGTATCGCGACGGGGTCGGCCGACACGACGCAATCGCGCACGTCGCCGTCGCGCGTGCGGATCTGTACGTCCGCGTTGCGCACGTTGCCGTCGCGCGCGACGCGGCTTTCGATGCGCTGCCATGCGCCGCGCTCGGCCCACAGCCCGATCTCGTCCGCGGATTTGCCGAGCAGGTCGTCCTGCGGATGGCCCGTCATCGCCGCGAACGCGCCATTGACGTCGAGCAGTTCGAAGCGGTCGGCCGTGACGATCGCGGTCGGGACCGGCGCCATCCGGAAGGCGGTCGCGAAACGCTCCTCGCTTTGCCGCAGCGCGCGCTCGGCCTGCTTGCGCGGCTCGAGATCCATGAACGTGAACAGCATGCACGCCTCGTCGTTCATGTCGATCGGCTGCCCGGCGACGACCACCGCCTTCGTGCTGCCGTCCGCGAGTTTCAGCACGGCCTCCATCTGCGGAATCGTCGCGCCTTCGCCGAGCCGCTCGATCGCGAGCTCGCGCCGCTCGGCCTGTTCGAGCACGTCGACTTCGTAGACGGAGCGGCCGAGCACGTCGTCGCGCGCGTGGCCCGTCATGTCGAGAAAGCCCTGGTTGACCTTCACGTAACGCAGATCGTCGAGCCGGCAGATCACGGCCGGCGCCGGGTTCGCGTTGAACGTGCGCTCGAAGCGCTCCTCGGCGCTCGCCCATTCGGTCGCGTCGTGCAGCACGAGCGCGAGACAGTCGGGCTCGCCGGCCGCGTTCGTCAGCACGAGGCTGCGAATCCGGTGCACCCAGCTCACGGTTTCGTCGGCGGCCGATTCGACTTCGACCGTCACGTCGCTGAACTCCTCGCCCGCGATCACGCGATCCATCGGATAGTGGCCGTCGCGCACCGGATGGTTGTTCCGGTAACGCAGCCGGAATCGCTCGCGATACTCGGTGACGGTCGCGCCGAGCGCGTTCAGCTCGGTCACGCCATGCATCGCGAGCGCGGCTTCGTTCGCCCAGACGATCCGCTGGTCGGGCTCGACCAGGATCACGCCCTCGGTGAGCCCCGCGATGATCTGGTGCAGCTGGCGCCGGTCGGTATGCGACTTGAGCACCTGTTCGTTTACCTGTTCGTTCATCGAATCGTTCCACGTAGTCAACATGGCCGCGGCCGCGGTCGCCTGTTCGTCGACACGCGCCGGCCGGCGCGTGTGGCGATGATCGCTTGCCACGCCGGTGCGCAACAGGCGCGAATGCACTATCCGCAATAGTACATTCGCACGGCGCGCCGCCACCGTGCGGCATCCCGCCGATCCGCGAAGCAGCCGCCGCGCGCGCATTCCCCCGCGCCGCCGGCACCCGGCACCCACCCGCCCCGTCTCCGCCCCCCCGTGCAAACGCACTAGCCGATCAGGTGAATTTGCGCGATGTACGGCCGTCCTTGCACCGGTACGCTGGTCCTGCATCGGCGCTCATGCGCTGCCCTTCCGAACCGCAGAGGAGAAGCACGATGAAACTGCATCAGACTCCCGATCCGACGCGGCCCGAACCGCATCCGGACAGCCCGCCCGAACCGCCGCCCGGCACGGACCCGCCGGTCCCGCTGCCGCCCGACGTGCCGCGCCCGGACATCCCGCCGCGCGAGCCCGGCTACGACACGCCGATCGTCCGGTAACGGATGCCGCCTGCCGTATTCATCCACCGTATTCATCCATTCACCCACGCCAATCGACGGAGAACCCATCCATGAACAAGACCCCGCACCTTTCGACACTGCTCGCCGTCAGCGCGGCTTTCCTGCTCAGCGCCGCACCGCTCACGAACGCGCAAGCGCAGACCGCCTCGGCCGACAACGGCATGGCCGCCGAATCGAACCAGCCCGTCACCGACACGTGGATCACCACCAAGGTGAAGAGCCAGCTGGCCGCCACCGACGGCGTGAAGAGTTTCGACATCGGCGTGAAGACGGTCGACGGCGTCGTCACGCTGACGGGCGTACTGCCCAGCAAGATCGCCGTGAAGAAGGCGATCGCCGTATCACGCGCGATCAAGGGCGTGAAGCACGTCGACGCATCCGGCCTGAAGGCGAAGGCCTGACCTCCCGCGCGGCGGACGCCGCGCCTTTTATCCCCGAATCACCCAACAGGAGCACACGATGAACGAGGACAAGATCAAGGGCCAATGGAAGCAACTCACCGGCCAGCTGAAGGCCAAGTGGGGCAAGCTGACCGATGACGACCTGAAGGTGGCCGACGGCAATCGCGAGTATCTGGCCGGCAAGATCCAGGAGCGGTACGGGATTGCCCGCGACGAAGCCGAGAAGCAACTGAAGGATTTCGATCGCGAGCTGTAACGCGATCGGCGAACCTCACCCGCCGCGGCGCCGCCGGCGCTGCGGCCACCAGGACAACGACATGGGCAAATATCTGATCGCCTGGCTGCTCGGCGTACCGGTCGGGCTGCTGGTGCTGTTCTATCTGATCACGCACATCTTCTGACGATGCGGCGCCTGGCGCGCGCCGGCCGTCTCCGCAGCACCTTCCCCTTCCCTCTTTCCGGGCCGCGCAATCGGCGGCAACGCAGTGATCTGCCGCGCGCGCGGCCATCCGAATGCCGCGGCGTCATCCGCATCGCAGGGCGCCGAACCAACGCAAATCGGGCAGGACGCTCGCACGTCCTGCCCGATCCGTTTACCGCTTCGCATCCGTTACTTCGCCGCGCTCGCCGTCATCTTGAAGATGCCTTGCGCGTTGCCCGCATCGAAACGCAGGTCGGTCACCCAGCGGCGCGCCGCCTGGTCGAACGTGCGCTTGCGCGTGATGAACTCGTAGAACGACCCCGGCACGTTGCGCTTCACCGTGCCGCCGTCGCGCGTGCGGAACTCGCGCTCGACGGTATCCGCGCGATACGCGGTCTGGAACACGCGGCCCGAGCGCGAGCGCTCGACTTCCGGCTTCATCGGCCGGCCTTTCGCCTTTTCGTCGTCGGACAGCTTGAACACGTCGGCGACGCGGTCGGTCGCATGGTTGAACGCGTTGCCTTCGGTCGAGATCCACGCCATTTCCGCCGATTCCATCAGCAGCGTTTCGTAGTCGAGCTCGTTCGGCATGTCGTGCTGGCGCGCGAACGCGCCGACGATCTCCGGCAGCAGCGCATGCGCGGCGTCGAGCGACAGCCAGCCTTCGCGCTCGACTTCCCACAGCAGCGCGACGGCCGCCGGCGACAGCGGATCGCGCGACGTGCTCACGACGTTCGTCACGGCCTGCTGGAATTCCTTCGAGAAACGCTCCGGATGCAGCTCGCTGACGAAGAATTGCGCGATTTCGTCCGGCGCATCCTCGTGCGCATACGCGCGGCCGGTCATGCCGAGCTTGTCGAGCGGATAACGGCCGTTCAGGCGGAAGCCGAGCGGACGCAGGATGCGCGTGAACGCGGCCTCGCCCGGCGGCAGCGCGCCCGTGTGCGGCCAGCGCACCGTGCGCAGCGCGCCGTGATCGAAGTACACCGAGCCGCCGCTTCCGATCGCGTCGGCCGTATACGCGCGGCCGTTCGCCGAACGCTCGAGCAGCCCTTCGAACAGCGCCATGTTCATCGCCTGCGCGATTTCCGCGCGCGTCACGACGCCGTCTTCCCACTCTTCGAGGATGGCCGGCATGTTCAGGGTCGAGAACAGGGCGTCGGTCTTCGCCTGTCCCAGCAGCTTCGTCAGCAAGCTCTCGATATTCGGATTGCGCATCAGGATTCTCGTCTCGGGGGACCGCCGGCAAACGTGCCGGCAACTCGTCGGCCGGCTGCCCCGCGGGCGCCTGACCTTGCGTGGGGAGCATTATTCAAAGGGTTGCAGCCGGGCGTAAAGCGAGATTAAATTGATATGTGATGAGTTTTTGGAACTATCAGCCACCCGTCGCCCCTGCCTTACACTCTGCGCGGTGCGGCCCCGTTCATCAGACAAACCGAGCATCATGCGCAAATTCAAGATTCCCAACATGGGGGCGCTCGTGGCTTTCGAAGCCGCCGCGCGCCACGAGAGCTTCACGCACGCGGCCAAGGAGCTGTTCCTGACCGAAAGCGCGGTATCGCGCCAGATCGCGACGCTCGAGGCGAGCCTCGGCGTGCGGCTGTTCGCGCGCGTGAAGCAGCGCGTCGTGCTGACGCGCGCCGGCAAGCTGTACGGCACGCAGGTGCGGCGCGCGCTGGAAACGCTCGACCGCGACACGCTGTCGATCATCGCGCACGGCAGCGGCGGCGGCTACCTGGAGCTCGCGGTGCTGCCGACGTTCGCGTCGCACTGGCTGATCCCGCGCATCAAGAGCTTCTACGACCGCACGCCGGACGTGCGCGTGAACATGGGCAGCCGCACCGACCTGTTCTCGTTCGAGGACACGCACTTCGAAGCCGCGATCCACTACGGCAAGCCGACCTGGCCCGGCACGTCGTCCGACTACCTGTTCGGCGAGGAAGTCGTGCCGATCTGCTCGCCCGCGCTGCTCGACGGGCCGGTGGAACGCGTGGAGGACTTGCTCGCGTACCCGCTGCTGCACTCGACGACGCGTCCCGGCGCGTGGGCGCAGTGGTTCGAGACGCACGGCGTCGAGGACATCCGCACGATGCAGGGCGTGCGCTACGAGCTGCATACGATGCTGATCAGCGCGGCCGCGGCCGGGCTCGGGATCGCGCTCGTGCCGAAATTCTTCGTCGAGGAACAGTTGCAGCAGCTCGGCCTGATCGTGCCGTGCGACGCGGCGACGGTCGGCGATTCGGCGTACTACCTCGTGTATCCGACGGAGCTCAGCCACAGCAAGCCGCTGGAACTGTTTCGCGGCTGGCTGCTGGAACAGGCGAGCGCCTATGCGGCGCCGGATGCGGACGGCGCCACCGCGGAATACGACGAGGACGACGAGGACGTCGAGTAAGGTGCAGCCTGCCGGTCACGGCGCGGCGGCGTCGCATGCGCGCCGCACCGGCAACCCTGCCGAGATCACCTTCACCAGCCGCGCGCGATCGGGCGTCTCCAGCCCCGGGCACGCCGTTTCCAGATCGCGGATCACGATCGTCGCCCGCCCTTCCAGCCGGCACACGCCGTCGGGCTGCGCGGCGGGCATCCGCAGGCTGCGCATCGCATCGCGCTGGTTCGTGAAGTCGATCACGCCCGCGCGTTGCGAACGCTCCGGCAAGCGCCGCGCCGATGCGTCATCCGCTTCGAACCATACGTCCGACCCGATCGATTCGTCGCCGTAGTCGAGCGCGTAACGGCCCGACAGCGTGATCGTCCGCGCGATATGCACTGCGCGGCAATCCGGCTCTGCGTCGGCCGGTATCGACTGTGCGCGTACTGCGCCCGCCGCGGCTGCGCCGCACGTCAGCAGCGCCACGCACAGCATGCGCGCGCGGCCGTTCATGCTCGACACATCAATCGGTTTCCGGATCATGGGCAATGAAATGCAGGCCGTCCTGACGAAAGCCCGCATTGTCGCGCAGCGAACGCGTTACATGTGCCACTTGACCGTCGCGGTCAGCGTGCGCGGATCGCCGGGCATGTTGTACAGGTCCGCGTTGCCGTGCGCCGCAATGAAGTAGCGGCGGTTGAACAGGTTGTCGAGCGTGAGCGTCACGTCGACCTTCTTGCTGCGATACCCGGCGCCCAGGTTGAACACCGTGAACGACGGCAGCGTGACGAGGTCGCTCGCCGACGTGTAACGCGCCGACTGGAACTGCATGCCGGCCGCCGCATAGAAGCCGTACGGCAGCTCGCGCTTGACCCACAGGTTCGCGCTGTGGCGCGGCATCAGCCCCGGCGTGTTGCTCGACACCGCGAGGCCGGCCGCCGTCGATTGCGCCGAACCGTCGACCGTGCCGTTCAGGTACGCATAGCCCGCATACACCGACCACTTCGGCGCAATCTCGCCGGTGAAGCCCAGCTCCATCCCGTGCACGTGCTGCGTGCCGATCGGCAGCGCATAGCCGGGATTCGCGGGGTCGCCGATCTGCTGGTTGGTCTGGCGCATGTCGAACAACGCGACGCTGGCCGTCGCCTTGCCGCCGAGGTCGAAGCGTGAGCCGACTTCGTACGCGGTGGTTTTCTGCGGCGCGAGCGCGGCGCCGTTCGCGAACGCGCCGGAACTGATCAGCGTATCGGCGAGCGGCGAGAACGACTGGCTGAACGACCCGTACAGCGTCAGCCAGTCGAGCGGTTCGTAGATCAGGCCGACGCGCGGGCTCCATGCGTGATCGGTCCGGTCGAGATTGACGTTCGACGACGTGTAGTCGTGGCGGATCTGGTTCAGGTAGTCGAAGCGCAGGCCCGCAAGCACCTTCCAGTGCTCGGTCAGCGAGATCAGGTCCTGTGCGTAGACGCCCGCGAGCCCGACGACGGTCGACGCATTCGTCTTCGCACGCGCGCCGGTCGGCACGCCGGGCAGGATCACCGGCTGCGGATTGAAGAGATCGTAGGTCGCGACCTTCGACACGCTGTAGATCGTGTCGAACTTCTGTTGCTGCGACAGCTCCAGCCCGTACAGCAGCTCGTGACGCATGCCGAACAGCGAGGTCTTCTGCGTGAGTTCGAACAGGCCGTCGATGCCGTGGTCGGTGCGCTGGCGCGTCGACTGGTCGAGCGTCACGACCGGATGCGCGGCGGTCTTGATCGGCTCGTACGTGACGTAGTTCTTGCGTTCGAGCGAGAAGTCGTACGCGCGGATCGCGCCGTGGAACGACAGCGAATCGCTGAAGCGATGATCGAGCGACACCGTCGCGCTCTTCGCGGACACATCGTTGTACGAGCTGTTCGCCGCATCGGCCGAACCGTAGTACGTGTTGATCGGCACGTCGACCGGCCGGCCGAGATACGCGGGCAGCCCCTGGTCGGACGTGCGGCGGTCATGCAGGTAGTCGAATTCGACGTTCAGCACCGTATTGCTGTCGAGCTTGAACTGCGCGGACGGCGCAATCGCCTGGCGATTGAGCTGGAACTGGTCGCGAAAGCTGTTCGAGTTCTCGGCCGCGCCGGTGATGCGGAAACGCGCCGCGTCGTTCGCGTTCCAGCCGAGGTCGAATTCGCCGCGCCGCTCGCCGCGCGTGCCGAGCGTCACGCCCACATCGCGCACGGGGTTCGCCTCCGGCCGCTTCAGCACGCGATTCACAATGCCGCCCGCCGAGCCGCGCCCGTACAGCACGGCCGCCGGCCCCTTCAGCACCTCGACGCGCTCGACGTTCGACAGGTCGCGATAGTAGAGCGCATCGTCGCGAATGCCGTCGACGTACTGATCCGTGATGCTGTTGAAGCCGCGGATCGTGATCTGGTCGCGCTGGCCGTCGCCGACCGAGAAGCCGACGCCCGGCACGTTGCGCAGCGCGTCCTGCATCGACGTCGCGTTCTGATCCTCGATCACCGCGTGCGGGACGACGTTCACCGTCTGCGGCACGTCCATCAGCGACATGTCGGTCTTGGTCGCCGCGCGCGAGTGGCCCGCGTCGTACGACGCGCGCTCGGCGGCCGCGTTGACGGAAATCGCGGGCAGCGTCGTCGCCGCGTCATTCGCCTGCGCGAACGAAGTACGGGCGCCGGCCAGCGACGTGGCGATCAGAAGCGCATGGCAGGCGCTCTTGTTGAGTTTCATCGTTGAGGTAGAGGCTGAAGAAAAACGGCGAACGGAAACGCGTGCGGCCAACGCGCGAAGCAGGCGGCGAATCGCTGACCACATCCTTTCCGTGAAGAAGAAGAGGCGCGCGGGGGATCGCCCCGTCGCGCATGCCGGCCGGCGATCGGCCGGCGCGGGTGGATGCCGGCCGGCACAACCGGCACGAAAGAAGCCGTGACGGCTGGTCACGACTCGTAACGGAGCGAAATATTAAACGAGAATGATTCGTGTTTTTAATTAATTTTTATCGACCGTGTGCGAGATGTCGCCTGTCCGCAACGTGCCGGCGTTTTGCAGTCTGGATTCCTGACGAATGCCTTTCGCTTTCACGAAATTGATTCGTGCGACGGCGTGGGTTCAGCGGAAGAAGAATGCGGTCGCAATCGGCGCATCACGCGTTGCGTGCGATGGCGATCGGACAAAAAGTGGAATTCGGAAATTCGAAAACGAAGGGAATTTGAAAGGATCACGAATGATCGGGTGATGCCGGCGATACGCGTTCGATGTCCGGTGCGCGCCGGGTCGGGCAACCCCGACCCGGCGCTCCGGGCAGCCGACCTCGCTTCGGCGACGCGGCGGACCTTCTTCTGTTCTTCACTACGTCTGCTCTCTCAGGCTCACTTCATTTTTTTCTTCGCCGCGCCGCGCCATTATCCGCTCAAACCCGCCAGAGTGAAACGTTTGCGGGTGCCCCGTACGCGTTATACCGGCCATTCGGCAACAGTCTTTCCAAATGCTTACGATTAACGCGACGCCGCTCGGCAAATCTTGCATTCACGGCGGCGTTCCTTTTTAATGGAACTGGTTCCATTCGCCGATTCGGCCATGTTCTCGCGTGACGCTCCGTCGCGCGCGCGTCATCATGCCGATTCAGGATCGAGGATCGCCCCCGCTCAGGATTCGCATCGCCCGTCCTTCCCGGACACCCCGTCAAACGAGACCGTCATGCCCGATTCCGCCTCCCTGCAGCATCTGTTTCCCGCCTATCAGGACATCCCCGCCGAGTTCCGGCTCGCTTCGCCGATCCACCAGCGCGTGTCGCTCGTCGACGGCGAATTGCGGCCCTGGGACGGCACGACCAAAACCGTGCTGTCGCCCGTGTGCGTGCGCCAGGCGGACGGCAGCGTCGAGCAGGTCGAGATCGGCAGCTATCCCGTGATGGGCGAAACGGAAAGCGACGCGGCGCTCGACGCTGCTGTACGCGCATACGACTCGGGCCGCGGCGAGTGGCCGACGATGAAGGTCGAGCAACGCATCGCGTGCATGCAGGAGTTCATCAAGCGGATGGTCGCGCAGCGCGAGCTCGTCGTGAACCTGATCATGTGGGAGATCGGCAAGAGCCTCGCCGATTCGCAGAAGGAATTCGACCGCACCGTCACGTACATGACGCAGACGATCGACGCGCTGAAGGAGCTCGACAACGCGAATTCGCGCTTCGTGATCGCGGAAGGCACGATCGGCCAGATCCGCCGCACGCCGCTCGGCGTCGTGCTGTGCATGGGCCCGTACAACTATCCGCTGAACGAAACCTTCGCGACGCTGATCCCCGCGCTGCTGATGGGCAACACCGTGGTGTTCAAGCCGCCGCAGTACGGCACGCTGCTGTTCGAGCCGCTGCTCGAGGCGTTCCGCGACGCATTCCCGAAAGGCGTGATCAACACGATCTACGCGCCGGGCGCGGTGGTCGTGCCGCACATGCTCGCATCGGGGAAGATCAACGTGCTCGCGCTGATCGGTTCGAGCAAGGTGGCCGACCACCTGAAGAAGCAGCACCCGAAGTCGCACCGGCTGCGCGCGATCCTCGGCCTCGACGCGAAGAACGCGGCGATCGTGCTGCCCGACGCCGATCTCGACCTCACCGTGAAGGAATGCCTGCTCGGCGCGCTGTCGTTCAACGGCCAGCGCTGCACCGCGCTGAAGATGCTGCTCGTGCACCGCTCGATCGTCGATGAATTCCTGAAGCGCTTCACCGCCGCGCTCGAACAGTTGAAGATCGGCATGCCGTGGGAGAAAGGCGTCAGCATCACGCCGCTGCCCGGCATGCATCGCACGGCGTACATGACGGATGCGATCGACGACGCGAAGGCCAGGGGCGCGCAGGTCGTCAACGCGTCGGGCGGCGAGTTCAGCAAGACGCTGTTCTATCCGGCCGTCGTGTATCCGGTGTCCGAAGGGATGAAGCTGTATCGCGAGGAACAGTTCGGGCCGATCATTCCGGTCGCGCCGTTCGACGACGTCGACACCGCGCTCGACTACGTGACGACGTCGGATCACGGCCAGCAGGTCAGCATCTTCGGTTCCGATCCGGCGCAGATCGGCGCGCTCGTCGATCCGCTCGTGAACCAGGTGTGCCGCGTGAACATCAACTGCCAGTGCCAGCGCGGGCCCGACGTGTTCCCGTTCGCGGGCCGCAAGGATTCGGCGGAAGGCACGCTGTCGGTGAGCGACGCGCTGCGCGCGTTCTCGATCCGCTCGATGGTCGCGGCGAAGCAGACCGAAGGCAGCAAGCAGCTGCTCGATTCGATCGTGTCGGATCACTACTCGAAGTTCATCAATACGGGCTTCATTTTCTGAATCTGAAGCCATCTCGATGCCGGAACCCGCTGCCGCGCGCCCGCGCGGCGCCGGGTTCCGGCAAGCATTGCGCGGCTACGCGTTCGACACCAGCAGCCTGATCCCCGCCACGCCGAACACGACGGCAAGACACGCTTCCATCGCACGGCGGCCGCGCACGTACAGCCGGCGCGCGCCGTCCATCGAGAACACGAGCGCATAACCGCCGAACACCAGGCAGCCGATCACGAGGCAGCCCGGCACGACCGCGCCGTGCGACGCGCCAGCGCCGTTCGACGACAGCGCGACGATCGACACCCACACGAGAATGGCTTTCGGATTGGTCAGGTGCAGCATCGCGCCGCGCACGTAGAAACGCGACAGCCGCTGCCCGTGCGCCGCGTTCGGCGACGCCGCCGCCTTGCCCGACCATGCCATGCGCCCCGACTTGAATGCCAGCCACAGCAGGTACAGCCCGCCGAAGATCTTGATCGCGACCAGCAGCTTCGACCACGCGAGCAGCGCGGCCGACACGCCGAGCGCCGCCACCGACGCCCAGAACATCGATCCGGAAATGACGCCGAGCGCGAACGCCAGCGCCGCCTTGCGCCCCTGGTTCGCGGCGACCGACATGATCGCGAGATTGCTCGGCCCCGGGCTGGCCGTACCGATGAAATAGGCCGTGTAGGCCAGCAGCAGATTGGCCGAGAAGAAACCGTGGGCGCTCATGTCGAACCTCGGAGGAAGGATCCGGAGATTGTTGGCAAATGCGTGCCGCCTGCCCATGGACAGTTGGCCCGCGATTCGCTGGGCCAGTTGAAGGGCCTCGCAATCGAATCGCCGGCCGTGAGCGAAACCGTCTCGGTTCTGAAACACCTGGCGCATGCATCGCGGGTTTGCGCCGCACGATGGAACGCGTCGCGTTGCCGCCTCCGGCCGGCCGAACGCTTGGCAGACGCGAGGCGGCACGCTTCGTGCCGTCCGCCGGCCGAAACGCACGACACGTTTTATCTCGGCGTTACGTTACATCCGTGAAGCATTTCGCTTCGGCGAACCGCGCCATGCGGCCGATGCGCATCGCGCCGCACGTATGGATGCCTTCCTCGACTGCCTCTGCAACCCAGTATCGGCGGGACTCGCCGCCCGCGCCGCAGCACCGCTCAACATTGCTCAACAATCGGATCGCGGCGCTGGTACGGAACCTGCATTCCGTTCCGGTGAAAGCCGCGCCGGTCACCGCGCGGACACGAACCCACCCTCGGGCGCGTCCACCGGAAGCGCCCGAACGATCCGCACAAGCAACGAGGCACTTCATGGATGCGCTGCCCAATTCGTCCGACACGTCGTTCCAGCTCTTTCTCGCGAAACTGCTCGAACAGCCGCTGCCCGACTGGACCGAGAAACAGCAGATGGAACTCGAGATGGCGCGCACGCTGTCCACCGAAATGGTTCACCTCGCCGAAGACATGCGCGGCCGCACGCCCGATCTCGCGCGCTGCCTCGTGCTGCTCCGTTACGCGAAGGTGCTCGACTTCATGCTGACGTCGCTCGCCGCGCACCGCGACATTCATCCGCAGACGCTGCGCACGCTGTTCCGGCTCGCGAACCTGAAGGTCGACGATGCGTATCCGGCGTGAGCCGGCTTGACGAATCGGCTGCCGAAGACGGCAATCACGGCCACGTCCCATTCGAGCCCATGCCCGGCATTCTTGTCGCGTGAGCCCCCGGAACCGGAAATCCCGGCTGGCCGGTGAGCTCGGCGTCTTCGTCAAGCGATACGGGCGAAAGGCGCAGAAGCATCTCGACCCCAACGATCGCCGCTACGATCACGACGTCGAGCGCGCGATGAGACGGCTGTCGCCGGCCGACCTTTCCGCGCTGCTGTCCGCCGACGACGAACGCGAGGACGCCGCCGCGACCGGTTCCGCCCATTGACATGCAACCCGTGAACGCCGCCGACTTCGACCGGATCTGGCCGACCATCTGCGATACGCCCGCCTGGTCCGTGACGAAAGGCCAGGGCAGCTTCCTCACGTTCGAGTTCGGGCAACCCGAACTGGAGGTCCGGGAGCCACGGGCCGGCTCGCCCGACCTGTCCGCCGCGGCTCGGGACAGGCTCGCGTCGCGGCGCGTGACGGTCGCCGGCAACGGCCATCTGTGGATCTGCTACTGCCACTGGTCGATCGCGCTCGACGGCCGCGAGTTCGCACACAGCGAATCGCGGTCCGGCGACATCGCGGCCGCCGCGCAACGTCTCGACGGACAGATCCTGCAATCGCTCGCGCCCGGCGCCGAACCGGGTGCGTGGGCGTTCGACTTCGACCTTCGCGGCAAGCTGACGACCTGGCCGTACGGCGACGATCCGTCCGACGAACAATGGCACCTGTTCGACCGGCGCTCGGGCAACGTGCTGACTGCGCGAGCGGACGGCACCTGGTCGTACGGCCCGGCCAACGATCCGCCGGGCGAAGGGCCGTTCCGCCCGGCCTGACTGCCGCCACCGCGCGCCGCGATCCGCTTCCGGTCGCATGCGGGCCGATACCGCGCATCAGCACCGCGGCCGGCCCCGCCCCGCAAACGGAGGTACAATCGCGCGCCATGAACGCACTTCGCCGCTTCCTGCTCCGGCAAGGCGTCGCGCGACAGCTGCTGTGGGGGTTCCTCCTCGTGACGCTGCTGTCCCGCGCGCTGATGTCGGGCGCCGTGATGCTCGATCCGGACGGCCCGGATGCGGGCTCGGTGGTGCTGTGTTCGGGCCGCGGCCCGCTGATCGTCAGCGTGGCCGCACTGGCCGCCCGTTTCGATGCCGCCGCGCCGATCACGCCGGCCAACGATGCGCTGGCGCTCGTCGATGCGCTCAAACACGACGCGCATGCCGGCAAGACCGCATCCTCCGGAAACGGAGACGGCCTCTGCGCATTCGGCGCCGCGCTGTTCACGGCGCTCGCCTCGTTCGTCCTGCTGGTGCTGTTGTTCCCCGCCGCGGCTCCGCGGCGTTTCCGGATTCACTTCGACTGTCCTCCCGTCGTGCGATCGATATTCGACGATCGCCCGCCCTCCCGCGCCCCTCCGCTGTTCTGCTGAACGTCCCGCCCAGCGGCTCGTGCACGTCGATGTGCATGAGCCTTCATGCCGTTCGTTTCGCACCATCCGAATCAAGCGTTCACCCGAATGCCCGCGTCGCGCGGGCGACGCCGCCATGCGCTTCGCCTGCGCATGACGCCGCGCCGCCCGTTCCGGCTGCGCGCGCAGGCGGGTGGGCCGCACGTTGACGACCGCCGGCCCGCGCCGGCCCGGTCGATCGACGACCACGAGGAGCTGACATCATGTCGACCACCGTCGAGCGGGCGATCTCGCCCGCCCGTTCCGCAAGCGCCGGTTACCGGACGCTCTGGCGCTGGCACTTCTATGCCGGCCTGTTCGTCATGCCGTTCCTGGTGATCCTCGCGATCACGGGAACGCTCTATTGCTTTCAGCCGCAGATCGAGCCGCTGCTGTATCCGCACCGGCTGATCGTCGAACCGCTGGCCAAGCCAAGGCTCGACCCCGACACGCTGCTCGCCCGCGCGCGTACCGCGATGCCGGCCGGCGCAACGCCGGTGTCGGTCCAGGTATCGACCGCGCCGGACCGCAGCGCCGAGTACGTGTTCCGGCTCCGTGACGGCAGCCGCGAGAGCGTGTACGTGAACCCGTACGACGGCAGCGTGCTCGGCACGCTGAGCGTCGAGAACCGTTTCATGCAGGTCGACCGGATGCTGCATCGCAAGCTGCTGATCGGCAAGACGGGCGAGCTGCTGATGGAGCTCGCCGCGTGCTGGACGTTCGTGATGATCGGCACCGGCATCGCGCTGTGGTGGCCGCGCGGCACCGCGCGCGTCGGGCGCGCCCTGCGGCCCGACCTGTCGCTGCGCGGCCGGCCGCTGTGGAAGAGCCTCCATGCGACGGCCGGCATCTGGCTCGCGGCCGGCACGATCGCCTTCATCCTGACGGGGCTGCCATGGTCGGGCTCGTGGGGCAAGAACTTCAAGGCGCTCGCCGCGACCGTGAACCTCGGCGCGCCGGAAGGCGCATGGGGCGGCGCGTCGGTGCGCTCGACGCGCCCGGGCGCTGCCGCGATGCCCGCACCCGCGCAGGCCGCTGCATCGTCCGGCCATCACCATGAATCGGACGCGTCGATGCCGGGAATGGTGATGGACGACCTGCCGCTGCCGCAAACGCCGTGGGCGGTCGGCAACGTGCCCGTTCCGCATTCGCCGTCGGCGCCGACGCCGGCGCCGCTGCCGCTGGCCCGCGCGATCGCGATCGTCGCAGGGCTCGGCGTGACGAGCGGCTACACGCTCGCGTTGCCGTCGGGCGCCGACGGCGTGTTCACCGCGTCGTACTTCCCGGCCGACCCGAAGGCGGAGCGGACGATCTACATCGACCAGTACAGCGGCGCGGTGCTGAAGGACATCCGCTACGACGACTACGGCGCGGTGTCGCAGGCCGTGTCGTACGGCACGTCGCTGCACATGGGCCGTTACTTCGGGCTCGCGAACCAGATCATCTGCGCGGTGCTGTCGCTCGGGCTGGCCGCGATGGCCGTGACGGGCACGGTGATGTGGTGGAAACGCCGCCCGGCCGGAAAGCTCGGCGCGCCGTCGCGCGAACGCGGCGCGCCGCCGATGCGCGGCTGGATTGCGGGACTCGTGCTGCTCGGCATCGTGTTCCCGTTGACGGGTATCACGATCGTCGCGGTCTGGTTGATCGACCGCCTGCTGTTCGGCCGTGCAGCGCAGGCCGCAGCGTGAGCGAAAAACGCATCCACCGATCCGAAGGAAACCGAAACATGAAGTTCAGATTGATACTGCCCGCCGCCGTTTTCGCCGCCTTCGCACCGGCCGGGCAAGCGCAGGAAAGCGACGTCAAGGGCGCCAGCGCGACGCTCGCGCCGATTCGCGTCGACGCGCAGAAGCCCGCCCCGCTCACACGGCCGCTCGACACCGGCAGCCATCTCGGCCTGTCGGCGTTCGAAACGCCCGCGAGCGTCGAGCAGATCGACCGCGCGACGCTCGACACGCGCGGCGACAGCTCGATCGTCGATGCGGTGAGCCGCGCGACCGGCATCAGCGAATCGCCGCATCCCGGCAACGGCGGATCGGAGCTCGGCGCGCGCGGCTTCGTCGGCGCGTCGTCGGTCACGCAGCTGTACGACGGCGTGCGTCCGTACGGCGCGATCGGCGTCACGTTCCCGTTCGACACGTGGTCGGTCGATCATATCGACGTGCTGCGCGGCCCGGCTTCGGTGATCTACGGCGAAGGCGCGATCGGCGGCGTCGTCAACATCGTGCCGAAAAAGCCGACGCGCACGCCGATCCGCAACGAACTGCAGGTCGGCGGCGGCACCGAAGGCACGGCGCGCGCCGCGTTCGGCAGCGGCGGCGCGATCAACGACAAGCTGTCGTACCGCTTCGACATCAGCGGCAACCGCTCGTCGAACTGGGTCGATCGCGGCAATTCGCGCAACCTGTCGATCTCGGGCGCGCTGCGCTACGACGTGACGCCCGACCTGTACGTGACGGCGTCGTACGCTCAGGGCTTCCAGCATCCGATGCAGTATTTCGGCGTGCCGCTCGTGAACGGCGCGCGCGATCGCGCGCTCGACAAGAAGAACTACAACGTCGGCGACAGCGACATCGCGTTTCGCGACAGCTGGGCGACGGTGTCCGCGAACTGGCAGCCGAGCGACAGCCTGAACGTGACGAGCACGCTGTACCGGATGAAGAGCAACCGTCACTGGAAGGACGCCGAGTACTACACGTACCTGCCGTCGACCGCGCAGGTCAAACGCAGCAGCTTCACGGAAATCTTCCACGACCAGGAACAGTACGGCAACGTGACGACGGCCACCGTGAGCAGCGCGCTGTTCGGGATGCGCAACACGTTCTCGGCGGGCGCCGAGTTCAATCACACGACGTTCCAGCACGACAACAACTCGCCGTACTCGGGCACGTCGACGGTCGATCCGTTCAACTTCGATCCGGGCAGTTTCATCAACGTTGCAGGCACGTACCCGAAGTACCGCAGCCAGGCGAACCAGTACGCACTGTTCGCCGAGAACCGGCTCGAAATCACGCCGCGCTGGTCGGTGATCGGCGGGCTGCGCTACGACCATGCGAGCGTGAACCGCGACGATCTCGTGAACGGCGGCGCGTTCACGAAGGTGTTCGCGAACACGGGCTGGCGCATCGGCACCGTGTACGACGTGCAGCCCGGTCTCGCCGTGTACGGGCAATACTCGGTCGCGGCCGATCCGATCAGCTCGCTGCTGTCGCTGAATGCGTCGAAGGCGAACTTCACGCTCGCGACCGGCCGTCAGATCGAGATCGGCGTGAAGCAGTCGTTCCTCGACGGCAAGGCCGAATGGACGCTCGCCGCGTACCGGATCGTGAAGAGCAACCTCGTGACGGCCGATCCGCTGAACCCGAACCAGTCGATCCAGGTCGGCCAGCAATCGTCGCGCGGGCTGGAGGCGACGGTCGGCGCGGAGATCGCGAAGGACTGGCGCGTCGACGCGAACGTGTCGATCCTGCGCGCGAAATACGACGATTTCCAGCAGACGTCCGGCGGCACGACGATCTCGCGCGCGGGCAACGTGCCGGTGTCGGTGCCGCAGCGGCTCGCGA